>NZ_JAKLTL010000005.1:0-254437 GCF_022012315.1 Acinetobacter sp. ME22
AGCGAATAGCGAATAGCGAATAGCGAATAGCGAATAGCGAATAGCGAATAGCGAATAGCGAATTATAATATTAACAAATAATAGAATAAGAAATTTCAGACATAAAAAAACCGCATTTAAGCGGATTATTTATTTCATCTCTTAGATGATGGTCGGAGCAGTAGGATTCGAACCTACGACCCCCTGGTCCCAAACCAGGTGCACTACCAGGCTGTGCTATGCTCCGAAATTGGGGTGAATGATGGGGCTCGAACCCACGACAACCGGAATCACAATCCGGGGCTCTACCAACTGAGCTACATCCACCGTAGTGTTTTGGTTCTATTCATCAGACACCATAAAATGGCGCGCCTGACAGGATTCGAACCTGTGACCATCCGCTTAGAAGGCGGATGCTCTATCCAACTGAGCTACAAGCGCTTGATCGATGATAAAACATCATGCGATACCGCCTTGAGGAATTGGTCGGAGCAGTAGGATTCGAACCTACGACCCCCTGGTCCCAAACCAGGTGCACTACCAGGCTGTGCTATGCTCCGATTCATCTCAGCTTTCGCTGTATCGCACATCGTGCGGTACGGTGTGCATTCTAGGCGTGAGTCTTGTTTTGGTCAATACCTTAATTCAAAAAAATATACATTTATTCATTCAAAAGCTTATTTATTCAGCATTTTTATTATTTTTGTGCTTTTTTTAGGCATTTCTTTCTAATTTTCAAGCATATATCTCCAATAAAAAAGCCTCATTCTAAGATGAGGCTCATTTTAAAATCTTGGATTAGTCATTTAAGAACGGTAATCGGCATTAATTTTCACATAATCATAAGACAAGTCACAGGTATAAACCGTGTCTTTCGCTGACCCACGCCCCAAATCCACTCGAATGGTCATTTCAGATTGCTGCATGACACGTGCGCCTTCAGCTTCTGTATAGTCAGCGGCTGCGCCACCATCTTTACACAATTGAACCTCATCCAACCAGACTTGAACTTTTTCAACATCTAAATCTTGAATCTTGGCATAACCAATCGCACACAAAATACGACCCCAGTTTGGATCTGATGCAAAAATTGCAGTTTTAACCAACGGTGAATGTGCAATGCTATAAGCAACCTCACAGCATTCATCGGTATTGTTTCCACCCTCAACTGTTACCGTAATGAATTTGGTTGCCCCTTCACCATCACGTATGATTAATTGAGCAAGGCGCTTCATGACTCGGATCAGGACTTCCGCAACAACCGTATATCGAGAATCATCTACAGATTGAATTTCTTCACCACCTGCCTGACCTGTTGCAACAAAAATACAGGAGTCATTGGTTGAGGTATCGCCATCAATCGTAATACGGTTGAATGATTGATCAGCTGCATCTTTCAACAGTTTTTGTACGAGATCTCGTGCAATTGGCGCATCAGTCGCAACAAAGGACAGCATGGTTGCCATATTTGGGCGAATCATACCTGCACCTTTACTAATACCTGTCATGGTATAAGTCACACCATCTAATTCAAATTGTTCAGATGCACCTTTTGGCGTGGTATCTGTTGTCATGATCCCTTTTGCTGCATCTGTCCAAGCATCTGCCTGCAAACTGTCAAATGCAGGTTGTAATCCAGCAACAATACGCTCCACAGGAAGTTGTTCACCAATTACACCTGTTGAAAAAGGTAAAATTTCTTGTGTAGCAACGCCTGCAACTACAGCTAAGCTTTCACAAATTTTTTGGGCATTTTGTAAACCCAATGAACCTGTACCTGCATTGGCATTGCCTGTATTAATTACCAAATAACGTGCATTACTTTCTGCTAAATGAGCTTTAGAAATGCGCACAGGCGCAGCACAAAAGGCATTTTGCGTAAAAACACCTGCAACATTTGCCCCTTCAGAAAATTCAAAGATCACCAGATCTCGTCGGTTTGGATAACGTACATGCGCTTCTGTAGAGCCAATTTTTACACCTTTTACCACATGCATAAGTGGCATAGTAACGTCACCAACAGCCATTTTAATGATCCATTTTTAGAAGTGAAAATAAAGTTCTAGCTTATTAGATATACACCAAAAAATCGAGCCTCTGATCTTAAATCCAATAAAAAACCAGCAAGGTAGCTGGTTTTCTATTTCAACAATTAAATCAACTTCTTTTGCCTACGCTGTCTTTCCTTTTTTAGCATAAGGAAAATAGGACTTTGAAAGATATTTAATGTGTTGCCTGATTCATGCTTAATAAAGATTGTTCCGCTTTTTGCTGACTCTCAACAGACAATGCAGGGTTAGTCGCAAGAATTCGTTTTACAGTCACATTATTTGCAGGTGCGATCGCAGCCGTTTGAATCACAATTGCACGACCTTGTGTATCACCTAGTGCATAACGTATGCCCGTACGAGGGCTAATAATCATAGTGTTATTTCCTTGCACTACAGTTTGTGCAGTTGTTGCACCTTTTGCAGCCAGAACATTGCCAACAGTTGTGGTAAATGGCTGAGCCTCTGCTGCCCATGTGATTGCAGGAGCAACACAGATACTAAGCAAGATCGCCTGTTTGATTTTTTTCATGTAAGCACCAACACTTTAAATTTTACAAAGTGAATTTTGGTTAAAAGTGTACTGGAATTTCATGACCGAGCCTATGACCTGCCAATAAAAAAGCAGAACATCTTGTTCTGCTTTTGTAAAATAGGTCTAAGCTTTAAATTTTACCATGACATTGCTTATATTTTAAGCCTGAGCCACATGGACAAGGTGCATTACGGCTCGCTGGTGGTGCAATCTGATTTTTATTCAGATTTAACCCAGAGGAATTCGTAATTGCATCATCACTTTCATCCATCATGAGCGTTGCGCCTGTTAAACCATCAACATTGTCATGTTCAAAAGACAAACGCATTGCATCCGCCTGTTGTTGTTGACGTGCTTCAAGTTCAGCCAATTCTTCTGGCGTTGGTACATGTACCAATGACAAGTCTGTCACCACATCAGATTTAATCGCACCCAACATGCTTACAAACAGGTTAAAAGCTTCTTTTTTGTATTCTTGCTCAGGATTTTTCTGTGCATAACCACGTAAATGAATCCCTTGACGCAAATAATCCATTGCAGCCAAATGATCTTTCCAGTGGCGATCAAGTGCATTCAATACAAAGTGACGCTCAAGTGTTGACGCCGAATCTGCACCCATTTGCTCACGACGCGCACGGTAACGCGCAACCACTTCATCACTAATGCGTTCAACCAAACCTTCTTCATCTAAACGACGATCTTCATCTAGCCATTGTTGAATCGGTAATTCAATACCTAAATCGGTACTGAGTGCTTTCTCTAGACCTTCGATATCCCATTGATCATGAATGGACTCAGGTGGAATAAAGTTAGCAATCAAGGCCTTCATCACATCGTGGTTCATTTCCTCGATATAATCTTGCAAGGTCGTTTCAGCCAATACCGCATCACGTTGAGAATAAATAATCTTACGCTGTTCGTTATTAACATCATCGTATTTCAATAAGTTTTTACGGATGTCAAAGTTACGTGCTTCAACTTTGCGTTGGGCATTTTCAATTGAACGACTCACCATTTTGTGTTCAATGGCTTCGTCTTCTTTCAAACCCATCGCGCGCATCATGCCAACCACACGATCACCCGCAAAGATACGCATCAAATCATCTTCTAAAGACAAATAGAAACGTGAAACACCAGGGTCACCCTGACGTCCTGCACGACCACGTAATTGGTTATCAATACGGCGTGATTCATGACGTTCAGAACCAATGATATGTAAACCACCAGCATTTAACACAGTTTCATGGTCACGTTGCCATTCAGCTTTTAAACGCGCTTCATCTTCAGCCGTTGAGTTTTCAATTTTAGCGAGTTTAGCTTTCCAGTTACCACCAAGCAAAATGTCTGTACCACGACCTGCCATGTTGGTTGCAATGGTCACAGAATCTGGACTACCTGCTTGGGCAATAATGTCGGCTTCACGCTCATGTTGTTTGGCATTCAGAACTTCGTGTCTGATACCCGCAGCAGTCAGTTTTTGTGACAGAATTTCACTGGCTTCAATCGTTGCAGTACCCACCAAAATTGGCGCACGAGTTTCTTGAATACGCTTAATTTCTGCAACAATCGCGCTGTATTTCCCATCACGATTTAGATAAATCAGGTCATTATGATCTTGGCGAACCATTGGGCGATGCGTTGGAATCAAAACCACGTCCAAACCATAAATTTCTTTCATTTCTGACGCTTCGGTATCCGCAGTACCTGTCATGCCTGAAAGCTTTTTATATAAACGGAAATAGTTTTGGAATGTTGTGGTTGCCAATGTTTGGTTTTCTGGTTGAATTTCCAAGCCTTCTTTGGCTTCGACCGCTTGATGTAGACCTTCAGACCAACGTCGACCTGGCATGGTACGACCTGTATGTTCGTCCACAATCACCACTTCACCATCATGAATAATGTAGTGAACGTCACGTTGATACAGAAAATGCGCTCGAATTGCCGCAGATACATGATGAACCAAGTTTAAGTTCGTTGCTGAATATAGACTCTCGCCTTCTTGCAACAAACCCATCTGAATCAATTCACTTTCCACAGCTTCATAACCGACTTCGGTCATTTCCACTGAGCGTTGTTTTTCATCAATCCAAAAGTGACCACCATCAGCCACTTTTTCTTCTTTTTGTGGATGAAGTTTAGGAGCAATATGATTAATTGCAGCATAAAGCTGTGAAGAGTCTTCACTTTGCCCTGAAATAATCAGTGGTGTGCGCGCTTCATCGATCAGGATTGAGTCAACCTCATCGATAATGGCATATACTAAACCACGCTGTTTTTTCTCTGCGAGTGAAAACACCATGTTGTCACGCAGATAGTCAAAACCAAATTCGTTGTTTGTACCATAAGTAATATCGGCTTTATAGGCTAAGGCTTTTTCGTCTGGCGCTTGCATTGAGTAAATCGTGCCAACGGTTAAACCCAAAAACTCAAACAAAGGTCGGTTTAACTCAGCATCACGCTGTGCCAAGTAGTCATTTACCGTAATGACATGCACACCCTGAGCAGTTAACGCATTGAGATAGCACGCCAACGTTGCCATCAAGGTCTTACCTTCACCTGTACGCATTTCGGCAATTTTGCCTTCATGCAAAGTGATACCACCAATTAGCTGCACATCATAGTGACGCATACCCATGATACGTTTACCCGCCTCACGGCAGACTGCAAACGCTTCAGGCAATAAATCGTCTAAACTTACCCCAGTTTGATAACGATCTTTAAATTCTTGAGTTTTTGCAGATAAGTCTGCATCGCTAAGAGCGGCTATCGTCGGTTCGAGCGCATTAATTTTCTCGACAATTTTACGCATGCGTTTCAGTTCGCGCTCATTTTTTGTACCGAAGATACCTCCGATCAGACCTGCCAACATGGATAAACTCTCTAAATTTTGCTAGTCAAAAATGAAAAATGAATTTCTAGTTAGACGTTATTATGGAGTTAGATTTTTGAAGTACAAGTTTTTTACGTAAAAAGCAGCATTTTTTTCAATATTTCAGTCACAAATCAACCGATCCTGATCACCTATTTTGATCATTCAAAACCATGCTTTATTCATTTTATTCATATCAACATCATAAAGCTGTATTTTCTCTGCAAAAGAATTGGTTCATAGTGAATTTATCAACACAATAAAATACTTTTGAGGATTCACATGAGTTTACGTCTTGGCGATACAGCCCCAAACTTCCAACAACAATCAAGTGAAGGCGAAATTGATTTTTATCAATTTCTTGGTCAGCATTGGGGTATTCTATTTTCACACCCTGCGGATTACACGCCTGTATGTACCACCGAACTGGGCTATACTGCCAAATTACATGATGAATTTAGCAAACGTGATGTCAAAGCCATTGCGTTATCGGTCGATGATGTCGAATCTCATCAAGGCTGGATTCAAGATATTAATCAAACTCAAGACACCACAGTGAATTTCCCAATCTTGGCAGACCAAGATCGTAAAGTTTCTGAGCTATATGGTTTTTTACATCCGAATGCGAGTGAAACCACAACTGTACGGTCTTTGGTAATTATTGACCCCAACAAGAAAGTCCGTTTAATTATTACCTACCCTGCATCAACAGGACGGAATTTCAACGAAATTTTACGGGTGATTGACTCTCTACAACTGACCGATCACTACAAAGTTGCAACCCCTGCCAACTGGCAACAAGGAGATGATGTGGTGATTGTACCCAGCCTAAAAGATGAAAATGAAATCAAACAGCGCTTTCCTAAAGGCTATAGCGCTGTAACACCTTATTTGCGCTTAACTCCACAACCAAACTTAGACTAAAATCAGATTTCTCTCCAAGCCTATTCTTGAATAGGCTTTTTTTACAGAATCACTGCTGTATATATAAAAAATTATGCTTAATTTAAGGGCTATTTTTCTGCTTTATTGATTTTTATGCGTATTTCTTCTTATGCATTTGCAGCAGCACTGCTTGGCTCAAGTCTAATTTTACAAGGCTGCATAGAAAGCTCCGTCTTAGCGGATGCCCAACGCCCCGATCATTGGGGACTTGCGATTGCCAAAAAGCACAATTTTTATCAAGTGAATTCTTGGCTTTACCGTAGTGAACAACCCTCTGACTTACTGCTTCCCTATTTACAGCAACAAAAAATCGATATCGTGATTAATCTGCGGACTCGAAATGAAGACCTTACATTACTCAAGCATCAAAATATTCAACTGATTCATATTCCAATCAATACATGGGATATTCAACGACAACAGATTGTCAAAGTCATGCAAATTTTACAAAAGGCTCAAGCAGCACATCAACGGGTTTTAATCCATTGCTATCATGGCTCAGATCGTACAGGTACCATGATAGCAATGTCGCGTATTTTACTTGAGGGCTGGACAACACAAGAGGCTTTACAAGAAATGAAACATGGTGGCTATGGCTTCCACCCCATTTGGATCAATATTGATCGATTATTCTACCCCCAAAATATCGAATGGATGCGTCAACAATTAACGCATCCACATCAAGCATCTTAGCGTTGATCGAGTGGAACCCAATCAATAACCCAAGCAGACTTCATTCCCAAGCTTGCATCACCTTGGATTTTACGACGAGCAGTATCTGCACCATCACGATCTTTAGAAGGCCCGACCATAATCCGAATCCCTTTTGAGGTTGGACTAGTGACCACTTTATAACCTTTGGCACGAAGTTTAGAAACCGTTGCATCGGCATTGGCTTGGTTCGCTGCCAAAGAAACTTGTACCATCCACTTTTTCTTACCTTCTAGTAGATCACGTGCTTTATCCGCATCAGCTTGTTTTTTGCTTGTCGATTTTTTAGCATCTGCATCAGCTTGTTTTTTTGCCTTTGCATCTGCCTCAGCTTTTTTCTTCGCTTCTACAACTGCTTTATGTTTCGCTTCTGCATCTGCTTTGCGTTTTTCTTCAGCTTCAGCCTTACGTTTCTCTTCCGCATCTGCTTTTTTCTGTGCCTCTAATTCGGCTTTCTTTTTGGCAGCAGCTTCATGACGAGCATCTTCATCTGCCTGTTTTTTTGCCTCTGCATCGGCTTGTTTTTTCGCCTCCAAATCAGCCTGACGTTTCGCTTCTGCATCTGCTTTTTTCTTGGCATCTAGAGTTGCTTTATGTTTGGCTGCCTCATCATCGGCGTGTTTCTTTTTTACATCAGAATCTGCCTGATGCTGTTGATCCACAATTTTACCATCAGGCTTGACTTCAGGTGGAATGTTATCCGAGCTGTCTTGACCTGTACGGCGCTTATTGATTTCAGCATATTCTTCAGCAGCTTTACGAGCAGCGTCGGCTTCTGCTTGTTGTTGTTGTTGCAAATACTGTTGTGTTCTTGCTTCTTGTTCAGCAACTGCACGTTCGCGTGCCCGCTTTTGCTCTTCAAGCAAACGCTTCTCGGTTTCAACATCAACCGTTAAGGGTTGCAAAGCCTGCATATCGCCTGATTTCTGCGTATTTTTTTGTTGTGCTGTCGCTGTTTGAGTTAAGGGAGCGGCTTGTTTATGCTGTAATTCTTGTGTGCCTTTCATCAGCAATGCTGCAAGCAGCACGCCGCCACCCAATAAAACAACGCCTCCCATCCAACGTTGTTTGCTATTCATTGACATTATTCAATGTACTCCCAAACCGCTTCTAAGGTATGAAACGAACCACAAACCAAAATCAGTTGTTGATCTTGTAAATGATCGAGAGCTGTTTGAAAGGCTTCTTTCACATTTGAAAATTGTTGTGTCGTTGTATTGTTTAAAGCCTGCTGAATTTTTTCAAGTTTTGCCGCACGTGGCACAGTTAACTCAGCAATATGCCAAGTCGATACCACAGGATTCAGCAATTCAACCACTGAATCTATATCTTTGTCAGCCAACATTGAAAAAACTGCAACAACTTCAGAATACTGTTTATTGTATTGCATAAAATTCTGCAATTGCTTTAACAAAAATTCAACACCATGCGGGTTATGCCCTGCATCAAAAATCACGGTTTTGTTCTGGATTTGACGAACTTCAAAACGCCCTGCAATTTTTGCTGTTTGAATTCCCTGACGAATTGCCTGATCAGAGACAGTTAAACCACTCACGAGCACAGCAGCAACTGCGGTTGAAATGTTATCGAGTGCCAAATGCCCTTTAGGTAGCAGCAAAGTGGATGCAGGTGTGGCAAATAGCCAAGTATCTTCCGACTGCTCTTGATAAAAATAATCACGATTCAACACATACAGTTGAGCATTACATGCTTGAGCTTTGTCTTGAATGGCTTGTGGAAGTTGTTGCTGACCTGCAAAAATCACAGGAATGTTAGGGCGAATAATACCAGCCTTTTCAAAAGCAATTTTTTCAATGGTATCACCTAGCCAATCCACATGATCCAAACCAATATTGGTGATCACGGCAACATCTGGCTCAATAACATTGACAACATCAAGTCGCCCACCGAGTCCAATTTCAAGCACCCAGACATCACATTGTTTTTGTTGAAAAATAAGAAAAGCAGCTAAGGTGGTTGCTTCAAAAAATGAAAGACTTAAACCACATTCACGGCGTGCTTGATCGACTTGAACAAAAGCATCAACCAGTTCTTGATCACTGGCTTCCAAGCCTGAAATTTTGACACGTTCATTAAAACGGTAAATATGCGGAGATTGGTAAAGTGCAACTTTATAGCCCGCGTGTTGAAGAATCGCGGCAATTGTTGTTGTGGTTGAACCTTTCCCATTAGTACCCGCAACCGTAATCACTTTGGCTGAGGTGGTTGTCACATTTAATTTTTGAGCAACAGGAATGACGCGCTCTAAGCCCAAATCAATTCCTGTTACATGCACATGACCCCAATAGTTGAGCCATGTGAAAAGACTATCCGTAGCTTGTGGTGCTATTGTGTTCAATTTAGATGTTCATCAGTTTACTTACGATTCTGTATACAGTATCACGTAATGAATGACGATGAACAATTTGATCGACCACACCATGATCAAGCAAATATTCAGCACGTTGGAATGGTTCATCGAGTTTTTCACGAACAGTTTGTTCGATTACACGTTTACCTGCAAAACCAATCATTGCCTTAGGTTCAGCGATATGAACATCACCCAACATGGCTAAAGACGCAGTTACACCACCATAAACAGGGTGAGTCAACACCACGATATATGGCAAGCCTGCTGCTTTCACTTTTTCAATCGCTGCTGAAGTACGTGCCATTTGCATCAAAGACAACATGCCTTCTTGCATACGTGCACCACCAGAGGCAGCAAAGCAGATGAACGGTTGTTTTTTCGCAATCGCACTTTCAGCCGCTTGTACAAAACGGTCACCAACCACTGTACCCATTGAACCGCCCATAAAGTCGAATTCAAATGCACATGCTGTCATTGCCACGCCTTTTAACGTGCCTTGCAATACAACCAATGCTTCAGATTCGCCAGTTTTCTTTTGCGCTTCTTGCATACGTGCAGGATATGGTTTGCTGTCCACAAAATTCAGTGGATCTTTCGCACTAAATTCTTGACCAAGTTCTTTATCAACTTGATCAAAGAACCATGTTAAACGTTCACGTGCTTTCATACGTAAATGTTCATCACACTGTGGACAAACATAGGCATTAAAGCTCATTGCGGTGACTGTTGTCAGTGAATGACACTCTGGGCATTCAACTGTTGGTTCATTAAAACTTGCTTTGAAAGTTTCTTTTGCATCTGGTACATGGATTCCAGGAACTGGGCGATCAGTCCAAGGTGTCGATGGGTTCAGAACTTTACTTGGTTTAACTTCTTGATTCATACTCACTCATCGAGCGCAGCTCGAAGCTCCTTGACTTTATTAACCGTTTGTTCTGCGGCTTGTTCCGGTGGCAACGTTGCAAAAGGCTTGACGAGAGCACTTCCGACAATGACAGCATCGGCAACTGCAGCCATGGCTTTTGCAGATTGCGCATCGCTAATACCAAAACCCACACCAACAGGAATGCTGGTTTGAGATTTAATTTTCTCGATACGTTGCGCTGCTTCAGACGTATCTAAGGTTGCTGCGCCTGTTACACCTTTCAGTGACACATAATAGATAAAACCACTGGCTTGTTTTATGACATGTTGAATACGTTCATCAGTCGATGTTGGGGCTAACAGGAAAATCTGATTCATGTCGTACTGGCGTAACACCTGATTGAACTGATCCGATTCTTCTGGTGGCAAGTCCACCAACAAAATACCGTCGACACCACTTTGATGTGCTGTTTCAACAAAATTCTCATAACCAATGACTTCTACTGGGTTTAAATAACCCATCAAAACCACTGGCGTTTCCTGATCTTTTTGACGAAATTCTTTGACCATAGCCAAAGCATCTAAGGTATTTGTCCCACCCGCAAGCGCTCGCTCTGCAGCAAGCGCGATCACAGGGCCATCTGCCATTGGATCGGAAAAAGGCAAGCCCAATTCGATCACATCGACACCTGCATCAACCATGCGATGCAATAATGGTACTGTCACCTCTGGATGAGGGTCGCCCGCCATAACATAAGAAACCAAAGCTTTTTGTTGTTTAGATTGAAGCTGTTCAAAACGTGTGGCTAGACGAGACATAAGGTTTACTTTCCTTGCATGAAAAAATAGTGTGTGCTGTGTTTACATGACACCGCATTGTAACGCTATTTTTTAGACATTGCACAGCGCCAAAAGCTGCCTGATTTGATTCAACATTTATGAAACAATCCGCAAGCTACATTAATCAATATTTGATAGCTTTTCTCAATGATCAAAGCTTCCTAATTTTTAGGCATCTTTTGAATTGTTTTTTTGGCTCATCTTGGAATTTTTAATTAAAAAAATCATAAAAATCATAAAAATAAACAAACGACCAAGCTTTACCCACATGGCAAAATGTTTGTTCAAGTCTAATTTTTACCCACTGATCATACGTTCTGCATTGTACTTTTTCGTAGCCCATCACCCAAAAATAAAAAAAGCGAGCTAAATTTAGCTCGCCTTTTGATTAAAACTTAGGATTTACAGATCAACCAACGGAATACCATCAACACGGGCAACCGTCAGTAAATCTTTATCACCACGACCTGAAACCGTGGCAATAATGATCTGATCTTTCGACATGGTTGGTGCGAGCTTAGTGACATAAGCCATTGCATGTGAGCTTTCTAATGCAGGAATAATCCCTTCGATTTTGGTCAAATCACGGAAGCCTTGTAGTGCTTCTTCGTCATTGATTGGCACGTACTGAACACGTTTCATATCTTTCAAGAAGCTATGCTCTGGCCCCACACCTGGGTAATCCAGACCTGCTGAAATACTGTGCGTTTCAATAATCTGACCTTGAGCATCGCTCATCAGGTAAGTACGGTTACCATGGAGCACACCAACATGTCCTGCATTTAAAGGTGCTGAGTGTTTACCTGTTTCAATGCCATAGCCCGCAGCTTCGACACCATACATTTTTACATCAGCATCATTTAGGAATGGATAGAATAGACCCATCGCATTTGAGCCACCGCCCACACAGGCAACCAGTGCATCGGGTAAACGACCTGCTTGCTCTAAAATTTGTTGACGTGCTTCACGACCAATGATCGATTGGAAATCACGAACCAATTGCGGATATGGGTGTGGGCCTGCCACTGTACCAATCACATAGTAAGTGGTATCGACATTACTCACCCAGTCACGCATTGCTTCATTCATGGCATCTTTCAGCGTTTTTGAGCCACTTTCGACTGGCACAACTGTTGCGCCAAGTAAACGCATACGGTACACATTCATTGCCTGACGTTTAACGTCTTCAGCGCCCATGTAAACCACACATTCAAGACCTAAACGTGCCGCAATGGTTGCCGTTGCCACGCCGTGCTGACCTGCACCTGTTTCCGCAATAATACGTTTCTTACCCGACAGTTTCGCCAGCAATGCCTGACCAATGGTATTGTTGACTTTGTGAGAGCCAGTATGGTTCAGGTCTTCACGTTTTAAGTAGATTTGCGCACCACCTAAATGTTTAGACCATCGTTCAGCATGATAAAGTGGACTTGGGCGGCCGACATAGTAAGCCAAATCACGGTCAAATTCTGCCAAAAACTGTGCATCATTTTTCATTCTGTTATACAGATTTTCTAAATCTTGTAATGCAGCCATCAATGTTTCTGACACGAATCGTCCGCCATGAATGCCAAAGTGTCCTTTAGCATCTGGATATTGTGTATAGTCAATCACTTCGTTTTGCTGATCCACAATGGACTCCTTGCATAAATTTTTTGATTAATCGTTGATCTTTAATTCCTTTTTGGGCTTCTACACCGCCACTGACATCCACCGCAAACGGTTCGGTCAGTTCAATTGCCTCAGCAATATTGTCAGGATTTAAGCCTCCCGCCAAAATCAGCGGAATATCAAGTTTCGGGAATTGCGACCAATCAAATTGTAAACCTGTCCCACCCTTTAAATCAGGATGCCAAGCATCGAGTAAGATAGCACTTGCGCCCGCGTGTTGGTAGCGTTGAATTTCGTTTATTAGGTCTAAATCAGGTTTGACCTGTATGGCTTTATACCAGCGGCGTTTGGTGATTTGTGCTATTTCCTGACACAGCTCAGGGCTTTCATCGCCATGCAACTGTAAGACATCTAAAGGAACCTGCTGCAAAACGTGCTGGATTTCTTCTGCGCTGGCATTGACAAACAAACCAACCACTTGCACATAAGGTGGAATCTGTAGCACTAATTTCTGGGCTTGCTCTATAGTCACTGAACGTGGGCTAGGTGGATAAAAGACCAAACCAATCGCATCAGCCCCTTCTTGCACGACGCTGTGTACATCTTCAATACGGGTAATTCCGCAAATTTTTGTTCGGGTTCGCATAAAATCAATCTAATTTGTATTAAAAAGCATGCTGTTGATTAAAACGGAAAAACCATAAAGAAATCTAGGAGAATTTGCAGTTTTCAACGCAATCTCTGTCTACAGATTGTTTCACTAATGTAAAGACCGTATAATTTGGTCTAATTTATCAACAAGTTTTGCATTTTGCTTTAGGGAAGTTGGTGAGAACCCAACACTGCCCCCGCAGCGGTAACAATGAAACGCATATATTTTAAGTGGTGCTTAGCCATTTAACGTCACTGTTTTCAGATGGGAAGACGAATATGCTGGTTATGTGTGTAACTATATTGGAAGTCCGAAGACCTGCTTGTTGTTTACTTCAATGAATCATTCACGGGGAGTGAATGTATGGAGCAAAAAGCCATGTCTATTTTTAAGCCCACTGCTTTGGTCGGTGCGATTGCACTTATCACAGGTTTTTCAGTTACAACACATGCCGCAGATCAGCAAGCAACCAATGACGAGCAAAATGCAACTTCTCTAGATACCATTGTTGTCACAGCATCTCGTACGCCAGAAAAAGTTAAAAATGTGCCTGCACGTATTAATGTCATTGATCAAAAAACGATTGAGCAGTCACCTCTCGCCGACCTACCCATGCTTTTAGAAAGAGAGGCAGGACTTTCAATTAAACAAACTGGTGGTTATGGACAACCCGCATCTGTGTACCTTCGTGGTACAGGTGCATCACATACCCTTTTCTTACAAGATGGGATGCGCTCAAATATTGCTACTGTTGCAGATACAAATATTCATTTATTTGATTTATCTGACATTAAACAAATTGAAATTTTAAAAGGCCCTGCGTCGGTACAATATGGTACAGATGCAATTGGTGGCGTTATTCAACTGATTTCAAAAATACCAACTCAAAATACAGTATTCACGACTACTGAAATGGGTGAACACAACACTTATAAATCGGTTTTAGGTGCAGATATTGCTCAAGATGGTTTTTACGCTCAAATTCGTGGTCAACGCTTTGAAACGGATGGTGACAAAATTATTAGCAATGAAGACCGTAAAGCTGGTTTCGATCAAAAAGGTTATTCTGCAAAAGTTGGTGTAGAAAAGGAAACCTATGGCATCTCTGCTGAAATTAAAGAAAATAAAGGGACGGGAGATTATTTTTCTTATGGCGCACCTAATGCCTATGACTTCCTTAACCGCTTATATAATATTCAAGGGCACTTCAATTTAACTGATGATTTAACTTGGAGCACACGTTTATCTCAATTTAATGATGAATATAACGTCGTTAAAAGTGCTTATCCATCTATTCTAAATACAGAACAGCAAGAAATTGACTCCAATCTCAAGTGGCAGTTAACACCGAATCAAAATATTTTATTCGGCGTAGAATACAATAAAACCAAAGCAGAAAAAGTTGCAGCTTACGTTGGCGATGAAGGCTTCGATTCAGACAATGAAACCATCGGCTACTATGCACAACATCAATTTAACAATGATATATTTTCAACACAAGCTGGTGTCCGTGTTGAAGATAATCAACAGTTTGGAACACATACTGTCGGACAAGTTGCGATCAGATACTTCGCAACGCCAAATACCAGTATTTATACAAACGTAGGAACAGCATTTAAAGCACCTGTTGTGGGGCAACTCATTACTGCACCTTCATGGTGGGGCGGTAATCCTAACCTAAAACCTGAAGAAAGTGTTTCATATGAGCTTGGTTTTGACCATGCTTTTGCTTATGGTCTTCACGTCTACGGTTCTGTATATCAAACCAAAGTGGATAACCTGATGGTTTCCGATTCTTCTACAAACTTTACATATTACAATATCAATAAAGCAACCTTAACAGGTTCAGAACTTGGTTTAAAATGGAAACAAGGTGATCTTTTTGCCAATGCAGAATATGCCTATGTCCAATCTACGAATGAAGCAACAAATAAAGATGCTCCAAATCATCCACGCCAAAACCTATCATTGTCTGCTGGCTGGGATAATGGTATCTATGGCTTTACAACATCTTTAGTTGCTCGAGGTTCTGCACGAGATACTCATAATATTCCAGGTTATGCAACTATAGACATGAATGCTTATTGGCAAATCAACTCGCATTTAAAAGTATTTAGTAATATCAAAAATATTGGTGATACCACCTATAAAACAGCATGGAACAATGAGGTACAATCATACTATATCGCAAGTGGTCGCTTAGCATCCATTGGGGTAACTTTACGCTACTAATATTCATGTTCAAAAAAGTATTTTATCAGCGCATTTTCATGGATAATGTTTGAAAAAACATTATCCTTTTTTATGATCAAAAGGAATGAATTATGGGTCATCGTTTAAGCAAAATTGCAACGCGTACAGGTGATGATGGGACGACAGGTCTTGGCGATGGGACACGCGTCGAGAAAGATGATCTACGGATTCAAGCTTTAGGTGATGTTGATGAACTCAATAGTATTCTTGGCGTACTGCGCGCCCAAATCGTGAATAGTGGGATCGATGCCGATGAAAAGCAGCGTTGGGACAAAAGTTTAAGTTTGATCCAACACTGGTTATTTGACTTGGGTGGTGAAGTGTGTATTCCCAACTTTAACCTTTTACAAGAATCAGCACTCATTTTCTTGGAAAGCGATATCGATGCCATGAATAAATACCTTCCGATGTTGAAAGAATTTATTCTACCTGCAGGTTCATTATCATGCAGTTATGCACATCAAGCACGTTCTGTCTGCCGCCGTGCTGAACGTAGCTTAATCAGCCTGCAAAAACGCGATCAAAATATTCAGAAAACAGCTTTATTACTGTTGAACCGCTTGTCTGACTGGTTATTTGTCGCTTCTCGTAGCCTACAATTGGCTGAACATGGCAAAGAAATTTACTGGCAAAAACAAAAGTAAGTACTTTTAAGCGTAAAATAATTTCATCCTCAACTTCATGTGAAAAATGGATGCAAATTATTGGTCACCGTGGTGCACGTGGCGAAGCACCTGAAAATACGCTAGGTGGTTTTTATTACTTACAACAATTGGGCATTCGGGCTGTTGAGTTCGATGTCCGCCAACTTACAGATGGTACGTTGTTTGTCATGCACGATGATAATTTTCTCCGTACCGCAGGTAAACTCAGCGCGGTTTATTCATGTACTTCCTCCGATTTAAAACATTATGACCATCGTGCACAATGGAAGAATTGGACGTCCACAGAGAGTACGCCTTTACTCTCTGAAGTTTTAACAATATTGCGTGATTTTCAACATATTGAAGTCGAAGTTAAAACTGTCAAAGATACTGCGACAGCTGAACGTTTAATCGACACCTTACAGCAGCAGTTACAAGGTTTTGAACAATCTGCAACCATTACCAGTTTTGATGAAAAAATTTTAATTGCGCTTCAAAAACAAAATAGTCATTTTCAGCGAGGTTTATTAATTGAAGACAACATTAAAAGCCAAGCTATTGAAAAAGCAATAAAATATAATTGTAGCCGCATAGGGTGGAAAGATACATTGGCAACGCCTGACATGATTGAGTTGTCCAAATTGGCAGGGCTTGCTGTCAGCGTCTGGACAGTCAATGACGTTGAAAGGGCAAAAATGCTACAAGATCAAGGCATTGATGGCTTAATCACAGATTTTCCGAAAACAATGCAACAGCAGCTACACGTTTTAGGGTAATATTTAGACAAAACGCATTGGTCGAAAGTTTCGCTTTAGCTTTTAAAATACAAGTGTATAATATTGTTAAAGCATCGATAAAGATGCCTATAAACAGCCATCAGTATTGCGTTTGAAGGTCGACCCTATTTTTCTTTGAGGAGCGTCGCTGCATATGACTCCCCTGCCGCAAGCACCTATTAACTGGACAGCAACCATTACCTTGTTGGGGACTCCAATTGCTGCCCTAATTGCTATACCGCTTTATGCTTATTACCATGATTTTTCTGTCAGTGCGTGGGTAAGCTTATTTTTTCTACTCGCACTGAGTAGTTTAAGTATCACAGCGGGTTATCACCGCTTATGGGCACACCGTGCTTATGAAGCGTCTCTCCCACTCAAAATTATTCTGATGCTCGGTGGTACATTTGCTGTACAGAACAGTATTTTGTATTGGGCATCTGGACACCGTACGCATCATCGTCATGTTGATGATATCGATCAAGATCCATATTCAATTAAAAAAGGTTTCTGGTACGCCCATTTAGGTTGGATGATTCGTGATTATCCTGCGGCTACAGCGAACTATAAAAATGCGCCTGATTTACTCAATGACAAAGTCGTGATGTTCCAAGACAAATACTATGTGCCTTTAGTGATTGCGGTACATGTTGTGATTTTGGGGACAATTGGCTGGGCAGTTGGTGATATTTGGGGTGTAATTTTATTAGGTGGTTTGCTGCGTTTAATCTTGAGTCACCATGTCACATTCTTTATCAACTCACTGTGCCATATGTTCGGTAAACGTCCATATACCGATGAAAATACAGCACGTGATAACTTTTGGTTAGCGATTGCCACTTGGGGCGAAGGCTATCATAACTATCATCATATCTTCCAATACGACTACCGTAATGGAGTGAAATGGTGGCAGTACGACCCAACCAAATGGTTGATTTGGTCATGTTCAAAAGTTGGTTTAGCTAAAAATCTGCGCCGTATCCCAAGCTTTAATATTAAAAAAGCAGAATTGGCAATGAAGTTCAAATATGCAGAGCAAGACCTTGCGGTGTATGGTCTGGATATCAATGAAGATTTACGCACGATGAAACAGCACATCGCGCAAGAATATGAAGCCTTTACCCATACTTTAAACGATATGGCTAAGCTCAAAGAACTGGAGTTGCAGCACAAAAAAGCAGCAATGACCGAGAAAATCCATCAAATTGATCATAAACTGAAGGCAGATTTCCAACTGGTCGAGCAGCGTTTGCAGCACCATCGTGATCGTCTTGAGGTTTTGGTTAAACGTATGCGTAAAATTTCAACCTAATCTCAATCGTATTCAAAAAAGAGATGCTTGAGCATCTCTTTTTTTATAGCTATTTTTCTATAAATCCAAATTTTGCTATAGAGTAATACAGAATCTTTGTAAAACCTGCCGACTATGATCTTTAACACATTGTATCCTGCATTAAATGCCAAGCTGTTTCATCAGCAAATGCCAAAAACATTACAAGGCGCACGCGCAGGACATTTTAATGTTGCCCTCGCCAATGAATTGCAGTGGACAGCCGAAGAACAACAAAACTGGGTGGAGATTTGTAGTGGACAAAAGACCTTTGCCGAGTTTACCCCACTGGCAATGGTGTATGCAGGGCATCAGTTTGGTCAATGGGCTGGACAATTGGGTGATGGTCGCGGCTTATTGATTGGGCAAGTGCTTGACCGTCAGGGTAAAACCATTGACTTGCATTTAAAAGGTGCAGGCAAAACGCCTTATTCACGTATGGGCGATGGGCGTGCTGTTTTGCGTTCAGTAATTCGTGAATACTTAGCAGGACATGCACTCAATTCACTGGGTATTGCTTCAAGCAATGCCATCGGCTTTACCACGTCCAACCATGCCGTACAACGTGAGCAACTTGAACAAGGTGCAATGCTGTTACGTACAGCAGACTGTCATATTCGTTTCGGGCATTTTGAATGGATTAATCAATATGCGCCTGAACTACTCAAAGAATTTACTGAAAAAGCCATCGAGTGGTATTTTCCTGAATGTTTAAATGCAGAGCAACCTATTTTGGCTTTTGTAGATCAGGTGATTGAACGGACTGCAAAAATGATTGCACAATGGCAACTGGTCGGCTTTGCACATGGTGTGATGAACACAGATAATCTCAATATTACAGGTTCAACCCTCGACTTTGGTCCTTATGGTTTTATGGAACGTTTCCGCCCCAATTGGATCAACAATCATTCGGATCATCAGGGTCGTTATACTTATCAAAATCAGCCAAGTATTGGACACTGGAATTTATGGGTTTGGATCAATAATCTTGTACCACTTGCCAAAACTGAAGATCGTGAACAATTTAAGCAAGAGTTAGTCAAAGCCTTAGAACAGTATGAACCGAAGTTTTTAGCGTTTTATCAGCAAGGTCTAGCCGCTAAAATGGGGCTACCTGACTTTCATAAAGATAGCTTTGACTGCGGTATGGCATTTCTAAAAATCATGCAAAGTGAACAGCTCGATTACACGCAAAGTTTCATTCGTCTGCAAGAACAGCAATATCGGGCTATTCAAGATGATTGCCTCAATATTCGACAGTTCGAGGATTTCCTCAAGCAGTATCATGCGATTCGTGAACATCAAGATACTGAACAGCTTGATGCTACTATGCGCTTAGCCAACCCACGTTATATTTTACGCAATCACATGGCACAAACCGCGATCGAAGCAGCACAACGCGATGACTTTAGCGAAGTTGAGCGTTTGTTTGAGCTTTTGGCACAACCATTTACCCACCAATCTGAGCGTGAACGCCCTGCCGATCTTGCACCACTACCCAGTGATGTGCCTGATGTAATGGTGAGTTGTTCATCATAAACATAAAACTTTTATTGGTTTGTGAGTCATTCAGGATTCACAAACCAATTTCACAGAATATAATACAAAACTATAAATACTATTTTTATAAATTAACTTATGATCTTTGAAAAAAAATTTTCCATTATTGCAACTTTCGTGATTATTTTAATTTCACTCCCTTTTGGGTACTCTAAATACCAAAAATATCAAGAAAGACAGGAATGGCTAGCATTTGTAAAAAAGTGGAATGAAAAAGAACGCTATTGTGGTTATCAGCCTTGGATCGATGTGGTTGGGCATCAAGATTATTATCTTGATCAAGCTCGATTAAAAATATTTTATAGAGCATTAGACAATGTGACTCCAATGAAAAAAGAAAATGGCAAGTTTACCCATAGTTTTTCTCCTTCTTGGCGAGCTTTGTATTTATCCAATTTAAAAACTAATGATTATAAACAATTCGTTCAGATGATCGAAAAGATGGATATTTATAAAACCCTAGAACAAAATTTTAGAATTGATGCGGGTGTAATCAATCATGGTGGAAAGATTCGTTATTTTATTTATGAGAAAGATGTTAATAGGGAAGATTTTATTAATTTTTTTCTAGAGAATCGGTATAAATATACACTTATACATGATAATGGTGAAACTTATTTAAATTTTATTCCTCTACAAAAAGAGATACTAACATTTGAAGAAAAACAAAATCGGGATGCTGATCCCTATAAACCTTATAAATATATCGCCCATTATTATAGTTTTCCATTTCATCGTTATTGTTGCAATATTCAGTCTACAACACGTTTTGCTGATTATGAAAAAACACCAAGATTATATACATCTAAGGATATTGTTCATATCGAAGACTATCCTAAAGTTGATATTAATATGTTGATTAAAACACGAGATATTGAATTAATCGGTCGGATTGGAAAGTTTAATACAAAAAAAGATATTGAAGGTGGAAAAAGTACACCGATTCAATCAGTTGGAAAAATTGGGTATTTTTATAGTTTACCGATTAGTTTATGTACCAAATATTAAAAGGGCTATTTCAATCGAATAGCCCTTTGTTCTCATTTTAATTAATCATTGGGATATTCAAAACGGTAACCAACCCCATACACCGCTTGCACCCATTCATGGCGACTGTCATCTTCAGCGACTTCAGAAATCTTACGGCGCAGGTTTTTAATATGACTGTCAATCACGCGGTCTGCCACATCAAAACTGTCAGGATTAATATGGTCGAGCAACTGAATGCGTGAATAAACTTGTCCAACATGTTCTAGAAATAGCTCTAGAAGACGAAACTCGGTTGGCGTTAAATTCAGGGCTTTTTGTTTATACCAAACCCGTTGTTGTGACTTGTCGATACGGAATAAATCATTTTCTTCTGGCTCTGATTTACGCTCTAATCGACGCAAGACTGCCTGTACACGAGCAACCAGTTCTTTCGGGCTAAATGGCTTACAAACATAATCATCTGCCCCCATGTTCAAGCCCAAGACCCGATCAATTTCTTCAGTACGTGCAGTCACCATAATAATCGGCAAGTCAGATTGTTCACGCACTTTACGGCAAATCGTTAAACCATCCATACGTGGCACCATCAAGTCCAAAATCATCAAGCTCGGTTTACGTTGTAAAAAGCTGTTATAGGCTTCTTGTCCATCGTGAAACATACTAACTTCATAGCCCGCAGCTTCTAAATAATCCCGAACAAGACCTGCTAATTCAACTTCATCTTCAACCAAAATAATATGTTTCATGTATTTATTTCCTAGAAATTTTTGGGAAAGTTAATTGGCAGCGCAAACCACCCAAAGGCGAATGATCAAAACTTAACTGACCACCTAAAGCTTTAGCAATTTTAACCGAAAGTGCCAGACCTAAACCTGTGCCTCCCGTGCTCCGTGTACGCGAATCATCGACACGATAAAAACGTTCACCCAAACGCTGTAACTGTTCATCAGATAAACCGAGCGGGCTATCATCGATCAACAGTGTCCATGCCTGTTCATTTTGTACGGTATGGATGCGAATCATTCCACCCATTTCTGTATAACGAATACTATTACCCAACAAATTCACAATAATTTGTTTAAAACGGTCGACATCTAGAGAAAGCAGTGTGCCACTTCCTTCAACCTCAACTTGCAACTGTGCTTGTTCAAGTTTAGGCGTAAAATTAATGACTTCCTGCACGACGGTCTGCCACGGATCGACTTCTGCAAAATAGCATGTCAATTGCTGCGCCTCAACCTGTGCTAAATCTGCCAAATCTTGCGTTAATTTTTTCAGACTACTGACCTGACTCATCATTGAAGCAAAATGTTCAGGGGTTGGTTTTCGAATCCCATCTTGCATTGCTTCAATTTGCGCCTGCAATACAGCAAGTGGCGTTTTCAACTCATGTGAAGTATCGGCGACCCATTGACGGCGTGACTGTTCATGTTGATCTAAAATTTCGGACAAATGATTCATCTGGTTAGATAAATCACCCAATTCATCATTACGCTTGACCTGCATTTTATATTGATAGTGCCCTTTGGTCAGCTCACGAGCCGTTCGTAGCAATTGATGAATCGGTTTCTTAAAGTATGTCGCGAGCAATAAAGCCAAAATGAGACTGGCAACCACAGTCACTGCATAAATCAAGAGCAATACTTTCTTTTGCGTACTAAAGAAATTTAGACTTAAAGCATCTTCCTGATCTAAAACAGGTTTTAAGCCCAGATAACCCACAATTTGATTATTGACTTTAATTGGACGAAATGACACTGCCCCTGTATTTTGCTCACCCACAATAAAATGCTTCTTAGCATCATATAAAGACAAGCGAGAACTTAGCCCCAATTTGTCAGGCATGGGAATAAAGCGCTTTTTACCTTCAGGGGGGGGAGTATCTTCAGGAGGTGGTGTATTGGCATCTTTGGGTGGACGTGGTTGCTGAATGGATTTGCGATTCCAAAAAATTGGACCACTATTGAGTGGAAAACTAAGCCCTTCAAAGGGTTGATATTCAGAAGGTAAATTTTCTTGTAGCAAACGAATTTCATCAACAGACAAACCTTCTTTTTTAATGGCTGTTTGTTGTTCTACGCCTGTGGGTACGTTGAGAATGGTATTTTCTTTAAAATAGCGCTGCTGAAAGGCAATGTCATACTGACGGCGTAACCAGACTCTTGATAAATGGTCATAATCATCAGGGCCGGGTTGACCTTCAATCTGTAAAATCTGTGCCTGAATCGCATTGCCCCAGTCATGGTAAATGCTGTAGACCCCAGCCAGATTTTCAATCAGATGATCAAGTTTCTGCATTTCAACATCTGCCACATATTTGGCAAAGTTTTCCTTCATCGTCCATTGGAACACGCCTAAACTCACTGTGGTAATAATCACCGTGGTCAGTAGCACTGTGAAAAACAGGCGCAAGGCAATCGGAATACGCAGCTTTTTCAACAACTCAACTCAATTAATATCCTGAATTTCTCCATTGTAACCAACATGTCCACAAAAAACTCTTCATTGTTCCTCCATGTTGGTTGATTAAAGTTAACACAGTTGCACTTTTACTCCTTCACATCATATAAGGACAATAATATGAATCTATTTGCAAAAGTTGCATTGGTCAGTGCCGTAATTTTGAGTATGGGGACATTAACTGCATGTCAATCGATGGGGAAACCACATGAACCCCCGATGCAAGCTGGCCCACAAGACCCTCATCACCGCCATCATGCTCCTCGCATGTCTGAACAAGACATGGCAAAACATAAAGCTGAATTTGAACAATTCAAACAGGCATGTAGCAATCAACCTGTAGGTGCCAAAGTTCAAGTTAAACTTGCAGATAAAACCATTGCAGGTACCTGTGAATTGCGTTTTAAACCAGATCAGGACAAAGACCGTCCATTACCACCACCGCCTCCAGCAGATGCACCTGCACCAGCAGCACCTGCAAGCAAGTAATTGCACAGATAGAAAGAAACGGCATACGCTCTGTATGCCGTTTTTTATTTTCAGGTTAAGGTTGGCTAAAGCTACATTTTAACTAAAAATAAAAATAATATTTTTCATAAACTTAGTATTATTAATAAAACTTTCTTTGACTTTAGAGTCACACAGAAACCACGATTTTACTCTTGTCGGATACTGCAACTTGTTGCACGATGTACTGCATACAAAGTGCTGGGAAAGGCACATTTTAAAGACATAAAACTGGGGTTTGCCAGTACAAGAGGACATCATCATGCCACATTACAAAGCGCCTTTACGTGATATGCAATTTGTCTTACATGAATTGCTCGATGCAGAGCAGCACTATGCCAAACTGCCTGCTTTTCAAGATACAGTCAGCCGTGAATTAATTGATCAATATTTAGAGGCTGCTGCAGATTTTTGTGAAAATGAGCTGTCTCCACTCAATCAAGTGGGCGACCGTGAAGGCTGTACATGGCATGACGGTGAAGTCACTACACCCACAGGTTTTAAAGAAGCCTATCAAAAATATATCGAACTCGGTTTCCCATCTCTATCTGCTGAAGAACAGTATGGCGGTCAAGGTTTACCGAACTCACTTGCCACTGTAATTTCAGAAATGGTCGGCAGTTCAAACTGGGCATGGGGCATGTACCCTGGCTTGTCACATGGTGCAGTACGTACCATTGAACATCACGGTTCAGACGAGCAAAAAGACACTTACTTACCTAAACTGGTTTCAGGTGAATGGACAGGCACCATGTGTTTGACCGAGTCCCATGCGGGTTCAGACCTTGGCATTATTCGTAGTAAAGCTGAACCCAATGCCGATGGCAGCTATGCCATTTCTGGAGAAAAAATCTTTATCTCCGCGGGTGAACACGATATGGCTGAAAATATCGTGCACATCGTACTGGCTCGTTTACCAAATGCTCCGAAAGGCACCAAAGGTATTTCACTGTTTATTGTGCCTAAATTCCATGTCAATGCAGATGGCTCTCTTGGTGAGCGTAACAAGGTTCGCTGCGGTTCTATCGAACATAAAATGGGGATTCATGGCAATGCTACCTGTGTCTTGAACTTTGATAAAGCCACAGGTTATTTAATTGGCCCTGAAAACCGTGGCTTAAACTGCATGTTTACCTTTATGAACACGGCACGTATCGGTACAGCCGTACAAGGTTTAGCGGCATCCGAATCTTCTTTCCAAGGCGCACTGGTCTATGCCAAAGAACGTTTGGCGATGCGTTCACTGTCTGGGGCAAAACAGCCTGAAAAAGAAGCTGACCCGATTATTGTGCATCCTGCTGTTCGTAACATGTTGCTCACTCAAAAAGCCTTTGCCGAAGGTGGTCGTGCGCTCGTTTACTTACTCTCCCAATATGCGGACTTGGTTGAACGTGCTGCAACACCAGAAGAACGCGAATATGCGGACAATATCTTGTCGTTACTTACGCCTATTGCCAAAGCATTTTTGACGGAAACGGGTTATGAAGCTGCCAACAAAGGCGTTCAGGTCTTTGGTGGACATGGCTTTATTGCTGAACATGGCATGGAACAGATTGTTCGTGATACCCGTATTGCCTGTTTGTATGAAGGAACCACTGAAATTCAGGCACTGGATTTGCTTGGCCGTAAAGTACTACAGACCAAAGGGGCTTTACTGCGTGATTTCACCAAAATCATTTATGACTTTACCCAAGAACAAGCCAACAATGCTGAATTACAAGCGTTGATCAGCGAACTTGCCAGCTTAAACAAGGAATGGGGACAACTCACCAACCGCATTGGTGAACGTGCTCGCGAAAATGCCGATGAAGTTGGTGCTGCCGCAGTCGACTATTTATATTTTGCAGGCTATGTGACGCTTGGCTATTTATGGGCGCGTATGGCAGTTGTTGCACAGCAAAAACTGGCTCACGGTTCAAGTGAAGTTGAATTCTATAAAGCTAAAATTACCACAGCACAATTCTACTTCAAGAAAGTACTGCCTCGTGTTCACGGACACATTGCCGTGATTGCAGGTGGCTTAGAACCACTGATGAATTTAGATGCTGAACATTTTGCGTTCTAATGCACAGAAAAAGGCTGCCTGACTGTGCAGCCTTTTTTATGAAATGTCTTGCAACGATATTCAGGAAGCGATCCATCAGTATCGTCATAAAAGTTGCTAGAGTTAAAGCAAACTCAAAAAAACAGGTGAACAACAATGCCAATCTACAATGCCCCACTTGCTGATATGCGTTTTATTTTAAATGAAGTCTTTGACGCAGAACAATTTTGGCAAAGCAATGAAAAGCTGGCACATTTAGATGCTGCAACTGCCGAGGCAATTTTAGAAGAAATGGCTAAATTTGCCAAAAATGTTACGCTGCCAATCAATCGGAGTGGCGATGAACAAGGCGCACACTATGCCGATGGTAAAGTGTCTACCCCTGAAGGTTTCAAGGCAGCATTTCAACAATATGCCGAAGGTGGCTGGATTGGTCTAAGTGCCGATGAAGAATGGGGCGGTCAAAGCATGCCAAAAATGCTGACAGTCCTGTCTGATGAAATGATTTTTGCCACCAACCCGTCCTTTATGCTGTATCCACTGTTGTCGGTCGGTGCAGGCATGGCGCTCAACAGCTATGCGTCACAACAACAAAAAGAAACCTATTTACCGAAAATCTATTCGGGTGAATGGTCAGGCACCATGTGCTTAACCGAGCCACATGCGGGTACAGACTTAGGCATTATCAAAACCAAAGCAGAACCGAATGCCGATGGTAGCTACAACATTACAGGTACCAAGATTTTCATTACAGGTGGCGACCACGACCTGACCGAAAACATCATTCACCTTGTCTTGGCAAAAACGCCGAATGCACCTGCGGGTTCTCGCGGTATTTCTCTGTTTATTGTGCCGAAATACATGGTCAATCAAGATGGCTCTTTAGGTGAGCGCAATACCGTTGCACCAGGTTCAATTGAACATAAAATGGGAATCAAGGCATCTGCAACTTGTGTCATGAACTTCGATGCAGCCAAAGGTTTCTTGGTCGGCAAAGAAAATGAAGGCTTGGCGGCGATGTTCGTGATGATGAACTATGAGCGCTTGTCGATGGGGATTCAGGGTTTAGGTGCAGCTGAATTTGCCTACCAAAATGCGGCCCAATATGCCACAGACCGTTTGCAAGGGCGCAGTGCCACAGGCGTGAAAAGCCCAGAAAAACCTGCGGACAGCATTTTAGTACATGGCGATGTACGTCGCATGTTACTCAATGCCCGCGCCAATAATGAAGCATCACGTGCCTTTGCGGTATATGTCGGTCAACAGCTCGACATCACCAAGTTTTCAACCGATGCCGAAGCGGTGCGTAAAGCCAACAACCGTGTTGCCCTGCTCACCCCAATTGCCAAAGCCTATTTAACCGACACTGCATTCAATGCGGTTCTAGATGCGCAAATGTGCTTTGGCGGACATGGTTATATTGCTGAATGGGGCATGGAACAATGCATCCGTGATTTACGTATTGCCCAGATTTACGAAGGAACCAACGGCGTTCAGTCGCAAGATTTGATAGGGCGCAAGGTCATTAAAAATAACGGCGAATTCTTGTATGAATATATCGATGAAATCCGTAGTTTTGTCGATGAACTTGATACTGACCTCACCATTATTAAAGATATGACCTTAGATGCTTGCCTTGAAGTTGAGGCTTTGACACAGCGTATCATTGATCAAGCTCAAGAAGACCCTGACTTTGCCAATGCCGTTGCAGTTGATTTCTTACATGTGGTGGGCTTACTCAGCTTTGCCTATATGTTTGCCAAAATTGCCAAAGCGGCAGAGTCAAAACAAGGTGAGTTTTATGCCAATAAACTGCGTTTGGCACAATACTACATTGAAAAAGTCTTGCCTGAACTTAATAGCCGTTTTGCCAAAATCAATGCAGGTTCGAGTGTCATCATGCAGTTTGATCCAGACTACTTTACTCAACAGTAATTCAATTTCGATCTAAAAAAATGCCTGTTTATCAGGCATTTTTTTGGTTTTATGATTTGTCATCCTGTCATCACAATGCTAATTTAAGCTCATCATAGATTGTTTTAAGGTGTTTTTGCGATGCCTATTCCCAAAGATAAGACCGATCAAATACAACAGTTTCTAGATCGGGTTGGTCATTTAGCCGTAGAGAGTTTTCATTATTTAGCGCTGTTTATTATTGGCTGTATGATCGCGTGGTCTGCGGTACACACCACCATCGATATTTTTACTGAAAAAAGCTATGCCAGCATTGACGATATTTTACTGTTATTTATCTATTTAGAACTCGGTGCTATGGTTGGAATCTACTTTAAAACCAATCATATGCCTGTGCGTTTTTTAATTTATGTGGCAATTACTGCACTCACTCGCCTGCTGATTTCGGTGATTCAACATGACCATAAAGCCTCTATGGATTTAATTATTGTCACAGGTTCAATCCTGATTTTAGCTGTGGCAATTTTTATCGTGCGCTATGCTTCTTGGCATTATCCATCAGCCATTAAAGAAAAAAATGAAGTAGGCAGTAAAAAGCTACAACCGCAAGATGATGAATTGGCTTAATTGTCAGGTATAGTAACGCCGTGAAATCAAGAGAATTACAACGTGTCTAAATTAAATTTTGAACGCCTAGAACAGTTTTTTGCCAAAGTCCCGAGTGTCCAAGCCAGTCGTATTGTTGGACATGGGGATGATGGACAACATGCATGGTGGTTTAAGTTTTTTATTGATATTGAACATCCATTGGCATGGCAAACCGTACAGGAACTTGGGCATGTTTTAAATTACTTGTCGACCAATGAGCGTTTACCGACTCAGTTTTTGCCTGTCTCTCCACCACCTTATATGAATGGTGAAGCCAAAGACTTTTTGGCGTGGGTGATTCAATGCAATCATGCTGAGTTTTCACCCGATGTGGTCTGTGACTGGCTTGAAGCACGTTTGCCTAATCCTATCGAAGATGTTGAGAAATGGAAAATCAAAACCGATTTAAGCGAACTGAATAATCTGGATGACAAAGCACTGGATCAACTGATTCCACCGCAACAGTGATCATTTTGAATAAAAAAAGAGAGGCACATGACCTCTCTTTTTTTACGTTTTCATTTTTAGAATGTCGATAAACCTGACCATTCCATAAAACGATACAACGCATATTTCAATTTTGAACTGTCGGCATATTTGCTGTAATCAACACTGATTTGTCGCCCGTCCAGATTTTCCCATGCGGTATTGAAATATTTTTTGGCATTGACAAATACTGGCGTTTGGCTTGAGCCAATCACGCGCAAATCGGTTTCCAGATTATAGTTTTTTAAATTACGTGCAGTAAAATTGGCTGAACCGAGCAACAATTCAGATTGGGTCGCATTGTGCTTAAACAGCATTTTAGTATGTGCCTGCTCACCATGCGTGTCATTCCAACGCACTTGAATACCTGCATCATGCAATTCAACCGCAACTTCACGATTTGGAATACCATTTTTCTGACGACCAAAAGCATCTTTATTGGGGTCAAGCAAAACACGAACCTGCACACCACGCAGCTTGGCTTGTTTTAAAGCATCGATAATTTTGCGTTCAGACAAATAGAACATTGCCAGATCAATCTGATCTTGAGGTTTTGCCGTATTGATCATATTCAATGCAGCACGATAAATTGCCGCTTCGGTCACAACCTGCACTTGCGGTAAGCGCTTATCACCCTCTTGCTGACCAACAATCACAACGCCCATTTCACCTTGTGACATTTCAGCTACAGGTTGCTCGGAATTTAAAATATCCACAGCAACAGGCCCTGAGACCAACAACGCGACATTATCATGATGTGAACTGCCATCGTGTGGATTGGCAGAAGTGACCAGCCCTTTCCAGCCCTGATCGGTATCGACCACAATAGTTTTACGGTGATTGGCTTTGAAGTTGAGTAAATCTAAATAGCTGCGTAAGGTGACTTTGCCCTGACCAAATGGGTTGGGTAGCCATCCACCTTGCGGATTATTGCCTAAACCCTGACAGCACAAATACCAAAAACCTGACCATACAGGATTAGGCGTGCGTAGTGGTGCAAGGTTGGTTTCAATCACATCAACACCTGCCTGACGCAACTTGCGATAATGCTCAGGTGCAAGTCCACCATAAATCGAGTTAATGGGGTCAGTAATGACTTTAATTTCAACATTTGGAGATTGAATTCGTTTGCGAATCAGGGCTTGTGTCAGTTCTTGGGTCAAATGACGCTGAGGTTGGGCATTTTTGCCCATTTCATCATTAAACAAGAACATATCAATCACAATCGTGGTTTTGGCTTGCGCAACCAAACTCAAAATCTGATCAAAGATATGCTGATCCTGCTGCACTTTACCTGTGGCATCCACATAGGTTTCATCAGCCAAGAACTGTACATCGGCATGATGCAACTTTCCTGTGTAATCAATGCCACGAGGGAGCGGTTTGACTGTGTGATAGACCGCAGAAGAGGCATAACCCAGAAATAAAATACCGACAAACAACCCCGCATAATGGCGGGGAGACCATTGTAACTTATCATGAATTTTGTGAAATATACGCATAAAAATAAACCTAGCCGAATAGTCTCAGGCTAGGTTTTCTCTTCAATTTTTTCAAGAGTAATTTCGTGATGGGAAGCACTCCTGTCACGAATTGGGCTTAAATCTTAGAAGTTAAAATCTACCCCGACCGTAAAGTTACGTCCGACTTGCGGCACATTGGCAAGGAATGATTCATGCTGATAAACATTGGCATCGAGCAAGTTATTGGCCTGTGCATATAAACGATAACCTGTTTTTGCATTCACCTGACCTGTATATGCCAAACCTAGATTCAGCATGTTGTAGCCTTTGGTATCAGTTTCATAATTGGCAATATCATCCTGATTAAACACATGATAATACTCTGCACTTGCCGAGTAGCCATCGCCAAAGTCCGCTTTGAAACGTGTGCCTAAGCGTCCACCTGGAACACGTGGGGCATTGCCATCGTTATCTAGCTTACCGCGTACATAATCCCCAAACAGACCTGCATTCCAGACTGGAGAAAGTTGATAGCTCAGATCAGCATCGACCCCATAGAAACGCGCCTGAGTTTGGCTATACTGAATTAAGCGAAAATCATCATATTGATCCAGCGTTTTGGCATAAATAAAGTTTTCAAACCAGTTTTGAAACACACTGACGTTATATTTCAAACGGTCATTGTCAAAGTGCAGCCCCAGTTCAAGGTTATTGGATTGTTCTTTATCAAGGTTGTCATCGCCCAATTCATAGGTATTGGTCGCCATGTGTTTGCCATCTGAATACAACTCTTGTGCCACAGGCAAACGCTCTTGATGTGATGCAGTCAAAGACAGTTTATAGTTTGGAATAAACTCCCAACTGGTTGAACCTGCAATCGAATAAGCCGTACCACTGTAATCTTTTTGAGTTGAATCAATATTGATATTTTGCTGGTCAATTCGTGATGACACTTCAAAATTCAGGTTATTGATCTGCTTTTGTTGTAAGGCAAACAGACTGTATTTTTTGCTGGTGTTGGGATTCATCAACGATTCATCACCATCAATACTGAGTTTTTGCTGAGTAAATTGCGTTCCAATTTGCCCTGTCCAACCCGCCCAAGGATTATTGCTCAAGGTAATACGCGCATCTGTGCCTTTGCTATTAAAGGTCGTGTCTGGCGTGTCCCCATCCATTTCGGTATGTTGATAATCGGTATAGTTAGCTTGAGCAGAGAGTTTGTTAAAACCTGCAAATGGGTCATTCAACTCAGTTTTAATGTCATAGCGTTTTTCTTTGAGGTTAATCCAACCTTGTGCATCATCACCGCCACCCGTTGCTGTACCACAATTGGTTAAACTGCTGCCGCTACGTTCACACGTGCCGTACAGCTCATTGTCGGCAGGAATACCATATTGATCATGACGCTGGCTAAAGGAAATCCCTGTATAACCACGGTCATAAATCCATGACAACCCTACGTTGTAATCTTTAGAATCGGCAAAAGTGCTGTCTTGGCGACGGCTATCGCTTTGTAAATCTTTCGGCAAAATATAGTTATTGGCGTCACGTTTTAAACCTCCCAAACGTAGGGCAAACTGATCTCCCAGTCCAATCGTGGCATTGCCTGAGTACAACAGTTCATCGCTACCTGAGTTATAGCGCACCGCTGCGCGACCTGTATAACCACCTTCAGGCATTTGAGTCGGAATCTTGTCATCGACCACATTGATCAGACCACCAACCGATCCTGCGCCATACAACAACGCTTCAGGGCCTTTTAAAATCTGAATTTCCTGTGCCGAGTTTGGATCAACCGTCACCGCATGGTCAGGTGAAACACTCGATACATCAAGTGCATCGCCACCGTTTTCAGTAATTTTAACTCGCGCACCATCTTGCCCACGAATCACAGGACGACTTACCCCGCCAGTGTATTGTGCTGAATACACGCCTGCCTGACCATTTAAGGCATTGCCAATAGTGGTTGCCCCTGCGATTAAGGTTTTTTGACCCACAACTGCATCGCCTGCACTGCTATTCACCGTTGATTTTTTATCGGCATGAACCTGAATAGTCGGTAAATCATTTTCTGTAACAGGCGCATCTTGTGCCATGACCTGCTGAATGGTCAGTGATAAAACCGAAAGGGCAAACACATGTTTCTTAAAATGCATTGTAGGCATCCAGTGCTAAATTTGTTGTAATATTATAACGTATCAATTTATTTGCAAGACCCATTCGTACTTTATCCATAATTCCGTTAAACTTCTGCTTTTCGATTTCTCTGACATATTTATGGCATTTACTGTGTCGCATATGCTGATTGCGCCTGTAATTTATCGGCTCAGCCAAAGAAAACTGCCATTGGCTGCGGCTGCTATCGGTTGTATGACACCTGATCTCATTCGCCTGTTTACCCCAAAAGATGTCATGCTGAGTCATTTATGGCAGGGCTTAATTTTCCCCGACTTGTTGATTGGTTTGCTGGCTTCGGGACTGTGGTATCTGCTATATCGCCCTGTGATTTTTACAGGACTGGGAATAAATTCCCCTTTACATTTAAATAGCTTAAAGCAACAAAGTGTCTTTTGTGTGACAACGATTTGTGCATTACTCCTCGGAACTATTAGTCATTTTATCTGGGACAGCTTTACCCATGTCGATGCACGCACTTGGTTAGCCCGTGATTTCTTAGAGCAACGCATTGGGCTATTTGACCATCATTTCCCGATGCATCGGCTGTTACAAATCGGGACATCCGTACTGGCTTTGCCTTGGTTATGGATGTGGACAAAGCGTTATATTGCAGATCATCGACAAGTGACTCCTACAACCTTACAACGCCAATTTTTACAACGCTTATCCATAAACTCATTGCTGTGTGGAATGGCAATGCTGAGTTTTTATCTGTTCAATCATGCTGAGCTTTGGGGAAATCTCTACGAGTTAAGTGGTCGCAGTTTTAAAGCCTTTGTGCAAGGCTGGCTGGTCTGTTTTACTGCGGGTTGTGGTTTATTTTTATGGAAATATTCACAAATTCAAGCGGCTAAAAAATCGCTCCCTCCGTCTTAAGTCGTCTTAGCCATGGTTTTTTCGCGCTAAACCTTGAGCAACATGGTCTAAAAGGGCATAATCGCTGATTGATTCGCGGTACGCTGTTTACGTATACGCTCCTATTGCCAATATAGTTTGGATTTAAAAAACATGATGCGAACTCATTACTGCGGTTCTTTAACCGAAGCCCAAATTGACCAAACCGTGACTCTATGTGGTTGGGTACACCGTCGTCGCGATCACGGTGGTGTCATCTTCCTCGACATGCGTGACCGTGATGGTCTTGTTCAAGTGGTTATTGACCCAGATACGCCTGAAGCTTTCGCAACCGCAGATAAAGCACGTTCTGAATTTGTATTAAAAATTACAGGTCGTGTACGCCGCCGTTATGCAGGCACAGAAAATGCCAACATGGTGAGTGGTCAAATCGAAGTTTTGGGTAAAGAGATTGAAGTTCTTGCAACTTCTGAAACTCCTCCATTCCCACTTAATGACGACAACACCAATATTTCTGAAGAAATTCGTTTGAAATACCGTTTCTTGGACATCCGTCGTCCTGAAATGTTAGATCGTTTACGCTTCCGTTCTAAAGTCACCAACTTGATCCGTAACTATTTCGAAGATCATGGTTTCTTGGACGTTGAAACACCGATCTTAACTCGCGCAACACCAGAAGGTGCGCGTGACTATTTAGTGCCAAGCCGTGTTTCAAATGGTAGCTTCTATGCACTTCCACAATCACCACAATTGTTCAAACAGTTGTTGATGGTCGGTGGTATTGACCGTTATTACCAAATCGCAAAATGTTTCCGTGACGAAGACTTGCGTGCGGATCGTCAGCCTGAATTTACCCAAATCGACGTTGAAACATCGTTCATGAGTGACGATGACATCATGGATTTAATGGAAGGCTTAACGGTTAAAATGTTCAATGAATTATTGAATGTTAAATTCGATAAATTTGAACGTATGACTTATGCAGACGCGATGCGTGACTATGCATCTGACAAACCAGATATGCGTATTCCGTTGAAATTGGTTGACGTTGCAGACCTCATGCAAGACGTTGAGTTCAAAGTCTTCGCTGGCCCTGCAAAAGACCCTAAAGGTCGTATTGTTGCGCTTCGCGTACCAGGTGCAGGTGCACTTCCACGTAGCGCCATCGACGAATACACCAAATTCGTTGGCATCTACGGTGCGAAAGGTTTGGCTTACATCAAAGTCAATGAACTCGAAAAAGGCATCGAAGGTCTTCAATCTCCAATCGTGAAATTCATCGAGCCAATCGTGCTAGATTTGTTGAAACGTGTTGGTGCTGAAAATGGCGACATCGTCTTCTTCGGTGCAGACAAAGCCAAAGTTGTCAATGATGCTATGGGCGCACTTCGTGTGAAGATTGGTCATGACATGAACCTTGCAACTTGCGAATGGGCACCGCTTTGGGTCGTTGACTTCCCAATGTTCGAAGAAACTGACGATGGCAAGTGGACATCTGTTCACCATCCGTTCACTTTACCTAAATCTTCTGTTGAAGAAGTGAAGAACAACCCAGGTGAAGCATTGTCTGTTGCTTACGACATGGTGCTGAACGGTACTGAAATCGGTGGTGGTTCACTGCGTATCTATACTTTAGAAATGCAAAAAGCAATTTTTGAAGCGCTAGGTATTGGTGAAGAAGAAGCAGAAGAAAAATTCAGCTTCTTATTGAATGCTTTACGTTATGGTGCGCCTCCGCACGGTGGTTTGGCATTCGGTCTTGACCGTTTGATCATGTTGATGACTGGTGCATCTTCGATTCGTGATGTGATTGCATTCCCGAAAACCAAAACTGCTGAATGTCCGTTGACTCAAGCACCTGCACCAGTTGAAGCCAATCAATTGCGTGACCTAGGCATCCGTTTACGTGAAAAACCAAAAGCTGAAGCCAAAGAAGCTTAAGTTTTTGTCGATAAGACCCTGCTTCGGCAGGGTTTTTTTATGGTAATTGAGATTGACTCTCTATAGTGGCATAATAAGCTGCTTTTTTTTATGTTAGGTGAAAACCATGGCTATGCGTCCAGAAGTGCGCCGCCGTTCGTTGGTGGTGATTGTGTTTTCTTTAGCCCAATGGGGTATCATGACCTATATTATTCATAATCAACTCATGAATATCACCACTCACCAACGTATTTTATATTTCTGTTTCAGCAGTTTATCTGCTGCCCTGCTAATTTTCTGTGCCTTGATTTATATGGTACTGAAAGGTAATGCGGATAACCAATAAAACCTCGATTCTTGTTCATCTTCTCATTATGGAACAGTAACATTGCGCCATTCATCTTTAAAAATCTTGCACATTGCAAATTTCAAAACTGACAATAATGGCTCAATGTTTTATAACACCGATGCCAAGATTCAACATGGTTTAATTGAACTTGGGCACTATGTCCATGCTTTTGACTATAAGTATATGGTCAGAAAAAGTAATATTTTCAACACCACTTCTCTCTCTCATAAAAAAACACACCAACAACTGATTGAACTTTGTCAAAATATTCATTTTGACCTGATTTTAATTGGGCATATTCATTTACCTAAAGAATTACTCAAACAACTCAAAGCAATTCACCAAGCCAAAGTTGCCATGTGGTTCGTTGACCCGATTAATGAGCCTCACCGTCTCGATCATTTCAAAGAGATGCACAGTGAAGTCGATCATGTCTTTGTGACAACGGCAGGTCAGCATTTACAGAATCTATCTGAAGTTTGTGATCATCCTGTGTTTGCTTTTACCCCGAACCTAAGTTTGCATTCAATCGAGTACGCACGTGAAGACTGGCTTAAATTTGACTACGACTGTATTTTTTGCGGTTCAAATAGCAAATACCCTGAGCGTGAGCAATTTATTAGCCATTTAACTGAGCAGCTTCCTCAGTTCAAATTTAAGCTTGGTGCATGTTTAGGACAACCGTCTTTATTTGGGCATGAATACCAAGCTGCGGTGCGTAGCAGTTTAATGGGCATCAACTACTCAAAATATAATGATATTTATATGTATAGTAGTGACCGTCTGGCTCAACTCACAGGCATGGGCTGTCTGGTTTTTAGCGCAGAAACGCCTGGGATGACTGAATTATTTCCTGAAAATAGTCTGGTGTACTTTAAAGACACGTCTGATTTACTGGAAAAATTAAAATACTACCATGAGCACCCTGAGCAGGCCGTTGAGATCGCGCAGCGTGGCTATGCGCTTGCACACTCAACCTTTGAAGCGAAAAACATTTTGCAGCAATGGCTCAATTTAATTGATCAAAAATCACTAAACTCACCTTGGCAAGCTGAAATCTACGCGAAAGGACAACGTATTGCTCATGTCTAAGTCCTCGAAAGTTCTATTTATTTGTATTTCTCTCAAGCAAAGCTTAGAACGTCGTAAAGCGATAGAGCTTGAGTTTAATAAATTGCGCCAAGCGGTTTCTGATATTGAAATTGAGCTTGAATTTTTTGACGCGATCTATGGTAAAGACTTATCTTCTGAAACACTTGCATTGATTAATATTGCACGTGAACAAGCTGGTCAGTGTAAACGTCCAATGAGTACAGGCGAAATCGGTTGTATGCTCAGTCACCTATTTTTGTGGCAACGGATTTCAGAACAGCGCTATGCGAATTATGATCGTGTGGTGATTATTGAAGATGATGTCTATCTTGCAGCACATCATCAATATACAGCACAATTACACAGCATACTTCATCATCCTGCCGAGTTTATTTTTCTCAGCGGACACTCTAAAAAAGCCCGTACCCGCATTTTAGGCTATGTCTCAGAAGATCAGACTCATTTCAATATGCTTGGCTCTCGTTATCAATACACGATGGCATGTGCCTATAGCGTGACTCCAAACGAAGCAAGTAAACTGGTCAGAAAAATGTTGGCAAAGACTACAGTTGCCGATGACTGGAAATATCTACTCTCAGAAAAATCAGAAATTCCATATTATTATTTCTTTGAACAAGGTGGTGAAAATGACAGTACCATTGAAGCTGTCGATCAAAACCGCCAAGCATTCTTAGCACAATATAAAGAAAATCGTTTTGCTAAAAATGCTTGTAAAATATGGCAAGATTTTTTAACGTACTTAAAATGCTATTCTCATATTTTTAAAATTCGACGCTTAAGCAATTTTATTCAAAAATTAAAATAAACTAGGGCTTGTCATCATTTGAGGAAATAGCTCAAAAATGAGTATATTTATGCTCAAATTTGAATGTTTAACAAACAGTCTGATTGTTTATTGAACAAAATAAGAGCTAATTTTCCTCATAAAATGAAATGAGGACACGCCCTAAACTAAATAATAACTTTTAAATTTTATACAAAAAAAATATACTAAATCATATTTAAACTTATTTAATCAAGTAGCATGAACTCACTTTACGAGCTATATATTATCCCAATCTTAGTGATATGTATTTATAGTGCTAGTGCTTTACTAGCTAAAATCCCACCCAAATATTGTAAAAATTTCGATTCACTTTCACGAAACTCACCTTTAGATAGCTTAAGGGGTATTCTGGCTTTAAGTGTGCTTTCACATCATTTTTACATTACCTATATATGGAAAGTTACAGGAAAATGGAGCAGTCCGAACAACAATATTTTGGATAATTTGGGAGCAATTCCTGTATCATTCTTCTTTCTTATTACTGGATATTTGTTTATCAATAAAATCAAAAAAAACAATATCAATTGGAAATCACTTTATATTTCAAGAATAAGAAGAATATTACCACTATACCTGTTTGTAAGCTCAATTGTTATCTTAATTACACTAATTTCAATTTCACCGCAACCATCTCTAAAACACATATTAGAATGGATAAGTGGTTGGTTAATTTTTAGAGGCGGCTCTTTAGAAGACTTCAAAAGTAGCTTAATTATTGCTTCAGTAAATTGGTCACTACTTTATGAATGGGGATTTTATTTCTCACTCCCTATTATCCATCTAATTTTCAATAAGAAAATGAATTTCACTTGGCTAACACTTTTTACAACGCTTTTATTCATCATTATTTTCATAAAAACCAATAAGTTTCTTTATTGCCTTTTTATTTTTTCCTATTTTTCAATAATTTCAAAAAATATAATTAAAGAAATCTTAGAAAAATACATGAAGTACATTTCCATTCTTATAATAACATTATTAATTTATTGTTTTACATCAACTAAAGCATATTCAATTAATCAGCAAGTTATAATTTCAATAATTTTTATTTTCATCACCAATAGCAATAATTCTTTTAAAATACTCCAAAGCCGTGGAGTAAAAATTTTAGGAGATATTAGCTATAGTATATATTTACTTCATGGATTAATTTTATATATTAATTTCACCATATTAAATTACTTTAATTTTAAATCAGAAATTATTTACTACTATCTGGTTTTCCCTGTAATTTTTACTTTAACAATTTTAGTATCATTACTTAGTTATAAATATATCGAATTACCTTTTTTAAAAAGAAAAGCTGAATAAGATCAGCTTTTCTTTAAAAAATTTTCTTATACCACTGTTTAATTTTTGGCTTTTTAACTACGCGTCCAATATCATTAAATGCAGTCGACGAAATAAAACCTTCTGTTGAAAAGCAGCCATTTAGCACATCATCACAGCGTTGCAAGAATAGTTTGACGTTGTCGGCATGCCGGCTTTGAAATAAATGATAGACACTGTTCGCAAATACAGTACCGATACCATAATAGCCATAGTTACCCAATAGCCAAATACCTTCACGAGGTTCACGCTCGAAACAGGTTGGATATAAAGTCCGATAACGAATCCCTTTTTTCTCTGCAATATAAGCCAGTTGTTCAGCAACATCCGCCTTTTTATTTTGCATGAATGAAGGTTTACCCAATGCTTGATAACAGGATGGTGTAATAAAAAAGAACGCAGGTGAGGCAAAAATATGGGTCGCAGGGTGAATATGGTTCGATGCTTGAGCACAACCTAAAAAGGTATTATTCTGATAAACATACTGGGCTGATTGCTCAACAATTTCACGATTTAAAGGAATCAGGTCTGGCTCAATAATCGCGACCACTTTTGCTGCAGACTGACCAATGACACGATCAAGCCATTCACCATGTGGCATATTTTCTTCGGTATATTTTACATTTAGCCCCAAATGCTGCATCACCTTTTTATGAGCAGCCAAAATATCCCGATCAAAGTTGTCCCAATGAAAGGAATGAAATTCAACTTCATCTAAAGATAGATTATTCATATATATTTACTCAATTTACAATCAAATTTATTGATTAAACCTATCTAATCAATAAAAACCTTTTTAAATTTACGCATGACTGCATGGCAATTATAGCTTTCACTATAGCAATCCCAATCATTATTTGGAAGGTTTTTAAAATTCAATAAAATATCTATTAAATCATCCGTATTATTATATATTAAAGCTTTATCGCCCAAAATATCTAAATGGCTATTTTCATCACTCCCTCCCCAAGTCAAAATTGGCTTATTTTTGATTGAAAATTCACCAATTGCTATGCCAAAACTTTCGCCTTGTTTTCTTGCATGTAAATATGCATTACAAGTATTAATAAATTTTGTTTTATAATTTAAGTCAGTATTAGCAGGAAGAAAAATAATATTTTTATATGGACGAAATATACTCTTTCTAACAAATGGTTTTGTTCCCATGAATAAAAAATAAATATTTTTATCCTTTCTTGAAAATTTTGAAATAAATTTATGAACAAATTTTAAATCAAATGTACCTTCCCCTCCATATCTGCCAAAAACTAAAGCATCCTCAGGAATTCCAAGCTCTTCTCTTAAGTCACCAGAAATATTAGGTAAATTAATCATGTGTGGAACAAAAGGTGCTATGCCTCCTGTCATTTCCTGTGATAGCCATTCCGACACATAAGCATATACATCACCATAAGGTTCATAAACTTTAAAAACAGCATGAATAACGGTCTTAATATTATGACTAATTACATTATCTTTTTTTCCAGAGTTGATTACATACAATAAATCCGACTGTGTTGCTTTAACAACATTATCAATTTGATTAGTATCGGTATAAGAGTACACTTCAAAATTTTTACTAAATCGATCAATTGCAGGTTGAAAATTATTTGGATTATTTTCCTGATATAAGATAACTGATTCATTTCCTAAAATTTCCTGATTATACCAAGCATAATCAAATAATGATGTTGTTGTTCCCCTGTAAGAAAGTTGATTTTCATGAAATAATATTTTCACTCTTACCTCAATACTTTAAAATTAATATAAGTTTAGTTATAAATACCAAGATAAATCTTGGTATTTTCAAAATTTTATTCAATAAATCCTAGGGCGTGTCCTCATTTCATTTTATGAGGCAAATTAGCTCTTATTTTATTCAATAAACAACCAGATTGTTTGTTAAATATTCGAATATGAGCATAAATATACTCATTTTTGAGCTATTTCCTCAAATGAGGACAAGCCCTAATGTTTATCACTATAATAGCTGAGAACATGCTCAACAAACTGATTATGTGCCTTAGCCGTCTGCTCAAAACAGTATTTCTCTAAAGCTTCTTTCTTGCCTTGTTGAGCAAACTTCAAAGCTTCGTCTGGATGCTGAATTAAATATTCAATACCGTCTGCAAGACTTTGCGCATCATCAGCTTTGGCACACCAAGCATTGACACCATGTTTTGCAGTTTGGCGAATACCAATGTGATCTGTGGTAATCAGGGTTTTACCCCATGCAAATGCATCTAAAATCCCAATGCCCTGAATTTCAGTAATCGAAGGCAACGCGACAATGTCGGCATTTTGCAATAATGCAATTTTATCTTCACCCCCAATCCAACCTGGGAAACTGACTTTATCAAGAAGTTGTAACTGCTCAGCCTGATGCTTATAAGTCGGGAGCATCTCACCCTGACCTGCCAGCACTGCGCTAAAATCAATCCCCTTATTACGCAAAATCGCTAAAGCATCGATTAGTACATGCACGCCTTTATTGGGCACCATCCGCGTTAACATCACAATACTCGGTGGAATACGAATTGGATGTGGCTCAGCAACAACTTTAGGTAAATACGTTAAGTTCGAAATCACCTGTTGTGGTTTAGCTGCGCGCTCTTCAGGCGTTTGGCGTTTTTGCACCAACTCTTGGACATACGGCGTAATATGAATAAAGGCATCGGCACGCAAAGTCCGTTTGACATTATGACTATGATTGACCGCAATCACAGGAATTTTTTTGGACATGCCCAACATCGCATTTTTGAACAACCAAACTGCCTTACCGCTATGTGCAATAATCACATCAGGCTGTTGTTGCTCAATGAATTTACGAATTTTTAATGCTGCTGTAATGCTATAAAAACCTTTGTTCGGAATAACGCTAATTGGCCATTCACCACTTTTAAGATGCTGGTTTTCAGTACCACGTAGCAAAACCACTTCATGCCCAAAACTTTTTAAAGTATTGGCAATGTCCAGCATGGCTTGCCAGCGACCACCCGTTGCATCACCATAGACTGCATTCAGAACTTTCATATGCTTTCCTTAAAACAATGCTTGAGCTGCACGTGCCTGAGCGAAAGTCGCAGCTTCCTGATCTTTTGCAGTCAATTTAAGCTGCATACCTGCTTCAACTGGCCATTCAATTGCAAGTTCAACATCATTCCACACCAAACTACGTTCACACTCTTTTGCATAATAATCTGTTGTTTTATATAAAAACTGCGTGTTGTCTTCCAAAGCAATAAAACCATGTGCAAAACCCGCAGGAATCCAGAACTGACGCTGATTTTCACCTGTGAGTTCAACACCTACCCATTGCCCAAACGTTGCTGAGTCTTGACGAATATCAACTGCCACATCCCATGCACGACCTTGCACGACACGTACAAGCTTGCCTTGAGCATGCGGATTTAACTGGTAATGTAAACCACGCAATACCCCTTTTTGTGACATAGAATGATTATCTTGCACAAAGCTTGGAATCGGGAGATTACGTTCCGCCAAAGCCTGTTCAAAGTTTTTCTGATTAAAGCTTTCCATAAACCAACCACGTTCATCAGCAAAAACCCGTGGCTCAAAAATCAGTAAATCTTTAATTTTAGTTTCAATAATATTCATGCGACTTGACTCAATTGGGCTAATTTAGACGTGTTTGGTTTGGTGCTCTTGGTGCAGTTTTAACAAATACTGACCATAACCTGTTTTTTTAAAGAAATTGGCACGTTCTAACAATTGATCAGGGCTGATCCAACCATTGTTAAATGCAATTTCCTCTAGACATGCAACTTTAAGCCCCTGACGATGCTCTACAGTTTGCACAAACTGGCTTGCATCAAGCAATGAGTCATGAGTGCCTGTATCTAGCCAAGCGAAACCACGTCCAAGTAATTCAACATTGAGCTGATTTTGTTGTAAATACACATTATTCACATCGGTAATTTCAAGTTCACCACGTGGCGATGGCTGAATATTCTTTGCGATTTCAACAACGCTATTGTCATAGAAATATAAGCCTGTCACCGCATAATTTGATTTTGGCTGTACAGGCTTTTCTTCAATACTGATCGCCTTTCCTGTTGAGTCGAATTCCACAACACCAAAACGTTCAGGGTCATTGACATAATAACCAAATACGGTTGCACCTGAGGTCTGTGCTGAAGCACGTTTCAATTGTTGGCTGAAGCTTTGACCATAAAAAATGTTATCGCCTAAAATCAGACAGACATTGTCCTGACCAATAAATTCTTCGCCCAAAATAAAGGCTTGTGCCAAACCATCGGGTGATGGCTGAACCTTATAAGATAACTGGATACCCAGTGCTTCACCTGTACCCAGTAATTTTTCAAAGTTTGGTAAATCTTCAGGCGTTGAAATAATCAGAATTTCAGAGATTCCTGCCAGCATAAGCACAGACAATGGATAGTAAATCATTGGCTTATCGTAAATGGGCAACAACTGTTTCGATGTTCCCATGGTAATTGGATACAAGCGTGTCCCTGAACCACCCGCAAGAATAATACCTTTACGTTTGATCTGACTCATACGATGATTTCTCCTAAAACTTGTTCCACACCTTGCTGCCAATGTGGCAAATGCAGATGGAATTGTTGTTGTAATTTTTGAGTATTTAAACGTGAATTTAACGGGCGCTTGGCAGGTGTCGGATAGGCTGTTGTGGCAATTGGGTTCACCTGTTGCAACTTTAAGACTAAACCTTTTTGTCGCGCGACATCAAAAATAAACTGTGCATATTCATACCACGAGGTTTCACCCGAAGCCGCAAGATGATAATGCCCACACAAGTGTTGCTCCTGTTCATTGTCTTGCAAGTTGTAATAACGAATTGCCTGTGCCGTAACATCTGCGATCAATGCTGCACCTGTTGGCGCACCAATCTGATCAGCAATAATATTCAGTTCTTCTTTAGCTTGCGCTAAACGGAGCATGGTCTTAATAAAGTTCTGACCGTGCGTACCGTACACCCAAGAGGTACGGAAATTGATAAATTTTACTGCACTTTGCTCAAGTGCCAGTTCACCTGCACGCTTGGTTTGACCATAGACATTTTGCGGTGCAGTTGCATCTTGCTCTTGCCATGCCGTCACACCTTCTCCAGAGAATACATAATCTGTAGAGTAATGAATCAACAGGGCATTCACTGCTTGGCACTGTTCAGCCAAATGCTTGACAGCTAAATGATTAATCAGGTCAGCTTGTTCAACTTCTGCTTCAGCCTTGTCGACAGCCGTATATGCTGTTGCATTGACTACGACATCTGGCTGAACTTGCTGAATCAGTTGAGTGATGGCTTCAAAATTCGCAATATCACCACACAGCCCTTGTAAATTGGCATGGCGATCTAAAGCCATCACTTCACCTAAAGGCTGCAAAGCACGTTGTAGCTCCCAACCCACCTGACCATTTTTGCCCAATAAAAGAATTTTCATTGATGATTCCTTATTGAACAGATTCAGTATGGTACTGCTGATTCAGCCAGTTTTTATACTCACCACTTTGCACGTGAGCAACCCACTCCTGATTGTTTAGATACCACTCGACCGTTTTACGTAAACCTGTTTCAAAGCTTTCTTGTGGTACCCAACCCAAGTCTTTTTGAATCTTGCTGGCATCAATCGCATAACGCAAATCATGTCCTGGGCGATCCGTCACATAAGTAATCAGGTCTTGATAATGGGCAATACCTTCTGGTTTATTTGGTGCAAGTTCTTCTAAAAGCTGGCAAACAGTTTTAACCACATCAATATTTTTTTGCTCGTTGTGACCGCCGATGTTATAAGTTTCACCGACTTGTGCCTGAGTCACCACTTGATACAGCGCACGTGCATGGTCTTCCACATAAAGCCAGTCACGAATTTGCTGACCATTCCCATAAACAGGTAAAGCACGACCATTCAAGGCATTCAGAATAATCAGTGGAATCAGTTTTTCAGGAAAGTGGAACGGTCCATAATTATTGGAGCAGTTTGTAATTAGTACAGGTAAACCATAAGTACGGTACCATGCACGAACTAAATGGTCAGAACTGGCTTTACTGGCTGAATACGGTGAACTTGGTGCATATGGCGTGGTTTCAAGGAATAAATCTTCTGTACCTTCCAAATCACCATAGACCTCATCGGTTGAAATATGATGAAAACGGAATGCCTGCTTTTTCTCACCGATCTGCTCGTTCCAATACTGGCGAGCAGCTTCAAGTAATTGATAAGTCCCTAAAATATTGGTTTCAATGAAAGCAGCCGAGCCTGTAATTGAACGATCTACATGTGACTCAGCAGCTAAATGCATCACCACATCAGGCTGAAAATCTGAAAACAATTGATCAAGTGCAGTGCGATCACAAATATCGGTTTGGGAAAATTGATAACGCGTACTTTGCGCAATGCTGGATAAAGACTCCAAATTTCCCGCATATGTCAGTTTATCGACATTTAAAACTTCATCTTGAGTATTTTGAATAATATGGCGAATAACAGCCGAACCAATAAAGCCCGCCCCACCTGTGACTAAAATTTTCATCTTAAAATCGGAACACTAAAAATTCTGCTTAGTATAACCAATTCTCTACCGACAACAGTTAAGAAATCATGGAGATTGCAATTTAGTCACTAACAAAGAGTTGTTGATGGAGTTGCCCTGCCAACATTTCACTCGGCTCAATGGCTAAGGTCTGCTGCTGCTCGGCTTTAAATGTACTATTAAGCTGTGCAATAGAAATGACTTGCAAAAGCTGCTGTTGACTCAAACGCTGAAGTACATTTTGGAATTTTTCATCGGGTTGCCAGTGTTCAGGCAAATAAGCCACTACAGGACGCATAGCGGTCACACTTTCCATCATCATCGACATTGAATCAGCACTGCAAAACACGCGTGTTGAAACTGCCAAAAACTGATGTAACACTGAGCGTGGCTGCTCTGACCACCACACCACATCGGCAATCCCCTCAAAGTTGAGATATTGCTGTAAAATTTTCTCAGCCTGTTGCCCTGTACGACGTGAAGTACTCAATAACCATTTAATGCGATGCTGACGTGCCAGCAGATTCATTTGCTTTGCCAGTTGTACCCAGTCTTGTTGCTGATACTGCGCGCCCGCACCATCGCCACCAATCAGCATCGTCCACACTGGCTGCTCAACATGCGGATGCTCAGATCGCCAAACTGTTGCATGCTGCGCTAAAGTTGCCTGACTTAAAGGCATCGGGGATACAGGCAGATTAATAAATGGTTTTGGTAAATCAGGTTCTAATACCAAAATCGCATCAAACAATTCAGCTTTGAGCTGACGCAGTGAACCACAGAAAATATTTTTTGCATCCAGTGCTTTAGATAACCAAACAATGGCATAGGCACTATTTCCGCCCGCACCAATCACAATATCTGGACGACCACTGGGTAAAGCATCCCCCTGATAAAACTGATGAATTTTTTCTGCTTTAGGAATTTTACAATTTAATAACCAAGTCAAAGGGCGACGATAAAACTTATGTTTCAGTGTCAGCTCAATCCAGTGTACATCTAACTCGAAATCACGTTCGAGTGCGAACAATACCCCTTTGGACTGATTAAAATGCCCTGGCACACCATCGCTGATGACCCATACTGTTTTCTTGGTGTTTTGCTGGTCATGCATGGCTCAGTTCCTGATAAACCTGTAGGGTATTGCTTAATACCGCATTTAAGGTCAATTGCTGCTCGGCACGTTGATAAATTGCTTCGGACTGCTGAGTGAGCTGTTCAAACTGCTGAACATGGTGTTGAATTAACTCATGTAATGCAGTGACATCATTGGCAGGGCAAATCAGTTCTGGCGGTAAGATTTCTGCCACCATACCCACATCGGTTGAAATGACGGGACAATGTACCAATAAGGCTTCCGCCAAAGTATAAGGCCCACCTTCATTACGTGATGAAATCACCAAAAAATCTGCCTGCTGCATCAATGCACTAATATCATTACGATGTCCAAGCAATTCAATCCGATCTGCTAAAGCATACTGCTGAATTTTTTCTTGCAGTAAATCTCGATCTGGCCCATCTCCTACAATCCAAAGCTTGGCATCAATGCCTTGCCATGCTTCAACCAGCAAATCAAAACCTTTGGCTGGTACTAAACGTGCAACGGCAATCGCTTGTAAAGGTTGATGAGATTGTTTTTGTGCGGTTTGTAATGTTGGGGGTTGAATGCCATTTAAGACCACGCGTACACGATCTTGCTGAGCAAACTGATTCGCCACTCGTCGGCTTACAGCAATAATTCGGTCATATTTTTCAAATGCTTGCACGTTGCGTTTTAAGTTATGCAGTGTCGCCACACTGGGAATTTTCAGCCATTTCAGCATTGGGGCAATCATTGAAACGGCTTTGTTGGCTTGCACATGCAGGACATCCGCATGCGTGGCTTTAATAGTCTGATACAACTGCCACAGTAAAATCGGATTTTTACGGCTTTTACTCAAATCCAAAGCTTTAAATTCAACACCCTGAACACGCTCTGCATACTTTTCATGGGCAATCAGCGTGACTTTCTGCCCGATCTGAGCCAGACCATTCGCCAGTTCTACCACATGTTTTTCCAAACCGCCTTCTTCGTCACCCGCCATGACCATACAAATGTGCATTATTTTTCTCTCTTTTATAGCCCACGTTGACCCAGTTTCAGGCGACATTTCACTGCAAACATCGAATCTTTACCACTGATCTTAATGCGTTGTAACTGCATAAAATCAGGCTGCTGTGCATCAATCCCCTCTTTGGTGGTCACGGCATTCTGATAACCTGCCTGTTTTGCCAGTTCAACATCACGCTGACTATAAATCCCAAAGGGATAGGCAAAACTCGTCACGGGTTGCTCAATCATCTGTTCGAGCTGTTGCTTGGATTCTGCCAATTCATGCAAACATTCTGCATCATTGAGCTTATCCAAATTGGCATGAGTCAAGGTATGTGAACCAATTTCAACTAAACCACTGTTTGCCAAAAATCGAACTTGTTCATCATTAAGTTTTGGCTCACGTGCCAACTCACCACTGTTATGATGGGCTTTTTTATAGGTTGACCAATCACGATCATGGCGATCAACCACCACATAAATGGTTGCTTTAGCTTGGTATTTTTCTAAAATGGGATAAGCATTTTCAAGGTTATCTAAATAACCATCATCAAAGGTAATCGCCACGGTTTTTTCAGGATGCTTGCCCCAATTGTCCTGAAGTTCCCGCATAGTGACAAAGTGAAAACCTTGCGCTTTCATCCATGCTACTTGTTTCTCAAATTCGGCAGGAGTCACACGCAGTTTATTAAATTTAGCACCATCAATATGCTCACGCACCATGTGATACATCAAGACACGCGGACGTTTCCAATCGATTGCAGGTTTCCACCACGCATATTTATAACTAAATGCCATCACCGCAAGCAGCACAATCAGAGCCAAATAAATCACAGGGTTAACCTAACAAGATTGAAGTAAATATGTTGCCACACGCTCTGCTTCTTTAAAAGCGCTTGCCGCAGGCAGTTGTTGTAAATGGGTGGTCGATGAGACATATTGTTTTTGTAATAACCCATCCACTGCATGAGCAATACGGTCTTGCTTAAGCCGATCAATCTCAATCAATCCAACACGACAACCTGCGGTCAGTGCCTCATAAATCATCGACACACTGTCTTCAGTGACCCAAACTGCTTCGGCTTTTTGCATTTCTTCAAAAATCCAGCCTTGAGGGGTTTGCTCCACAGGGAAAATCTGGAGCTGTGCTGCATAAGGTTGCTGCTGTAACTGTACTAAAAAATCACTCGGAGTACGACGTGATGTGGTTAAGATGATCGTTGCTTGTGGCTGCTGCTCAGCAATTTTTTGAATGGCAGTGAATACTTTTTCAGTATTCCAACCGTGACGTTTAGATGAGCCACCTAAAGCAATCAAGATTCGGTTGGCTTGATGACGCTGCTGATTGACAATCGGATTGAGTGCCCCTTGGGTCACAATGACTTTGTCCGATGCAGGCACAGCGTCATGCTCAGGAATCACCGCATAATCAAAACACCCTAAAGGTAAACTCGGCTTCATTAAAATCACCGTTTTGGCTTTAGGATAAACTTTCCCTATCAGCCACACGCGTAAATGGGTATGACTTCCAACACCAAAAATAAACGTTGGGGTTTGTTCAAGCTGAGCACACTTCCGAGAAAAAATAGCGCCAATCAAACTCAAAACTGGCAAATCAGCAACCGAGATTTCCTGAAAAGAGCAATCTGCATGTTGGCGCTGCATGGCCTGATACAATCCCAAGGCTTGGGAACGGTGCCCCGCCTTACCATCACTGATATACACCACATGCATACTGATTTTTCCACTCGCATAAAAAAAGCGAAACCAAAGTTTCGCTCTTATCTTAACTGATTCAACTTATTTTACGTAAGTTAACCAGTCTTCGTATTTCGGATTTTTACCTTGAACAGCATCAAAGTAAGTTTTTTGAATCAATGTCGTAATTGGACCACGGCAACCTTCACCAATTTGACGGTCATCGTATTCACGAATCGGAGTTACTTCCGCAGCAGTACCTGTAAAGAATGCTTCATCAGCGATGTAGAATTCATCACGCGTAATACGGCGCTCAATCACTTCAATGCCTAAATCTTTAGCAATCGTAATAATGGTTTGACGGGTAATACCATCAAGCGCACCGCCTGCAATATCAGGCGTATGTAATTGACCATCTTTTACCAAGAACACGTTTTCGCCAGAACCTTGGCAAACGTAACCTTGAGGATCCATCAACATTGCTTCGTCGTAGCCTGAATGTGCCACTTCCTGATGCGCAAGAATAGATAACGTATAGTTACCAGATGCTTTTGCTTTACACATAGTCACGTTTGGATGGTGGTGTGTAAATGAAGAAGTCTTCACGCGAATACCTTTCGCCATCGCTTCTTCACCCAAATATGCACCCCAGCCCCATGCTGCAACTGCTGCATGAATGGTATTGTCAGTTGCTGCAATACCGAGTTTTTCTGAACCAATCCAAATAAGCGGACGTAAATAGCAAGAAGCCAATTTATTTTCACGTACCACGTCGATTTGTGCTTGCTCTAACGTTGCTTGATCAAATGGGACTTTCATTTGATAAATTTTTGCAGAGTTAAGCAAACGTTTGGTGTGTTCTTTTAAACGGAAAATCGCAGTTCCTTTTGGTGTTTCATAGGCACGGACACCCTCAAACACGCCCATACTGTAGTGTAATGTATGGGTTAAGACGTGAATTTTTGCATCACGCCAATCTACTAATTTTCCATCTTGCCAAATAAAACCATCACGATCAGCCAAATTCACGGCACACACTCCAAATTTTCACATCATTATTCACTGTCCAAGGCTTGTGCGCTTGGATCAATTAATCTCTGCCATAACTTGCAAACGATCTCGCGGGTGTCGCGCCATTGTACAGCTTGAACTTGCATGTTTTTGTTTGCAAGTGCTAGACGGTGGCTCTCGGCTCGTTCACTGAGATAAGCTTGAATCAAAGCCTGCGCATCTTGGCTGGGTAAGCAATCTAATCGCGCAGCATCTTCAAGGATTCGAACATTGTCAGAGAAATGGGCGAGATCGGGCTTCGTCCCACTCCATGCCAACACCATATACTGTGCCATAAATTCAATGTCAACGATACCACCTGCATCCTGTTTTAAATGAAAAATCCCATCTTTTTTTTGCTCTTTACTTGAGCCGAGATGGTCTTTCATTTTTTGACGCATTTTCAATACTTCAGCCTGTACGTCACTTTCATTGCGCTTTTGCGTGAGAATTTGGCAGCGAATTTGCTCAAATTGCTGTCTTAAGCTCAAATCTCCCGCAATTGAGCGAGCACGAACCAGTGCCTGATGCTCCCAAAGCCATGCACTTTTCATTTGATATTGCTCATAAGCTTTCAGGCTGGTGACCAGCACCCCCGCCTCACCCGAAGGGCGCAATCGGGTATCAATTTCATAGGCACGACCATCGAGGGTTTGTGTGGTCATCAGCGACATAAATTTCTGAGCAACCCTTAAAGCAAACTCAAAACCACTAATGGATTTACGCCCATCGGTATCGGCTTGCTCATCGAGATAGTGAATAAACACCAAATCTAGGTCTGAGCCATAACCGAGTTCAATGCCACCCAGCTTGCCATAACCAATCACAATAAAACCTTTCTGATCGATGGAGCAACGCTGCCCTTCTTGAGTCACAGGATAACCATGCTTTTGTGCCACCATTTCATAAGCCAAATGCAAAGTTGCTTCCACGCAAACTTCTGCAATATCGGTCAGGGCATCAGAGACTTTCATTAATGGACTTTCAGCTAAAACATCGCTGGCAGCAACCGCAAGCACATGGCTTTTCTTGAACAGACGCAAGACACGCATCAAGTCCTCAACCTGATCCAGTTCAATGCGTAATAACTGATAACGCATCGAAGCTTCTAGGTCGGCACGGCGTGGCAACTCAAAGTCCATCGACAGAAATTCATCGAGCAGTACAGGATAATGTGTAAGTTCTTCACAAATCCACGGACTGACCTCCGCCATTTTCACCAAGCGCTGTAATGCCCCTTTACTTTCGATCAGCATCACCAAATACACGGTACGGCGCATCACTGACTCAATTAATGGCATTAGACGCAGCAATGCGACTTGTGGCTGTTCTGCCTGTAAAATCGCTGCAATCAGTGGTGGCCAAAAAGCTTTTAAACGCTCAAGGGCTTTAGCTGGAATTTTTTTAATGGCATGTCCATGCCAAAATTCATGAATTAGTTTTTTCGCATCATCATCCAGCACAGCAAATAACTGCTGTTCAAGCTGAGCACTATCATTGTCTTGCTGATCAAACTCGTTTTCCTGAATGACATTTTTAAACTGTAAACTGACTTTTTCACGCTTCTGATCCAGTACCGTTAAAAACTCATCCCATGAGCTAAAACCTAAAGTTTCCACCATACGCTGACGCAATGCGGGTTCAACAGGTAACGCTTGGGTTTGCTGATCATTCAAGGCCTGAATCGCATGCTCAACACGACGCAAGAACAGATAAGCATCTTCCAAATCATGTACAGCCTGTGGTTCAAGCAAACCCGCTACACCAATATGCGCGAGACTGGTCAAACAGGTTCGATCTTGCAGTTCCAGTTTTGAACCGCCGTGAATGAGTTGAAAGACCTGTACAATAAATTCAATTTCCCGAATACCGCCTGCACCGAGCTTAATGTCATCGTGAATATTTCGACGTGCAACTTCACGCTCGATCATCTGCTTCATTTCGCGCATAGCTTCAAAGGCGCTATAGTCCACATAACGACGGAATACAAATGGACGGGTCATCGCCATCAGGCTCTCACCTTTTTCTCCCGTGATTACCCGTGCCTTAATCCATGCATAACGCTCCCATTCACGCCCATGCTGAATCAGGTATTTTTCTAAAGCCACATGACTGATCGCCAGTGCTGAACCATCGCCCCACGGACGCAGACGCATATCGACTCGGAACACAAAACCTTCTGCAGTCATGTGATCTAGCAAATAAATCAGCTTTTGCCCCCATAAAATACAGAACTGCTGTACTTCGATACACTTGCGACCATTGGTTTCACCCTGTGCATCAAAGGCAAAAATCAGGTCAATATCACTAGATAGATTAAGTTCTTGTGCACCGAGTTTCCCCATGCCAATCACAATCAGGTCTTGTAACTGACCATCGTAACCGACTGGTTCACCATATTTCGCCAAGAGCGCAGGCAAAGCAAAGGCTTTAGCCGCACAAATACAGGCATCAGCAAAATCTGCCAGTTCCCGCGTAAGTTGAGGAACGGTGGTGAATTGATTGGCATCCTGCCAAATCCAGCGAAACATGAGACGAGCGCGCAGAATACGTAACTGGCGCATCCACTGCAATTCATCCTGAATGCCCTGCAGAGTTTGCCCGACATAACTAAAAATTTCTGCGGTCGATAGGGTCTGATGAAAAGGATGATGTTGATCATCTTGCTGTAATTGGTCAGCATACTGCGCCAAAACTTGTTCTGCGTATTGACTAGCGTGAAGTGTTTTTTGTAATTGATCGTGATTCATGATCAGCTTGTTTCCCGTATAGCTAAGCGTAGTTATAGCAGGAGAAACAAGCTTTTGGAAAATAAAAGTTGGCTTTTAATGTGCTGCAAGTTGATCTTGCAATTGAGGTAAAGCGCTATGCTCATCTTGGGCTTTCGGTAAAGTCACCGTGAAGGTTGTACCCTGACCCTCCTTAGACGTTACCCGAATTTCACCGTGATTCATATCGACGAAGCGCTTGCAAAGTACCAAACCAAGTCCTGTGCCACGCTCACCTGCGGTGCCTTTCAACGAAGTTTTAATACGTGGCTCAAAGACATGATACACTTGCTGTTCAGTCATGCCTAAACCTGTATCGGTCACAGAGAGTTCAACATGTTGGTCATAGACTTGTGCACTCATGATCACTTGCCCTGTACCATCCACAGGGGTGAATTTTAGTGCATTTGAAGTCAGGTTTTGCAGCACCGAAGTCAACATATTAATATCAGCAAAAATGCGAATATCTTCAGGAACTCGATCAATCAACTCAATATTTTTTTTGAGTGCCAAGCTCCGCAAAACATCCATTACAATACGTGTAGATTGTTTTAAATTATAATTAATGGGGTGATAAACAAAACGTCCACCTTCTGCCATCGCCCAATCCAACAAATTTTCTAATAAATTATAAGTCGACTTGGCGGTATCGTTGAGATAACTGGCAATATTTTGAATACTGGCATGATCAAGCGTGTCCAACTCTTCTGCCAAAACATCGGTAAAACCCAATAGACCATGAAATGGTGCGCGTAAATCATGGGCGATAATCTGAAAAAATTTGGTACGGCTAAAATTCAAAGCAGCTAACTGCTCATAAGCATCTTTTAACTCTGTGTGCTCAAATTGCAGCTCGATATAACCCAACATCCCTTCTGACAAGACTTCAATTTGAGCAATGTCATCAGGGTCAAACTCGCGCGCGTGCTGATCAAAAAACACCAACTGACCAATACTTTTTTCATTAACCACTAAATTAAGCGCTAACAAGCGTTCATGATCAAAGGAATGACTATGTAAGTACCCTGAAAATAACGGATAGTTCGGATGACTTGGAGAAATGGCGCAACGTTCAGACGTATAACAGCTCTGCAACTTGGCAGCCAAATGATGATTGGCAGGATAAGCCTGAAATCCTTGCGGAGTCACAAACCAAACATAAGGTTCATGATGAAAAGCCCATACTGCACTCTCGACATTCAGGATTCGACGTGCCATTTTCAGAAAAATATCAATCTGATTGCGTGGACTAGACACCCCAAGCAATAGCGATAGCTTACAATCACTCATTTGATCGATTTGACTGAGTTCTAACAATTCTGACTGCATGCTTGCCCCATAAATTAGCGCTGTATTGGCATTGTTTTCATGTATTGATCTGACTGAAAACCCCGTACAACAAGTTAACAAAATAGCACACTAACGCTAAGTTTTTTAAACAAAGTTAAAATCATCTAATTTTTTTTGTAACTGAGAAACCTTAAATATAAGCTAATAAATCAAAACAATTTTTTTAGAAATTTTTAAAAACTACCAGTATAAATATTCAGCATTTTTAACCTCATCGAACAGCCGAAAACAAACCCATTTTAAGCTTGATACGCCAATGTGTAATCACGACAAATATGACTTAAAAAATCTAAAAAAACCCGAACCCGAGGCGAAAGTAAACGTCGGCTTGGATAAACCGCTGTCAGTTGTGAACTAGCCAACTCCAATCGAATATGAGGAAAAACCTGTTGTAAAAGTCCTTCAGATAAAGGCTTAACACAATAATGTTGTGGGAGCATCGAGATTCCCCCACCCGACAATACAACATGACGAACCACGAGAGGATTATTCACCTGAATCACGCCTTGGCTTAAATCCAAAGTATCTAACTGCTCACCTATACAGATCGGTAAACGGCGCTGAGCATAACGTGTTTCACAGATTTGAATAGACTGACGCAAGTCATGCACACTACTTCCTAAAGTATGCTCAGCCAACCATTCAGGGCTGGTTACCCAGATCAATTGCCCACGTATCAGGGGTAAAGACACTAACTCACTATCTTCTAGCTCACCCACCAACACAGCAATATCGACCTGATCCCGAATCAGTGCCGCACCCTGACTGGTCACTACAATTTCTAAATCAATCTCAGGATGCTGCTGCTGAAAACTCAATAGCGACGGTGCAACAAATTCTTGGCTAAAAGCAGGTGGCAGTGCCACTCGCAAACGTCCTTTTGCTACTGAACCCAAATCAGCCATAACACTATCGGTAGCCAAAGCCTGCTCCATAATACGCTGAGCCTGCTGATAAAAAACTTCACCTTCCGCAGTAATCCGCAGACTCCGCGATGACCGATCTATTAAACGCAAGCCTAAGTGCTGTTCTAAACGAGTCAACGTGGTGCTGACCGTTGATTTAGGCATTCCTAAAGTGTGTGCTGCTGCTGAAATACCACCACGCTCAATGATTGCCAAAAATACAGGAAGATCATCTAAATTCCATTTCATCATTTGATTGTTCATTTTTTTGAACGATGAATTTGATTTTAGCCAATTGTTCGCTCAGCAACAATCATTAGAATGGTGAAAAATAGGATCAGAAACAACTCGCTGAAAAGGAATACTTCATGGCACGTATTATTGGTGGCATTGGCGCTTCGCATTCTCCAACCATTGGTTTTGCCAAGGACACAGGCAAACATCAAGATCCTGCATGGAAGCCCATCTTTGAAGGTTTTGATCAAATCCGTCACTGGGTTAAAGAAAAGAAAATTGACGTGTTATTTACGATCTATAACGATCATGTCACTTCGTTCTTTTTTGACCATTATTCATCCTTTACCCTAGGAATTGATGATATCTATGTGGCAGCCGATGAAGGCGGTGGCCCTCGCGACGTTGCGCCTGCACACGGACATCTCGGTTTATCTCAGCACATTGCCAAAGCCTTTGTTGCCGATGAATTCGATCTATCATTCTTCCAAGGCAAACCTGTCGATCATGGTTTCTTATCACCTCTTTCAATGCTCGGTGATGAAGATGGCCCTTGGGCGGGTCAAGTTGTTCCATTACAAGTCGGTGTTTTACAGTTCCCAATTCCAAGTGCTAAACGTATGTGGAAAATGGGAAAAATCTTACGTAAAGCCATTGAAAGCTACCCTGAAGATTTGAATGTTGCGATTATGGCAACAGGTGGACTTTCACATCAGGTACATGGTGAACGTGCGGGTTTTCTGAACGAAGAATGGGATGCAGAATTCCTTGAGTTACTCGAAAAACAGCCTGAAACTTTAGCCAATATGCGTATTGCAGAATTTGCTGAAAAAGGCGGCTTTGAAGGCGCTGAAGTGGTGATGTGGCTGATTATGCGGGGTGCATTATCAGATCAGGTTAAACTAATTCACAAACAAAACTATGCGCCGTCAGTCACCAATATTGCCACATTGGTCTTTGAAGATCTTGGCGATGCACCAAATCCTGAAGACATTGAAGCGTATCGTGAGCATTTGGATTATGAACTCCAAGGTGTTGAGAAACTTGCGGGCACTTACCCATTCACCCATGCAGTCAGCCATGCCAATTTCCGTATTAACTCATTCCTGCGTGATTTAGTTATTCCACAGCACCGTATGCGTTTTGTGAAAGACTTTGAAGCACTTGCCAATGAGCGTGGTCTGACTGAAGAAGAGAAAAACCTGATTCGTGAACGTAAATGGATTGAAATGATTCGTCGTGGCGTGAGTTTCTTCGTACTGGAGAAAATGGCTGCCGTATTAGGTGTACCAAACCCACAAGTCTATGCAGCATTCCGTGGAGAAACTCTTGAGCAGTTCTTGGCAACCCGTAAAGTGCCAATTACGTACTCAGTTGCAGGCGGCAACCAAGCAAAGTCGATGGATAAAACCTAAATTACAACACTTAAAAAAATAAGCTTATTTGCAGTTGATCAGCCTTCATGCGACCGTCCAGCCATGAAGGCTGTTTTTTATGGGTCAAAAAACTCAGGCAATAAAAAACCGAAGCATTTGGCTTCGGTTTCTTTAAATCTTTGACCAGATTTATGGTCCCGAGGGTCGGACTCGAACCGACACGTTCTCTCGAACAGTGGATTTTGAATCCACCGCGTCTACCAATTTCACCACCTCGGGATTAAGTATGGCTGGTTTGTGCTGTGTATATTATCGTATTTTAAAAATGTGTCAACGCCCTTTTAACACTATCGCTCACTTTTAAGGCAACAAATTGATATTTTGTTGTTTTTTTCAGCAAAACCCACTAAAAAAAAGGAAAAAGTCTATAATATTGCCAATATATTTTGCAGATTTTAACTATGCAACTCTCTGACTTTAACTTTGAACTCCCAGATCATTTGATCGCACGCTACCCTCTTCAATCACGTAGCTCATCACGCTTATTGCATTTAAATGCCGATGGACAATATCAGGATCATTTATTTACCGATATTTTAGAATTGTTCAATTCAGGCGATTTAATGATTTTAAATGACACCAAAGTCATGAAAGCTCGCTTAAAAGGCAAACGTGCCACAGGCGGTGCGGTTGAAGTACTGGTTGAGCGTATGCAGGATCAATTTATTGCTCACTGCCATATTAAAGCCAGCAACTCACCTAAAGCAGGTGCTGAACTGTTTATTGGGGCGGATGAGGTCAAAGTGACTGTTCAAGGACGTCACGAAAATTTATTTATTGTGGAATTTTCTCAACCAATTTTAAAAGTACTGGATCGCTATGGTCAGCTTCCAATTCCGCCGTACTTTAACCGTGAAGCTGAAGCGATTGACACCGAACGCTATCAAACTGTGTTTCATGATCCAGAAAAACTGGCAAGTGTAGCTGCACCAACGGCAAGCCTGCACTTTGACCAACAACTTTTGGCTGAGCTTGAGAAAAAAGGCATTCAAAAAAGCTTTGTGACTTTACATGTCGGCGCAGGCACGTTCTTACCTGTGCGTACCGATGATATTGAAAATCACATCATGCACAGTGAATGGTGTGATGTTCCACAGCATACAGTTGATCTGATTCGTGAAACACAGGCACGTGGCAATAAAGTCATCGCCGTTGGGACAACAGCAACTCGCGCACTAGAAAGTGCAGCTCAAGCCAATGGTGGAAAAATTGGTGCATGGACGGGCGATACACAAATCTTTATTTACCCAGGTTATGAGTTCTGCGTGGTGGATCGTTTAATTACCAATTTCCATTTACCTGAATCGACCTTGTTGATGCTGGTTTCGGCTTTATCAAACCGCGACAATATTTTAAATGCCTACAATCATGCAGTAAAACAGCAGTACCGTTTCTTCAGTTATGGCGATGCCATGCTGATTGACCGAGCATAAAACATAAAAACTGAAAGGCTACCTCGCGTAGCCTTTTTTATAGATTACAAAAACATAAAGAGTAGGTAAAATAAACAGATTGAATTAGAGTTCAACCACAATGCCTACCGATACCCTACAGCAAATTTTGCACATTCAGCGCAAGAAAAATCAGCAAGTCATGCGCAATGTAGCACGGCTATGGGATATTGGACGTCAGGCTCAAAGCGCAGATGAACTACTTGATGCACTACACCCTTGGGGAGAAGACCGCGATTTACGCTTTTATAATGTTCTACCGACATTTCTCATCATAGGTAGCGTGATTGTTCTAATTTTAGGTGCTGTGTTGCAGCATTACTTCCCTTTTTTCCTAAGCATACTGATCAGTGCCGCCATCGGTTTTTGGGCTTATCTCGTTTATGAAAGCCAAGACCCAATTGATGAAGTGATTCAATATCTTCGAGAACGTATGCTGACCCTGCGCTATGATCTGAATTTTCAAAAACTTCCTGCCAGCTTCCCTGACCCAACTCGAACATTTTCCGTCATATCACAGCTTAAAATTTTGTTCCCTTTATTTTACAAAGGAACCGAAGAAAACCGTATTGATTATTTTGCATCGACCTTATGGCAACATGAGGGAAAAAGCTACCCTGTGATCATTTTTCAATATGATTATGTGATTGAAATTGCAACTAGGAATCAAAGAGAAACGCGTAATGTGATCCGTAAAATCAATAAACAGCTTTGGGGGGCTTTTATTTTCGATGCAGTCGCAACAGGCTTGGCGATCAGTAACACAGGCAATGACTTTTTCCCGCCTTATGTCCAAAAATGGGAAACCAGTGATATTCAAACCAATCAGCAGTTAGATATTTATGGTTGTGACGCACATGAAATTGTTAAACACGTTACGCCAAGTTTTACCCTCAAATTGTCCCATTTTTTTGAGAAATTCAAAGGCGATCTGATCTTTCATCCACATGAAAATATTGTATGTTATTTAGGTGAACATGATCTGTTTCGTTTGCAAAGTAAGCACACGGATATTCAGGAAATTTCTCATTTACGCGGGCATTTAAGAACGCTGAATATGTTGGAATATGATTTATTTAAAGAACGTATCTCACCGTTATTATCATAATTTTTTATAGGATATTGACTATGTCTGGCTTTATTATTTTTTTTGGGTTGTTTTTTATTTTAATCATTTGGGGCGTCCTGATTCGTAACAATATCGTACGCTATCTGAATGCAACTCAACGTGCATGGGCTGAAGTTGCCAACTTTGAACTACAAAAAGTGAAAACGCTAGACCATCTAGAACAAACCTTAGCGCAATATACTGAGTTTGAAAAAGGAACTTTAGAAAAAGTCACAGAACTACGTCAACAGATTATGAACCTTAATCTGCATCAGACAGACACTTCACATTTACAGCATATTGAGCAACTCAATCAGGAACTCATGCGCAATTTAAATATCGTGGTAGAAAATTATCCTGAGCTAAAAGCAGATACGCTATATAGCCAAATGATGCAGGAAATTCAGGAGCAAAATGAAAATATCAGCGCCGCAATCAGCATTTTTAACCGCAATGTTGAAGCCTTCAATAATCAGATTGAAGTTTTTCCGAACAATATGATCAATACCATTACTTTAGCGAAAAAGCCAATTCGCCCATTCCGCGACCCCATCATGAGTCAAAATTATAGCTATCGTCCTAACTTTTAACGGACATCGTTTTGTCATCAATCGCTGATATTTTCTGAGAAATTGAATACTTACAAAACAACGCAATAAACAGTAGCACAGAAACACAGAATCAAGGAAAATATCGCTCTTTTACACCGAGCTTTAAAATATCAGCGAACTGTTTTTTCGCCTTGATTTGGATGTCGTATGAAGTTTGAAAAATTAGCCCAGTCGGGGCGTGCCCGTCGTGGTCGTTTAACCTTAGAGCATGGGGTTGTTGAAACACCTGTGTTTATGCCTGTCGGAACGTATGGCACGGTCAAAGGCATGTTGCCACGAGACATTGAAGAAATTCAAGCCCAAATCATTTTAGGCAATACCTTCCATTTATATTTGCGCCCAGGTTTAGATGTCATTAAAGCACATGGTGGCTTGCACGACTTTATAAAATGGAATAAACCGATTCTGACCGATTCAGGCGGTTTTCAGGTCTTTAGTCTAGGCGCTATGCGTAAGATTAAGGAAGAAGGTGTCACCTTCCGCTCTCCAATCGATGGTTCAAAAGTATTTCTGTCGCCTGAAATTTCGATGGAAATTCAGCATACCTTGAACTCAGATATTGTGATGATTTTTGACGAATGTACGCCTTATCCTGCAACACATGATGAGGCTCAAAAATCACTCCAATTATCATTGCGCTGGGCAAAACGTTGTAAAACCCATCACCATGATGAACTCAAAAATAAAAATGCCTTGTTTGGTATTATTCAGGGCGGCATGTACGAAGACCTGCGTGATGAGTCTTTAAATGGTTTGCTCGAAGTGGGTTTTGATGGCTATGCGATTGGTGGCTTGTCTGTGGGTGAGCCGAAAGAAGAAATGATCAAGGTGCTAGATTATCTGCCCAACAAAATGCCAGCAGAAAAACCTCGTTACCTGATGGGTGTCGGTAAACCTGAAGATATCGTTGAAGCAGTGCGCCGTGGTGTCGACATGTTTGACTGTGTCATGCCAACCCGCAATGCACGTAATGGACATTATTTTGTCACCGATGGCTTGGTGCGTATTCGTAACAGTAAATACCGTCATGACCAAAGTCCGCTTGACCCGCATTGTGACTGTTACACCTGTAAAAACTTTACCCGTGCATACCTGTTCCATCTAGAAAAATGCGGAGAAATGCTTGCCTCAATGTTAGGCACGATTCATAACCTCCGTTATTACCAACGCCTGACTCAAGCAATGCGTGATGCGCTTGATGCAGGTACTTTTGATGCCTTTGTCGAAGACTTCTATCAGCGTCGTGGTTTAGAGGTTCCAGCTTGCCCTGCCGACTGATTCGCAATATTTGCGCTAGAGGGCAAGACAAGGTAAATTGCTCAATTAAGTCAGTAAATATCATTGTTATTAGGAAACACAAATGAGCCTGTTTATTTCTACAGCTTATGCCGCAGACGGTGCAGCACAACAACCAAGTATGATTGCCAATGTCGGTATGATTGTCGTATTTATTGCGATTTTCTACTTCTTGATCTGGCGTCCTCAATCTAAACGTGCCAAAGAACACCGTACTTTGATTGAAAGCCTAGGCGTAGGTAGTGAGGTTGTGTTTGCTGGTGGTTTAATGGGACGTATCACCAAGATGGAAGGTGATTATGCAGTCATTGAACTAAGCCGTGGCAATGAAGTCAAAATTCAACGTGCAAGTGTAATCTCGGTACTACCAGAAGGCACTTTAAATAGTCTTTAATTTCCTCCTTAAGTCGTGCACACGCACGACTTTCTCATTTTAAGAAGATAGCAAATGCGTTACCCTGCATGGAAATATTTGCTGATAATCGTGGTTTTAATTATCAGTACATTATACGCACTGCCAAGCTTATACCCAGATGAACCAGCGGTTCAGATTTCAGGGGCGAAGGCTGGTACCAATATCGACCAGTCGATTTTGCAAAAAGCAGAGCAAATTTTACAAAGCCAACATATTGCCACTCATGACAACAGCTTTACCAATAATGCTGCCTTGCTTCGTGTTGCCAATTCTGATGCTCAATTAAAAGCCAAAGATGCCTTACGTCAGGCTTTGGGCGATCAATATGTTGTTGCTCTGAACCTTGCACCTACCACCCCTGAATGGCTACAAAAAATTGGTGCAAAACCAATGAAGCTGGGTCTAGACTTGCGTGGCGGTGTTCACTTCTTGCTTGAAGTGGATATGGACAAAGCTTTGTCACAACGTATGGAAACCTCAGCGACTGACTTACGTCGTCAACTACGTGATAACAAATTGAATTTTAACAATCTCGCTGTCAATAACAACGTGATTACCATTCAGTTTGCCAATAACGATGACCGTGATGCAGCAATGGGCTTCTTACGTCGTAGCAATACTGACTATACTCAGCAAGCGCTTGCGACGACATCAGGTTCAACCCTGAATCTGACCTATAGCGATGCGAAAAAGCAAGAAATTCAGTCTTATGCCATCAACCAAAACTTAACGACATTACGTAATCGTATCAATGAGTTGGGTGTGGCTGAAGCCGTCGTACAAAGCCAAGGTAGCAACCGTATTGTGGTTGAATTGCCAGGTGTACAAGATACTGCCGAAGCAAAACGTGTTTTGGGTCGTACTGCTAACTTAGAATTCCGTTTGGTCTCTGACCAAAATGATCAATATATTGACCCATATACAGGTAAATATAATAGTCAACCATTGCCTGCGGGTACAGAGCTATTTGCTTATGAGTCTCTAGACAGTGGTCGCCAATTATTACTTGATCGTAATCGCATCCTGACAGGTGAGCGTGTTCAAAATGCATCTTCAGGTTTAAGCCAAGATTCTGGCGGTGCTGAGGTGAACATTACCCTCGACAGCGCAGGTGGTAAATTGATGTCGGATGCAACCCGCAGTGCTGTGGGTAAACGTATGGCGGTATTGTTTATTGAAAATAAACAAAAAATCACTTACGTTAAAGATCCGAAAACAGGTGCGCAAACAGAAGTTCGTACCCCTTATACTGAATCTGTCGTCATCAATGCGGCAACCATTCAACAGGTATTGGGTTCACAATTCCGTATTACAGGTTTAAGTTCACCTCAAGAAGCCTCTGAGCTTGCCTTGATGCTGCGTGCAGGTGCTTTAGCAGCACCAATGTACTTTGTTGAAGAGCGTGTGGTTGGGCCAAGCCTTGGTCAAGAAAATATTGATAAAGGTATTTTGTCGACTGAAGTGGGCTTCATTTTGGTGGCGATCTGGATGGTGGTGTTCTTCCGTGTCTTTGGTGTGATTGCCAATTTTGCACTTGTAGTCAACATCGCCATGATTTTAACCGTGATGTCATGGATTGGCGCATCGCTATCGCTTCCGGGTATTGCGGGGATCATCATTACCATTGGTATGGCAGTCGATGCCAACGTTCTGATCTGCGAGCGGATTCGAGAAGAAATCAAGTGGGGTGCTTCGCCCAAACAAGCGATTGTGGCGGGGTATGAACGTGCCTATAACACCATTTTCGACTCAAACTTGACCACGTTTATTGTGGCATTCATTTTGTTCGCCATCGGTTCTGGCCCGATCAAGAGCTTTGCGGTCACACATATGATCGGTATTGTCTGCTCAATGTTTACTTCGATCACTGTAACGCGTGCGATTGTTCAGTTGATTTATGGCAAAAGCCGTAACTTGAAAAAGTTGAGCATTTAAGGAGATCAATGATGACCAATGTGACTCAACCTAAATCAAAACAATACGGTCGCCCTGACAATGAACGTATTATTGGCTTTATGAAAATCAGCAAACCTGCTGCCTTCGCGTCAATTTTCATTACCATTGCCAGTATCTTCTTTATTGCCTACCACGGTCTTAACTTAGGTCTGGACTTCACAGGCGGTATTTCTGCGGAAGTGACCTATAAAAAAGCGGTTGACCAAGATCAAGTGGTGAAATCTCTTGAGTCTGCTGGCTTTGAACATGCTGTAGTACAAACACTGGGCAGTAATACGGATCTGTTGATTCGGATGCCTGTGCAAAAAGTCAAAGTCGATGACTTAAGCAACACTTTGTCAAAAGCAGTCCAAGTTCCAAATAACACTGCCACGCTGCATAAAGTCGATTCGGTCGGTGGTCAAGTCGGTAGCGAGTTATATGTACGCTCTGCAGGTGCGGTAGCACTGGCATTGGTACTAATGCTGATTTATGTCACCATCCGTTTTGAGTTTAAACTGGCTGTCGGTGCAATTCTTTCCCTATTTCACGATATTTTGGTGATTTTAGGGATTTTTGCTTTGATGCAATGGCCGTTTGACCTCACCACTTTAGCAGCAGTTTTAGCGGTAATCGGTTTCTCACTCAACGATAACATCGTGGTATCTGACCGTATCCGTGAAAACTTCCGTAAGATTCGTGGTGCCTCACCCCGTGAGGTGGTTGATATTGCCTTAACGGAAACTCTACGCCGTACCGTACATACTTCTGCAACCTTGTTACTGGTTGTGGTTGCCATGCTGATCATGGGCGGTGAAGGTCTACGTTGGTTCTCTGTTGCGATGTTTATTGGTGTGTTTGCAGGAACATATTCTTCGATTTATATCGCGACTGCCTATGCCTTGTGGCGTGGTTTAAACCGTCAGGACTTTATTGTTCAGGTCAAACCTGAATTTGAAGATGAACATAAATAATCATCTTTAGTTTAGGCTAGACATCAAAACAGCATCCGAGGATGCTGTTTTTTTTTATGGCTCGATATACAGAATTTCAGGTGTCACATTTTCTACATCTCGCCATGCCACGGTACATAAAGCATCTTTCCAAAGCATATACTGATAACGAAATTTCCCTAATTCAGGATACTGACAAAAGCCCTGCTGCTGCCCTACCACCGCTTGAGTATTGAGCGTATTGAGACTCAAACGGATTCCTAAACCACAAGCTTTAAGAATCGCTTCTTTGGCTGTCCAGACCTGAAACCAGTATTCAGGGTTTTGTCCCGTGACTTGCCAATGTTGATATTCCTCAGGATGAAAAGCATGTTCAGCCAGTGCCTGAAAACGCACCTTGCGCCGTAACGATTCAATATCCACACCGACATCCTGCACATGCTGACTCAGTGCCAGTGCATAATGCTCACGACCATGACTGTGGTTAAATGCCAGTTCAGGATAATTGCCTAAAAAAGGTTTGCCGTGTTCTGTTTTTTCAAACTGTAAATCTTGCGCTGACACACCCAATTGCACTGCTAGCCTCTCTGCCCGATAAGCATAAATCAGTTGTTGCTGATACTGTTTAAAGTCAGCCCGATGCACAAAAGCATCGGGTTGTTTCGGTGCAAGTTGGGACAGCAATTGGAAATAAACTTTGATCATCAACATCTTCATGAGCTTATTAGAATTTTAACTGCATTATAATACAGCCAATTTTTGGAAGACTCTTTGATCAAGACGAGCTTTCCATCGCAGTGCATTGCGATGAATTTTATTGTTTTTCTGATCTAAATTCTGACTTGCTGTAATTTGAGAAGAGACCTGATGCTGTTGTATAAAATAGGTAATCTGTAAATAGTGACCATGAATATGTAATCCCGCCACTACTTGATTGGTTTCGGCTTTTTCAATTATCCAACCAGACCGAGCCATATTCTGAATTGTAGTTTTAATATTTTTGGAAATCTCAAAATTTCCTGCTTGTGGGCTAACTGTAATATTAGGTGATTGAGGCATTTCTCGTGCTGTACAACCACATAGCATCACAGCAACAGCCATACTTGAAATTAAAAAAACTCTTTTTATCATAACTCATCCTCATACTGGATAACGTTGAAAAATCAGTGAGGTATTAATCCCACCAAAAGCAAAATTATTGGTCATAATGGTCTGTGCCATCATTGATTTTGGTTGTTGTCGAATATAGTCCAGTTCCCCACACAGTGGGTCAACCTCATCAAGGTTTAAAGTCGGAATAAATTGCTGACGCAACAGCATTTCGATACTGAGCCATGCTTCAATCGCACCACACGCTCCCAAAGTATGTCCAAAATAGCTTTTTAAAGAACTAATCGGTTTATAACCTAACACCTGTGCTGTGGCTTGAGTTTCTGCCACATCACCATGATCGGTGGCTGTACCATGTGCATTGACATAATCAATCTGTTCAGGGGCAATGTCAGCATCTTTCAGTGCCAGTTGCATGCAACGTGCCATGCTCGCCTGATCGGGACGAGTCACATGCGTGCCATCGGTATTGCTGGCATAGCCAATAATTTCGGCATAAATCTGCGCGCCACGTGCCTGAGCATGTTCCAATTCTTCTAAAATCAGACAGCCTGCCCCTTCACCAATCACCAGACCATCACGTTTGGCATCAAACGGGCGTGGCGACTGTTCAGGATGTTCATTCATGCCACTGGTGGCAAGCAGCACATCAAACACGCCTGCACCTGGGGCGCTGAGTTCTTCAGCACCACCCGCCAGCATCACAGTTTGTTTGCCATATTTAATCGCTTCATAGGCCTGACCAATCGACATTGAACCTGAGGTACAAGCACTTGAAGTCGGCAACGATAACCCTTTAATCCCGAAATGCACGGTCAGATTGACCAGACTGGTATGTGCCATCATGCGGATGTAGGTTGTGGCATTCATCTGGCTCATGTCATTGTCCAAAATCATGCGCCCCATTTCACAGACCGCATCGACACTACCTGCCGATGAGCCGTAAGCTACGCCTGTTTCGCCACTGCTTAAAATCGGATGGTTCAGCAAGCCTGCATCTTCAAGGGCGCGCTCGGCACTGATCACCGACATCAGCGCCACACGCCCCATGCCACGCATCACTTTACGATTAAAATGTTTGGGAATATCAAAATGATCAACGGGTGCACCCAAACGCGTACGCAAGTCAGTGTATTGATCCCATTCCTGCATATAGCGCACGCCACTTTGACCTTGGGCAAATTTGGCAAAAATCTCATCGGCAGTTTGCCCCAATGAGGTAATCCCTGACATGCCTGTCACCACAACCCGTTTCATCAGATCAGACCTCCATTCACCGAAATCACCTGACGGGTGATATAGGCAGCTTCATCTGAACACAGGAATTTCACCACGCTAGCCACTTCGTCGACCTGCCCCATGCGCTGCATTGGAATCATTTTTAAGGCATGTTCTTTGACTTCATCGGTGACCATTTCCGTTTCGATCAACCCTGGCGCAACACAGTTCACGGTGATTTTGCGTTTTGCCAGTTCCATCGCCAAAGCTTTGGTCGCCCCGATCAAGCCCGCTTTTGCTGCGCTGTAGTTGACCTGACCACGGTTACCCATAATGCCAGACACCGAGGACATGGTGACAATTCGCCCGCCTTTTCTGAGATGAATCATCGGCATGATCAGCGGTTTGACCACGTTATAAAAACCGTCCAGCGAGGTAGAGATGACTTCATCCCAATCATTGTCGGTTAATGCAGGAAATGCTCCATCATGAGTTAAGCCTGCGTTGAGCACCACACCATAAAATGCGCCATGCTGCTCAATGTCCTGCTCTAAACACAGACGTACCGCTTCGCGATCATTGACATCGAATTGCAGCGCATGGCTATTACGTCCTAAAGCCTGAATCTGACTGACCACCGCTTCGGCATCCTGCATGCGAGAACGGGCGTGTACGGTGATATCAAAGCCTGCAGCGGCTAACTGTAGTGCAATGGCACGTCCAATGCCACGGCTCGAACCCGTGACTAAAATTCGTCTGTTCATGACGTTTATTTTCCTAATTGTGGTTGTTCGTTGGGCTGGTAAACACTGAGCACCGCAGAAATACAATGCTGCTCATAGTGCAGTTCACACTGGAACTGTCCCAAGCCTTCATGCAGATAAGATTGCTGCGCCCGAATGGTCAAAGTCGACCCAAGAGCGAAATGTGATACAGGCAACTGCATTTTGCGTGTACCGAGTAAATAGCCAATTTTTGGTGCTTCGCCACCCTGTTGCCCATGCCGACCTGCAAAGACACTTACAGTTTGTGCCATGATTTCAATGGCTGCCCAGCTTGGCAAACCTTCCGCTTCACAAAACATCAGTTCAGGGCGAATGGTCAGTTGAGTGATGGCATAGTCTTCGCCAAATTCGCTGACCGTATCGACAAACACCATTGGGGCTTGATGGGGAATAAATGCCGTTGCATCCTGAATCATGGCTGTTGCCTTGCAAAAATGAGACTGATGTTACTGCCACCAAAGGCAAAAGAATTGCTCATGGCATAGTTCAAGGGTTGATTGTGCTGAGCATGCTGCACATAGTTCTGATCTACCAGTTCAGGGTCAATCTGCCCCGCCTGATGTAACGGCAACCAAGACTGATCAAGCAGAACTTGCTGGCAAATAAAAGCCTCAAGCGCACCTGCTGCTCCCAAGCAATGTCCTGTCTGATGCTTGGTACTGCTCAAATGGACTTGATGTGAACCAAACACCTGACGCACGGCTTTAATCTCCATCGCATCATTTTGCGGAGTGGCTGTACCATGCAGATTCAGATAATCAATATCGGCGGGCTGTAAACCTGCGGCAGCCAAAGCCTGTTGCATGGCTTGCTGTGCCCCGCGTCCTTCAGGATGTGGCGCAGAAATATGCCATGCATCCATCGACTCGCCTGTGCCAAGTAACATCACGGGTGCAGAGTCTTTACTGAGTAAAAATAAACTGGCAGCTTCACCAATATTGATGCCATCTCGATCTGCCCCACATGGTCGGCAAATGTTATTCGACAGGCTTTCCAGACTGTTAAAGCCATTCAAGGTCAACTGACACAAAGTATCCACGCCACCAACCAACACGGCATCGGCAAGATCGGCATTCAATAAACGCTGCCCTGCGGCAAAGGCTTTGGCGCTCGATGAACAGGCGGTGGAAATGCTATAAGCAATCCCTTCCCAGTTGAGATACTGTTTTAAGCCTTGTGCGAGGCTGTTCATTTCCTGTTTCTGGTAGAAAATCGGGGGATGCGCCTGACCTGCAAAATGTTGTTGCAAGACCTGTTCATTATCGGCAATGCCTGAGGTCGATGTCCCGACAATCACCGCCAAACGTTGACGAGGAAACTGTGCCGTATAAGCCTGCACTTGCGCTTCAATTTTCTGTAAAGCGGTAATCGCCAAACGTAAATTGCGTGAATCTAAAACCTGTAAACCACTCGGTAAATCTTGCTGAATTACATCGCCTGTATACGCACCGACTAAACAGCGTTGCCCCAAAAGCAAATCTTCTCGGGCACTCAGGCAACTTTCGCGTTGGGTTAAGGCTTGGCGCACGTCCTGTGCACTAGCACCCAAAGCCGATAAACTGGCGCTACACTGAATGCCGACGGCGGCTAAATGTTGAATCTGCGCTGACATTAATTTCCTGCCTGTAAAGCATCATCAATGGGGCTAAAGACAATGGTGTACGGTACATGTAAATTGTCCAGTTGAATACTGTGTGCTTGCTTTTGAATGGTCAGTACATGCTGCTGAGCAATCTCGATTTGCTGGGTATCGCCTTGCTGTTTGACTTCAACATTGGGCTGTCCTGATTCGGCAAACTTCGGATAAGTCGCAAACAAAATATCACGTACTACAAAATCAAATGGCAACAAGCGCATTTGCTCAATCCGTTGCTCCACCTTGACCTTTTGTCCATCAAATTGCAGTTTAAACAACACCTGTCCTGTCAGACTGAGTCCCAACATGCTGAGGTTTTTACCTTGCTGCTGTTGATACAGCAAGAAACTAAAACTTTGCTGTTTCCACTGCACTTCAACCTGATCTTGGCGTTGGTACTGCTGCGCCTGCCACGCTGGTGCAGCCAATGCAGGGGCTTTGGGATAAAACGACTGACAAGCACTCAAACTACACACCAGCCCAAGCAGAACAATTCGTCCGTATCTGTGCATATTAGCCTCCTAAAATCTGTTCCTGAGGCAAGCCTTCACGACAATACTCGGCAATCATGGTCAGGCGGCGTTTGGCATTTTTATGAATCGGATTGCTTGCATCCCATGCATAACCTGCCAGTAAAGAAGCCACCATTTCACGCAGTTTAATATGCTGATTCTGGCTAAACACCACTTCTTGAAATTCACCGCTATACCATGACTCGACATAAGCACGGAACACCTGAATCCCTTGGCGCAACGGCTTTTCATACTCAGCTAGCCAGTCAACCGCTTGACCTTGCAGAACTCGTTCAACCAGTGGCACAGCCAAACTGGATGACTTCAACGCAATGGTCACGCCCGATGAAAACACAGGATCTAAAAACTCGCCTGCATTGCCGAGCAAGGCATAATTCTTCTGTGCCAAATGTTTGACATTGGCAGAGTAACCCACCAGTGTCCGTACAGGGGTATCAAACTGGGCACGTCGCAGCAGATGAGACAGCGCAGGGTCATCCTGTAAAATCGTTTTAAATAAAGATTCTAAAGCTTCAGGCGTATCTGTGTCTGTATAACCATAATGATCAAAGAAGCTCTGCTCTGCCACCACGCCAAATGAAGAGCGACCATCGGCAAATGGAATCAGCCAGTACCATGCACGGTGATCTTTCTCATGCACGGTAATCAGGATTTTTTCCCGATCAAATTCGGGATCATCCAAAATACCATCTTCAATATGGGTAAACACGGCACGGCGTACAGGAAAATCGGACGGGCTTTCCAAGTCCAAGAATTTTGGCAAGATGCGCCCAAAACCACTGGCATCCAGTAAAAACTTGCCCTGAATCTGATAGACATTTTCGGCTTCATCGCGCACGGTGAGTACAGGCTGCTCGGCATCGACATCCACCTCGATCACTTCATGCCCATAGCGAATGTCTGTGCCATCGGCTTGTGCCTGATTTGCCAGAAGCTGATCAAATGGCGCACGGCGTACCTGCCACGTTGTACCGGGCCCTGCGCTAAACTTCTCACGAAAATCATAAAAACTGCGCTGCTGACCACGCAAAAAACTCGCGCCATTTTTATATTGAAAAGCAAATTCATCGACATGCTCACGCACCGTGTCGAGCAATCCTGCTTCTTCTAAAAACACCATACATTGTGGCAATAACGATTCACCAATCGAGAAACGTGGAAAATGCTGACGTTCCAAAATGACTATCTGATAGCCTTTTTTACGCAGCAAAGCGGCGGCTGAACTACCTGATGGACCTGCCCCAATAATCAAAACATCGGTGTGTTGTTGCTGTAATTCGGTCATTTTGAATCTGACTCCGTTTGTATTTTTAATGTGCTGATCACCTGATGATGCGGATCAGCCATGGTAAATAAAGTGGCATAAATAAAAGAGAAAATCACGCCCAGCAGCACGGTTAAACCAAAACAGTGGATGGCATAGGTGTGGCTAAACGACAATAAACCAAAACCGAGCAAAGTCGACAACATACACAAGAACAATGCCATGCTGACCACTTTGGGATGGTCATGCCCGTGCCGATAGAAAATCGCATAGTCGACTCCAATCCCGATAATCAGGAAAGTGCCCATAATGCTAAACACATTAATTTCCACACCGAGCCATGCCTGAATCGCAAAGGTTGTGAGGAGTGCCATACTAACAGGGAGCACCAAGGGCAACACTGAACGCAAGCCATAAATCGCCCCCAAACCCACAGCCAAACCAATCAGCGCCACAAGCAATAACCACTGTGCCTGCACCCGATAATCACGGAACATATTGGACAATGTGGTGATCGGTTGCTGTAACTGCACATCCGCCGTTTGTAGCTGCTTTAACGCGTTGACATCATGAATGCCTTGCAACAACACCAAACGTTGTTTGGCATTTGGCTGCAAGAAATACAGGGGATGCTGACGAAAATCATGAATGGTGAGCAGCGGCTGCTGTGGCAATTGTTTTTGCCATGTCAACACTTCTGCAACAGGTAAATCCAGTGCTTTGGCATAGGCAGTCAGGGCGGAAGCAGGAATCTGCATCAGCAATTGTTTATTTTGCTGCTGCTCAGTTTGCGAAGGGAGCCATTGACCGAGCGCCTGAAAACCTTGCAATTTTCCCTGAGTCTGTAACTGTTGCAGTTGTTGAATCAGCTGCTGTTCTCGTTGTTCCAACTGCGTCGCGGACTGTGCATGAATCACAAAATAATCGCTTGCCTGCTGCTGTGAAAAACGCTGGCGAATGTACTGGTCTTCCTGCTTGAGCTGCGCATTCATACTTTGCAGATTACGAATATCATCATTACTTTGCAGACGAAGAACACTCAAGCCAGCCACCAGCAAAATAGCCACAATGCTGATATAACGTAAGCGGGTCTTTGCCTGAAAATATTCACGCGCCAGACCAATCCAGTGCAAACGTCGAATCGCAGGTTCAGCATTCAGTGGTGGCAAGCGCGGTAACAGCAAAATACTGGTGATCCATGCCGAAATCAGACCAACCATCGAAAACAGCGCAATCTGACGAAACCCCGGAAATGGTGTGAAACTCAATACCAGATAGGCTGCCACGGTAGTCATCAAGCCCATAAACAGACTTGGTAACAATGGCGTGAGAATCTGAAAACCTTTGAGCTGACGGTGCTGTGACTGCAAAGCCATAAAGTAAAACGAGAAATCGACACATACCCCGATCAGACTGGCACCAAACACCAGCGTAATCAGGTGAATTTCTCCAAACCATGTATGCGTGACCGCAAGTGCCACCAAACTGCCACTACTCACCGCAATAAATTCGGTTAGCATCGGACGTAATGAACGGAAACCAAACCACACCAAGAAAATCAGTCCAAGACTTGAACCTAAACCAATGGTGGAAATTTCTTGTTGTGCCGAATGCGTACCGAAACTGGCAAAAATCAATGTTCCCGTCCAGTGACTGACCACCTGATCTGCTTGTAGCTGCGGTTTAACCTGTTCAATCCACTTCGAGACTTTTTCCTGATAATCAATGTTATACGGACTGTCTTTTAGTTCAAGAACCAACAGGCGCGAAACCTTGTCGTTATCGTGCAAGGTGGCAAAGCCCTGCTCTAGCTGAATATTTTGAGTATTGTGCTGCACCAGTCCCATCGCATAACGTGGAAATAACAACAATGGATCATGCTGCAACAACTGTGCAGTGACAGGCATTCCCGGACTCATCAGTTGCAGCAAACTTTGATCGGACAAAGCCGCATAATCTTTTTGCTGGAGCAACTGCCGATCTTGTGGCGTCAACAGTCCTGCCCGATGCTGAAACAGCACCTTGCCAAACTGCTCACTGTCAAACTGTGGACGTAATGGCTGAATCAGACCGCTCTTGGTCACTTGCTGCTGCAAGTGCTGTGTCGCCTGATCCAGTGCCTGACTATTTTTGGCATCCAGTACCACAAACAGCTTGTTGTTGAGCTGCTGATTCATATACTGCTGCGTGTCTGCCAAACCTTCCTGCTGACTAAACTTCGGCAACAACGCAAAAATATTGGTCTGAATATGAATGTCTTTTTTCAGCCACAACCAGCCCATGCTGACTGCACAGCACAGTAAAATGACCAGCCAAATGGCAGAGGCTTTATTTTGCCAATTGGAATAACGCATGTTCTTGGGCTGTTAGGTTTTGAGGTTGACTGGTTTGCTGACTAAAGCGAATTTGAGTGATGTTGCGGTCTTTTTCCTGAATCACGATCTGATTCACATAGCGTCCACCTTGCACATTGACCTGATTAAACAGTTTTTTGAATAGACTGCTTTTCGGGGTTAATGTTACTGCCCAAGCCTGATTGTTATGTGTGGCACTGACAATATTAAAATTGCTGGCTAAGGCTTTTTCATCGCCTGCCATCAACTGTAAAAACAGGGTTGCCACCGAACCATACGGCGACTGTTGCACATTAATCTGGCTCATGGTGCGCTGGGTTTTCTGCACCAGCTTTTGCGGAGTTACCACCAGATCCGCCTTGACTGGACTTTGCATCTGCCAGAGGACACCCTGCTGTTTGCTAAATACCACATTGCCTTTTGAGACATAAGTTTTATTCAGCGAAGTCAGTTTCTTCTGCTGTTCAAACTGCGCATGTACCACAGGCGTTGCAGACACTTGCTGAAAAATGTCACGGACTTCATTGATCGGTGCAGCAATAACAGTTTGACTGCTAGCAGCCGCGAATACGCCAGCACAGAACATCGCACGGGTGTTGAGTTTCATTTTGTTGCTCCTGTCGGCTGAAAGCCTGACCATGCTTCTAAGCGATCAAACAACACTTGTGGAGATTGCAGACACAGTTCGCGGGTTTTGGCATTGACCGCCACCTGTGTGGTGTAACCTTTGGTCAGACGCTTGCCTGTCTCGGCATCAAACACCAGATAATCAATTTTCAGGCGATTTTCCCATTCTTTTAAAATGGCGCGTACCCGAATTTTCTGTTGAAACTGGATACCATAGACATAGCGCACATGACTTTCAATCACGGGCCACAAATAACCTGATTCCTGCATTTGCAGATAGTTATAGCCGAACTGATCCAGCAAGTGACAACGGGCAATTTCAAAATATTTTAAATAATGTCCATGCCACACCACATTCATACTGTCCACATCATGAAACGGGACATCAAGGGTCACCTCAGCGTACATCTGCATTCTCCACTTGGTTGAACCATGCACTATTCAACAACTGTAACTGCTCGAAACGATCAACAATCTGTTGCAAATCGTATTGTAATGGTCGGTCTTCTTTAACCAGAGTAAAGCTCTGCAATGTCCATGCAACAAACTGCTGCAATACAGGACTGAGTTGCTCGGTCAGCCCACGCAAATGAATCGCCTGCACACTGGCACAGCACAGCGCCGCCACAACCTGTTCCGTCAGCACCAGCACACGGGTTGCATCACGTGCGGCAATGGTGCCCATGCTGACCTTGTCTTGGTTATGACATTCGGTTGAGCGTGAGAAAATGGACGCAGGCAAGGTTTGCTTCAAGGCTTCGGCTGTCCAAGCAGACACCCCGATTTGTACCGCTTTAAAACCATGATTTAGCGGCAAACGCTCAGCTTCTGCACCTGTCAAATTACGGGGTAAACCATGATTCATTTTATGATCGACCAACTGCGCCATCTGACGATCCAGCAAATCGGCAATATTGGCGACCATCAGTTTCAGGCTGTCCATGGCTTGAGCAATGTGTCCACCATAGAAATGTCCGCCATGCAACACGCGTAAATTCACAGGATCAATCAGCGGATTGTCATTACTCGAATTCAACTCATTTTCAATAAACTGACGTAGCCAGACTTTGGAATCTTCAAATACCCCAATCACATGCGGCGCACAGCGTAGTGAATAACGGTCTTGTAAACGTGGGCTTTGGCGCTCGGTTTGTACTTCTGAATTCAGTACCTGACGTAAAATGCAGGCAATTTTCTGTTGCCCAACATGCGGTTTTTGCGCAAACAGCACTTCATCAAAATGGCTCGGATTACCTTCCAGTGCCAAGACATTCAGCGCAGTAATCAGGGTTGCCGCATACGCCGTTTGCTCGGCTTTTTTATAGTTCAAACAGGCAATTGCCGTCATGACTGCTGTGCCATTCATCAATGCCAGACCTTCTTTCGGACGTAGGCAAAGCGGCTCCATCTGATAATGCTGATAGACCTGCTGCATCGTGACAATCTGCCCTTGCCAGTACACATCGCGCTCACCGACCAGTGCCCCTGCGATATATGACAACGGGGTTAAATCGCCACTTGCACCGACTGAACCTTCCGACGGAATTACAGGCACAATATTTTCATTCAGCATCCACACCAAACGCTCTAACAGCGCCAGTGACACACCCGAATAACCCCGCGCCAAAGAACATAAACGAACCAACAACACCGCACGTGCCGTCACCAAATCAAGATTCTCACCCATCCCACAGCCATGAAAACGCGAAAGCTGGAGGGGTAACTCATTCACCTGATGTTTTGGAATTTCGACCAGACAGGAATCACCATAACCAGTGGTCACGCCATAAATTACGCCATCTTCATCAAGCAGTTGATCGAGAAAATCAACTCCGCGTTGAATCAATTCACGCCATGTTTCTGAGCTTGGCAATGCCACAGGCATTTTTTGCTGTGCGACTTGCAGCACCTGTTCGATGCTTAAAGGCTGTTCTCCAACAATAAGCGTTGTCATTTTTTAATATTCCAAAACTGATAAAAATTAAACCACTGATACGGCGCACGTAAGCAATGCTGCTCCAGCAAATCGACATACTTGCGTGTTACAACCGCCATCTCAGGTAAACGCGCTTTGCGGGGTAAATCCACACGCTCGGCAATCGGATGAAAATGCACTTCAAAATTATGCTGTACGCGATAGCAAAAACTGGCAATCACAGGCACTTTCAGCAAACTGGCTAAAATCCATGCACCTTGCGACCACGGGGCATCTTGCCCTAAAAAACTCAAAATCTGTATACGCTGCGAATGCACAGGCACGCGGTCAGCAGCAATCATCACCCACTCACCTGCATCTAATCTGTCCTGCAAAATTATGGTGGTTTCCATACCTAGTTCATCTACTGAAATCAGTGAGACATTGGATTTGGAACTAATTTTTCGCAGAAAGGCATTAAACTTGTCGGCATGCTTCTGATAGACCAAGACATTGATTTTCTGCTGATGTTCGGACTTGAGCGCACGTAACAATTCGATATTGCCAAAGTGCGACACCAAAATAATCAAACCCTGTCCATAGTGACGGCGCAAATGCTCATGCCCATGAATTTGTAAGCGCTGCTCAGAAATTTCCCCGAGCCAACCCTGCATTTTGTCAACGATCGCTTCTGCAAAGGCAATCAAATGCCGATAGCTATGCTGCCATGTCGGCATCTGCTGAAATGGGGATTGCGCCCCCGCAAAACGATGCAGTCTTTGCAAATAGTCCAGTGAAGCCTGACGCGCACTCGGTGACAACAGCCAGTACCACATTACCACCACATACAGCAGTACCTGAATCAGCCAGCGCCCAAACAGGCGATATAACCAAAGCACCAACAGTAAAGGCAGCACACCACCTTTTTCCTTGATTTCATTCCATGCAGGTGGACGTGGGTCAGACATCAATCACGACCTTTCAGGCGCTGTGGCAGTAGGCGTGGTAAGCGGCACAACATGCCTGCAAACAGGCGGGTATGCATTTTGGTCAGTCCCCAATTGTCTTCCCACAAACGGAAATGGGAAATGCCCTGTTCAGGATAAATCACAGGCGTTGCGATATTTTCAAAATGTACTCCTGCCCAGCTTAGACGCACCAAAATTTCACTGTCAAAGCCCATACGTGCAGGCAACTCGACCCGGTCCATAATCGCCAGTGTAGCTGCCAACGGATACACGCGAAAACCGCACATGCTGTCATGAATTTCCAGTGACAAGCTGTTGATCCACACCCAAATGTGGGTGGCATAACGTCCATACAGACGTTTTTTCGGAACGCTGTCATCAAAGATCGGCTGACCAATGACCATTGACTCGGGATGTTGCTCCGACACAGCCAGAAACTTGGCAACATCCTGCCAGTGGTGTTGACCATCGGCATCAAGTTGCAAGGCATGGCTACAGCCTAGTTCAGCCGCTCGGCGTAAACCTGTCATGACCGCCTGACCTTTCCCCATATTTTGCGCATGCTCCACCAAGACCACATCGGCATATTGGGCAGCCAAATCATGTAGAATTTGGGTGGTTTCAGCATCGCTGCCATCATTAACCAATACAATCGGCAAGGCAAACTGGCTCAAATACGCCACCAAATCCGCAATATAATGTGGATGGTTATACACAGGAATCATCAAGGCAGCACGATAGCTCATGATGTGGCATTCTCCTCAACTGCAAACAGTAACCGCCCTGAAGCAATATTTTTGTCTGCATGCTTTAATTCAAAACTGACTTTATGCTGCTTACGGCTCAGACTGAGCTGCAACACATGATAAGGGCGAATCAGGTCTTGAAACTTCAATTGCTCAAAGCCCTGACACCACAGCAAGTCTGCCCAAAGTTCGCGTGCAAAATGTTGTAAAAATGCAATCTGCCCAACCCCAGGGTAAATCGGGAAATTGGGGAAATGCCCCTTAAAACAATTCAATTCAGGGGGAAATTCCAATTGAAAAATATGCTGCTCATCCTGCTGTTGCCGTGACAAAACCACAGGCTGATTGGCATCTTGAAACAGTTTAATCAGGTCAGTTTTATTTAATTTCGACTGACTGTTCATCGGTAACTGACTCAGAAAACGCCACTGGCGAGGAATGGCAATTCGCTCTAATAACGGCTGCAACTGTTGTTTAAGCTGAGTAACAAACTGGTGCTTCGTTTGCTGTTGCAACATATCTCGGGCAGCATCATTCAACACGGCTACACAAACCAAAAGCTGGCGCTGCTCACGCTCAATCAGCAACACATGACACTGACTGATTGCATCGAGCTGTAAAATCTTACTTTCAATTTCATCGAGACTCAGGCGCTTTTCTTCAAGCTTAACAATACGATCCATACGTCCCAATAAATGAAAGGCACTCTGTAGATTGTTCGGTTCAAGCAATTCAGCACGATCCCCTGTTGCAACCCAATCGGCATCGCAAGCATGCGGGCTACGCATCCACAGCTGTTGCTGCTCGTCACTACGAATTTCGACATCAGCAAAAGGTTGCCAGAGTGCATGATCTGCCGCACGGTGAGCAATTCCACCTGTTTCCGAACTGCCAAAGATTTCAGTAATCGGTACATTCACCCCAGCACGCACACCATCTTCAAGTTTGCCACCTGATGAATACAGTGCAGCACAATGCTCAAGCAGCACATCACTCGGCCAACGCTTTAACAATGCAGGACTTGAAATCACATAATTGGGTAACTGAATTTCAGCAAAACGCTGTTGCAATTGCACAACATATTCAGGGTAAATCAACTGCTCACGATAGAAACTGCGCCCAGTAGCAAGCGGTAACAAGACCTTAAACAACAAACCATAAATATGCTGATGACTGACCGTAGCAATCGCAACCGCAGTTTGAGGTAGCTCAAAACTTTGCGCCAAACCCTGAACTTCACAGAGCAGTTGCTGCAAGGAACGTAAGATCTGTTTAGGTGCGCCTGTAGAACCTGAGGTAAAAAAGACAATTTCACTCTCTTTCAGCAATTGGTCAGACAAAGGCTGAATTGGCTCAAGCGTTAAAACGCGTTGGCGCTGAATAAAACCAATGCCCTGCTCAGCCAATTGCTGCTGTAACTGCTGTACCTGATTGGGTGGCAGAATTAAACGTTTATGGGCGAGCAACACCGCAAAAAACAGCACCAGAAACTCGTAGCTGTCCTGTTGCCATAAGGCAAAACTCGATTCAGGCAATTGTTGAATTACCTGTGACTGACTGGCAACATCCTGCCAAAATTCAGCAAAACTCAAACTGTTGAGCTGAGCATCGAAACACAGCGACGTATCTGCGGTTAAATAATCGTTAAAATGGCACAGTTTCATGGTTGATGTCGTCGTTGTTGACGCTTACGCAAAATAAACTCGACGGTAAGCAAAATGCCCATAAGCAAATAAGAAATTAAACCGTTATACAGCACCCAAACCTGCATTGGGGCAAAATATACCGTCCAAAGTGCAATCAAGGCATTGATCACAAAAAAACCACACCACACTTGGGTGACTTTACGCGTCCAGCGCACACCCGACTCAGGCAGATCAGGCTCAAAAACACGAGCAAAACGCTCAATCATAGATGGCGGTCGCCAAAGTGTCAGTGCAAAAATCACGAGGGCTGCCAAACTCATCGCCACAGGATAGAGCTTGAGCCATGCCTGATTGCGTAGCAATAAACTTAAACCGCCACACAGCATCGCCAAATAAGTCAAAGGCAATAACGGACTTTGTCGGGCGCTAAAATAACGAATGATCCCCACCACAAGCAGCAACAGGCTGATCTCCCACAGTTTCCCATGAGATAAACTCCAGCCCACCAAAAACGGATACACCACCAACACGATGGCTGTTGCCAGTTTTACGAGTTTTGACATTCTTTCGACATGTTTTGAATGACCAACACCACATCTTCAATGGTGCGTACATTTTTAAAGTCTTCAGGTTTAACCTGCTTGCCTGTCAGTTGCTTGATTTTCACAATCAAATCGACGGCATCAATACTGTCGACATCAAGATCTGAATACAGATTCGAGTTCATTTGAATTTTTTCAGGCTCAATCTCAAACAGATCTTCCATCCACTCACGTAGCTGAGCCAAAATATGCTCTTGAGTTAACATCCTTCCCCCTTAACTGGCCTGACTTTCAACCAACTTCACTAAACTTTGAATTGAACTGAAATGCTGTTTGGTATCATCTGACTCAGCATTTAAATGGATGTTATAGCGTTTTTTCAGCGCCAAACCTAACTCTAAGGCATCAATCGAATCTAGCCCTAAACCTTCATTAAACAAAGGGGCTTCATCATCAATATCGTCAATCGAAATATCTTCGAGTGCCAAAACATCGATAATCATCTGTTTTAGCTCGTCAGCAAGATTACTCATGTGTAGATAACTCTTGGTTAAATATTTGATATAAATACTGATTCAAGGCACGCACATTTTTAGGCGAAACCGTTGTATCTGCTAAAATGTCCTCAATCCGAATCGGATCAAGTACCTGTATCTGAATATGAAAAGGTTCACTCGGAATGTGATACCACTTTTCATTTTTAGTGAGTGTCGAGGGACTACAGCGAATCAGCACAGGGCGAATCGGCACTTGGGCACGTAAGGCAATATTGGCTGCACCGCGTTGAAATTCGTTGAGCATCTGATCTTTTTCAGTCCGTGTCCCTTCAGGGAAAATCACCAATGATGCTGCATCGGGTTCCTGCAAACGCTGCACACAATCCTGAATAAACTGTTTTGAGCCTGCATTTAAAATATAGGCAGCATTTTGCACAGGGCCTCGGGTAAATGGATTCTGCCAAAGTGCCTGTTTCACCACGCAATTGGCTTTGGGCATCAGACCGATCAACAACATGACATCAATCAGCGTTGGATGATTGGCAATCACCAGTTCCTGCTGACTGTTTTGTAATTTATCTAAGCCTTCTACACTGTAAGTCATTACCCCAAGTTTGGTCATGCTTTCAATAAATCCATGAAATCCATGCCGAATCACTTGTTGAGTCAGTTCAACCCGCCGCTTGGGATCAGAGGTATACAATTTTACAGCAGGGGCAATTACGGTTCCAATGGCAACACCACCTACGCCAAAACTGGCAAAACCCAAGCCTGTAGCCGCCATGCGCCACATATAATTTAAACGTTGTTTAGCTTTGCCTTTTAACATCGTTGCCACTTCCCTGAGGCTGATTGAGGCTGATTGGATTGCCAAAACTGTAAAAACTCCAAAGCATCCTGCTCAGGGGTTTGTTTACCTAACCCCGACTGCATGACTGGATTCAATCGAAGATTAGGTTCTGTCAAGGTCACTATAGCAGCGATTGAAAATGCTTCAAAATGCGTGACCCCTTCATAGACTTCTGGCAACGGCGCATCGTAATACACCACCAAAACACGCTGTGCGATTGGATGAGTTTTCAAAAATGCGTAAGCTTCCACAACTGCTTCAGACCACGAACAACTCAAACTGGTCGAAGGCGTGGCATCCTGATATAAAATAGAATATAAACCCGCAATCGCATTATGCACAGAGGTTGAAAACTGAGTCGGCGATGGTGTCTGTTCTTGTAAAATGTCCTGCAAAATATTCAGTGTTTTTTGTTCATCCCCAAAATGCGATGCCCAGACCATATAGTCAACTTGCTGACCCTCTAAAGCCTGTATTGCACTATTGAATGCCAGTTTTGCCAAGGCAGATAAACGGCGACGCTGCATGGCAGGAATCGCTTGTAACGCCTGTAAATCGGCATCCTGAACTGTACTATAGAGTTGTTGTACTTGTAATTCTAAGTTCACACTCTACCTCGAACTGAACAAAAAATGGAATCTATTATAAATAAACAAGGGCGCTAAAATAGCAAAAAAACATTTAAAAAAAAATGAAAACAATAAGTTTCTATAAAAGATACGCTAAAAGTATAAAGACTCTATATCTTCTCAATATTTACACACCATAAAAAAAGCCATCCGAAGATGGCTTGATGTCGATTAGCGTTTAAATTTCTTTTCCGCTTTCTTAAATTTCTGAATATAACGACGACGACGTGCAGCAACACGCTCATCCACCTGAGTTTTACGCCCTTCAAACGGATTTTCCGAGGTTTTAAAGTCAATACGAACAGGCGTTCCTTCAAGTTTATAGACTTTACGGAATACATTTTCCAAGTAACGACGATAATCCGCAGGCGTTTTATCCACTTTGTTACCGTGAATCACGATGGTCGGTGGATTTTGTCCGCCCATATGCGCATAACGCATTTTAATACGACGACCGCTGATCATTGGGGGTTGATGCGCTTCTGTCGCATCATTCAAGATCTGAGTCAATTTCGCAGGAGAAACTTTCAGATTTGCCGATTCATAAGCACGGTGAATCGATGGATACAACTCACCCACACCTGTGCCATGCAATGCTGAAATTAGGTGAATACGCGCCCAAGGAATAAAGTCAAAACGACGTTCAACATCGAGTTTACATTGCTTGCGGTCATACTCGGTCATGTTGTCCCATTTGTTAATGGCGATCACCATGGCACGACCTGCTTCAAGTGCATAGCCGATGAGGTGCAAGTCCTGCTCAACCACGCCTTCACGTGCATCGAGAACCACAACCACAACATGCGCATCTTTCATCGCTTGTAAAGTTTTCACGACTGAGAATTTCTCAATCATTTCATCGACTTTACCTTTACGACGCACACCTGCTGTATCAATCAAGGTGTACTGACGACCATCACGTTCAAATGGAATATAAACCGAATCTCGAGTTGTGCCTGGTTGGTCAAATGCCACCACACGGTCTTCACCCAATAAACGGTTGACCAAAGTCGATTTACCCACATTCGGACGACCAATAATCGCCAAACGTAGACCTGTCGCCTTGTCATGTTCCTCAGGATTTTCATCTTCAGGAACATCTTCCAACACATCTTCAAGCATTTGCGCTACGCCACGACCGTGACTTGCAGCTACATGCAGTGGCTCACCAAAACCAAGTTTAAAGAACTCAGCAACAGCCGCTTCAGCGTGTACACCATCCACTTTGTTGGCAACCAAGTGGACTTTTTTACCTAAAGTACGTAGTTCACGAGCAATTTGCTCATCAGATGCCAATAATCCCGCACGCGCATCCACCACGAAGATAATCATGTCAGCTTCGTGAATGGCTGTTTTGGACTGTTCTGCCATATAGGCATCAATGCCCTGTTCACTCTCGCCGATACCCCCAGTATCAACCACAATGAACGATTTGTTTTGGAAAACTGCATCACCATATTTGCGGTCACGAGTCAGACCAGCAAAGTCGGCAACCAGTGCGTCACGACTTTTGGTTATCTGGTTAAATAACGTTGATTTTCCGACATTCGGACGCCCAATCAGCGCAATAACGGGTTTCATAAATTAACGATTCTGCCAAACGCTTAACGCGCCCTTTTGAGTTGAAACATAAAGTTGGTTGTCAATTACCTTTAAGGACGTTACTTGCCCTTTGGTTTCTGAACGACCAATCAAATTACCTGTATTTGGGTCGAGTAAGCTCAAAGCACCTTCATAATCCCCAACCACAAGGTCAGAACCCAACATGACAGGGTTACTTAAATTACGATGCAAAAGCTGTGTATTTTCCCAAAGTTTTTGACCGCTCATCAAATCATAAGCAATCACTTTGCCATCGGTCGTGCTGACAAAGACTTTATTCTGTGTGACTTCTGGACGTTGATCGCTACTCGCATCTTCACTCCACACCACTTGCTGTTGTGATAGATCCGTTACTGTAACTTGCCCTTGGTAACTGGTGGTGACCATATACTGACCCATCATGACGGGATCACCACTAATATCATTTAAACGTTGCACATCAGAGCGACCTTCCGCAACCGAAACACGGCGCTGTAAACGAGGTACACCACTAATCACATCAATGATATAAACATATGAATTTGATGTCGCAATCAAAACATTGTTCGGATCGAGCATGACAGGCGCTGCACGTCCACGCAAGCTAAAAGGGACATTCGGTAAACGGTACGTCCACAGTTGCTGACCTGTGCTGACATCATGCGCATAGACATTGCCATCATTGCTCACAGTAATCACACGCCCAGCCTGAATATGTGATGGTGCGATAATTGAACCTGACAATTGTGCTGCCCATTTGATTTGACCTGAGGTCTGATCAAGTGCAAACAATTCACCCTTTTCATTACCAACAACAGCAATTCCCTCACCCACTTCAACACCTGCACTTAAGCCGTGTTTTTTGGTGATTTTGGTTGACCATAGACGTTGCTTACCCTTGTAAGCTTCGACATAACCTTTTGGATCGACCAAGAAAATCACGCCATTGTCTGCAGCCATTTGCAAGCGTAGCGGATCATTTTTATTGGTGGCAGTCACATGTTCAGAAAATACAGGAACGAGTGTTTTTGCTTGCACAATTTTTGGAAGTTTATTGGGTTTAATTTCTTCCACTTTGGTTTTATTGCTAGAGCAGCCAACCAAAGCAACTGCTGCAAGTGTTAGCGCAAACGGTATGGTAAATTTCTTATTCATTTAAGACTCATCCACTTGTGTTTTCAAAATTGGGCGTTCGATATCAGGATCATCAACTAAAACGCCAACACTTTCGAGTTTAATTTGTAAAATTTGTCGTTCTTGTTTACGCGCAACAATCGCATCCCATGCACTTTGATACGCCTTACGTGCTTGAGCTACATCATTTTTTGCAACATAAATATCGCCACGTGCTTCATCTGCTGAAGCCTTGAAAGCAGGGACTTTGACAAGATCCAGTGTTTTCAAAGCGTCATCATATTTTTTCTGTGCAGCCTGTGTATACGCCAAATGTAGGTTGACCAACTGAAGTAAACCTTCATCATCAACCTTCACATTTTGTACTTTTTTCAACTCACGTTCAGCAGCAACATAGTTGCCTTGGTCAAATGCGACTTTTGCCATGACCAATTCAGCTTGAATGGCTTGTACAGAGTCCAGATTTTTTTTCAAAATCGTGTCTGCTGTGGGTGCAAGTTTGTTATACGCACTTTGATCACCCGTCAAACTCTGTGCTTGATCAATTAATTGCTGAACACGAGCCGTTTCATTTTGCGACCCGTGTAGCTGCTTTTTCTGCCAGTAATTCCAGCCAAAAAATGCAATCAAAGCAACTAGAACACCACTAATCGCAGCAGAACCATATTTCTTGCTCATTGATTTTAGATTATCGAGTTGCTGTTCTTGTGTTAGTGCACTCATGTGACTGTCCTTCTGGCGTTCCTATGCAGCTTATTCAGCAAATTTTTCAATTAAAAATGGCACAATATCACTGATCTTCAGTTCAACTTGTTCAGCAGTTGCTAAAGTTTTCAGACTCACTTGCTGATTTTCCCACTCACGCTCACCCAAGATCATGGCAAAGATTGCTCCTGACTGATCAGCCTTTTTCATTTGGCTTTTCATGCTGCCCTGAGAACCTGTTTTCACACGAATCTTGCTTTTTGCTGCTTCAAGCTGATTGCGAAGTTGCTCTGCCAATACCAATCCTTTGCCTTGGCAAGCAGGATCAGCCAACAAGAAAACTTCACAATCACGAACGATTTGCTCTTGCTCAACTTGTTCAAGCAACAACAATAAACGCTCCATCCCCATGGCAAAACCAACCGCAGGAACAGACTGATCAGGCTTGCCTTTCAACTGACCAACCAAACCATCATAGCGTCCACCTGCACAGACTGTGCCTTGTGAACCTAAGTGTGTGGTTGTCCATTCAAATACAGTTTTGTTGTAATAATCTAAACCACGAACCAGTTTTTGATTAATCACAAACTTCACCCCAGCATCAGTCAAATATTGCTGTAACTGAGCAAAATGCTGCATGGTGTCTTCCTTCAGGAAGTCATGCAATTTCGGTGCATTTTCAAGAATTTGTTGAGTACGTTCGTTTTTCGAATCCAAAATACGCAGTGGGTTCGTGCCTAAACGACGCTGAGAATCTTCATCCAATTCATCTTTTTGCGCAGTCAAGAACTCAACCAACGCATTACGGTATTCGGTACGTTCATCCACTTCGCCTAGGGTATTGAGTTCAAGTTGAACTTTATCAGCCACACCCATACGCTGCCATAAACGTGCGGTCATCAAAATAAGTTCAGCATCAATATCTGGCGTTGCAACACCAAAGGTTTCCACACCAAACTGATGAAACTGGCGGTAACGACCTTTTTGTGGTTTTTCATAACGGAACATTGGCCCGATATACCACACACGAGGTGTTGCGCCACGTAATAAGTTGTGTTCGAGCATGGCACGCACACAACCTGCTGTGCCTTCAGGACGTAAAGTCAATGACTCTGGTGGATTACCTTTGTCGAAAAAGGTGTACATTTCTTTTTCAACGATATCGGTGGCATCACCGATCGCACGTTTAAACAAGCCCGTATGTTCAACCATCGGCAAACGGATTTGTTGATAGCCATAGGCATCCATTAACGATGCAAGATGCTGCTCTAGACGTCTCCATGCTGGTGTTTGCGAAGGAAGAACGTCATTAAAACCTTTAATTGCGACAATTGAACTCATGATGAACTACGAATAATCTCTTTAGCTTTAGCTTCTTCAAGCTCTTGAACACGTTGACGAACCATAGCTTCGATTTCATCAACTAACTGATCGGTATCGATAAGGTGACTTTTCTCACCATTTCGATAAACCAGTGAACGAGGGCTTGCCCCTACCACACCAATATCGGCTTCTTTGGCTTCGCCTGGGCCATTGACCTTACAGCCAATTACCGAAACATCCATTGGTGTACGAATACCTTCTAGACGTTGCTCCAAGGTCTGCATCACTTTAATCACATTAAATTCTTGACGCGAACAGCTTGGGCACGCAATAAAATTGATGCCGTTTGAACGAAGTCCAAGTGATTTTAAAATATCAAAACCAATTTTGACTTCATCTTCAGGTTCAGCAGCCAAGGAAATACGCATGGTATCGCCAATGCCTTCCATCAACAGACCACCTAAGGCAATCGCTGACTTGACTGTCCCTGTGCGGTAAATTCCCGCTTCGGTCACACCCAAATGTAACGGATTATCAATTTGTTGAGATAATAAACGATAAGCATCCAAAGTTAAAAATACATTTGATGCTTTTACGCTGACTTTAAATTCTTGAAAGTCTAAACGATCTAAAATATCAATATGACGTAACGCAGATTCAAGGAGTGCCTGACCTGTCGGTTCGCCATATTTTTTTTGCAAATCTTTTTCGAGTGACCCAGCATTAACACCAATGCGAATGGAAATACCATGATGTTTCGCTGCTGCAACGACTTCACGTACTTTCTGGTCTGAACCGATATTGCCTGGATTAATACGCAAACAGTCAGCGCCATAATCAGCAACAGCCAGTGCAATCTTGTGATCAAAATGAATATCAGCAACCAAAGGCACTTGCACACGGCGACGGATTGCTCCGAAGGCTTCGGCAGCCTCCATTGAAGGTACAGAAACCCGCATGATGTCTGCACCAGCCTGAACACAACGTTCAATTTGCGCTACGGTTGCATCAACATCACACGTTTCAGTATTGGTCATACTTTGCACCGAAATTGGCGCATCCCCACCCACATACACAGAACCAACACGAATTTTACGTGTTGGACGGCGTTTAATTGGATTTTCGATCATGACTTGGTCAACTCTGCTGCATTAAGGTGATAAACGGAAGTCCGCCTTACCATTGACTGTATAAGGTGCCAAAGAAATTGCTTCATTATTCAAGCTTAAAGTCACTGCACTGGCATCATCTAGGCGAACCTGAAAAGGTGAAATACCTTTCAAACTCAAATCTGCTGCCTGACGACCTGTTGCCAACACTTTACCTGTTGAATCTACAATGTTGACAGAGGTTGGTTGTGAAAATTTTAAATCCAATTGATCACCCGTGCTGGTGGCATTGGAATCCACAGAAACAACTTGCATCGTGGTTTGTGGATTGGCAGCTGCCGCAGGCTGTTTTTTGGCAGACCATTTCTGCAGGCTTAACACCAGCATACTCACCACAAAAATAACCACAATTGCAATTAAAATGCGTTTCAGCCATTTTTTATTGCGGTCACTATTTGAACCTGGCAATTTGCCCATGATTTTAATCGGTGAATCTTTTAAAGCGTGATTCGGTAATAAACCTGTATCATTGGCATAAATTTCATCAAAACGCTGAATAATTGCTGAAGCATCGACATTGAGAAACTTCGCATATGCGCGATAGTAACCTTTGATAAACGTTGCTTCAGGCAATGATTTATATTCATCACGCTCTAAAGCCTCGAGTGTTTTCACTGGCATATTCAAAGCTTTTGACACATCAGCCAATTCACGCTTTTGAGCAAGGCGGATATGACGTAAATATTCACCTGGACGCTGAACGTTGCCTAAAGTATTAGGGGTTGCTGATGTACCCGTCGATTGCTGTGAATTTGGATTTACTTCCATACCGCCTCAGTACTGTACTGTAATTGCAAATAACGTTGATATTCTTGGCTATTCGGGAATAAAGCCCGCAATTGATTCACCAAAACTTGCATGCTCATGTTGTCACCATTGGCACGAGCAACACGAATACCTACCCATAGACCTCGTGCGCTTTGGTTTTTATCACCAACAGCACGCACATAGTCACCATACGCCTCTGTTGCTAATGCAAACTGTTGACGTTGGTAAAAAATTTCCGCCAACTCTACCATCGAAACTGCAGAATTTCGATTTACTTGCAGGGCTTGCCTGAATGTTTTTTCAGCATTTGGCACGTCACCTAGCTTCAGATAGGTCAGACCTAAGTTTTCCAGTGCCATACCACGCTGATCATAGCCCAATGTTGCACCTGCAATCTGCAATTGAGCAAGCGCGTCATTATAGCGCCCTAACTTAAACAGATAACGCCCATAATTGTTACGTGTTTGTGCATCTTCAGGGTCAATTGAAATTGCACGTTTAAAATATTCTTCAGCTTTTACAACATTACTCGGGCTGCCCTCTTGTTGTAGCAACACCGCCATCAACATATTGGCACGAACATTACGGCTAGTTTCCTCGAATACATCATCCAATGCCCGTTTTGCTGCATCTAGTTGACCTGTCCGTAAATATTCAGCGGCTATCTCAACCCGAATTTCAGCTGCTTTTTTCTTGTCTCGCTTAAACTTATTGACTGGCGTACTAATATCTGCATAACTTGGTGAAGTATCTTTTTTAAACAAACCCAGTGTACTCTGACAACCCTGTAAACTGACTGCCAAGAGACCTAGACCGAAAAATGTCACACAATGTTGTACCGTTTTTTTCACGCCAAACACCTCAGTTGGTTATTATCCTTTTGAGCGTATAATCTCATTTTTTTCGGCGATTTTCTTTTGCCACTGCGCTGCACGACGAGTACGGTCAGCCACTTGACCAACCAGTTGACCACAGGCAGCATCGATATCATCGCCACGTGTCTGACGAATAGTACAGACAAAGCCAGCATCTGACAAAGTTTTTTGGAATGCAATAATACGGTTACGACTTGAGCGACCATAAGGTGCATGCGGGAACGGATTAAAAGGAATCAGGTTAATTTTACTTGGTAAATTCTTTAATAATTTCAATAACTGCTGCGCATGTTCTGGCTGATCATTAACCCCATCCAACATGACATATTCAATGGTGACATGCTTACGCGCACTTTCATTACCATCTTTGCCAATATAGCGCTGACAAGCTGTAATCAGTTGTTCTAACGGATATTTTTTATTGATCGGTACAAGTTCATTACGCAGTTCATCATTAGGCGCATGTAAAGAAATTGCCAAAGCCACATCAATATCTTGTGCCAACTGATCAATTTTTGGCACAACACCCGAGGTAGACAAAGTCACACGGCGCTTGGACATACCATAAGCAAAGTCGTCCAGCATAATGCGCATTGAACTTAATACAGCATCATAGTTGAGCAACGGCTCACCCATGCCCATCATCACCACATTGGTCACTGAGCGTTCGCGCTCTGCAACAGGCACATCTTCCATATAAGAGAAGTTTGCCATCCACAGCTGACCAATAATTTCGGCTGGGGTTAAATCGCGCTGAAAACCTTGTTTGCCTGTTGAACAGAATGAACAATCCAGTGCACAGCCGACTTGTGATGAAATACACAAGGTCTTACGTGAACCTGTTTTGTCTTCCGCAGGAATCAATACGGTTTCAACCAGAGAACCTTCACCCTCACCCACGCGGAACACCCATTTACGTGTGCCATCTTTTGAGTAATTACGGTGAACAACTTCAGGGGCTTTAATTTCACAAAGCTGCTCGAGTTTTTCTCGAAGCTTACCTGAAATATTGGTCATTTCAGCAAAATCAGTCACAAAGAACTGATGAATCCATTTCATGACCTGACCTGCGCGAAACTTTTTTTCGCCCAAATCTTCAAAGAATTTTTCGAGTTCTGCCCGTGACATGCCAAGTAAATTAACTTTTTGCACTGAATTCGCAGGCTGATGCAATGTGGCGGTGTTGTCTTGTCCATCCACAACCAAAGATGAACCAACTGCTTCAAGAGCCATGTGTATTACCTAAACAATGTCAAAGAAAAAACAAGAACGGCTGTATTTTAGCCAAGAGATTTTCAAGAATAAAAAAAACCAGATAAGCAGTATAACACTTATCTGGTTTGAAGTATCTCGATTAACGAGTGCGTGGGCAAACTTCAGTTTGAGCGAAGAAATAAGAAACTTCGCGAGCAGCAGATGCTACTGAGTCAGAACCGTGAGCAGCGTTTTCATCGATGCTTACAGCGAAATCTGCACGGATCGTACCAGGAGCAGCTTCTTTAGGGTTTGTAGCGCCCAAGATTTCACGGTGAGCAAGAACTGCGTTTTCACCTTCAAGAACAGAAACAACCACTGGACCAGAAGTCATGAACGCAACGAGGTCAGCAAAGAAACCACGTTCTTTGTGCTCAGCGTAGAAACCTTCAGCTTCAGCTTGAGAAAGGTGTTTCATTTTAGTTGCAACGATTTTTAAGCCAGCTTTTTCAAAACGAGCAAAAATGTCACCAATGTGGTTTTTAGCAACAGCATCTGGTTTTACGATAGATAAAGTACGTTCAATTGCCATGTCTGGCTCCTTAACTCAAAAAATCAGGATAAATTTTTGCCGCATTATACCGATGTCACTCAAAATAATCAGCTAAGAAAGTGTAAAAGTTTGGGTTTTTAACTCTTTTTAGTTACTTTCATCAATCCAAGCCATCTGAATCGCTTCAAGCAAACCTTCTGTTGACTTGTTTGGGTCATCACTAAAATCAGGCAATGCACAAATCCATGCGTGTAAATCGGTGAAGCGAACCCACTGTGGATCTACATCTGGATGCGCTTCCAAAAGTTCAATTGCGATATCGATTGTATCAGTCCAACGTAAGCCCATCATCTATCCTAGTCTGTCTATAGCTGAGGCTACTTTAAAATCTCAACCTCGCTTTTACAACACCAGATTTAAAATAGGTGCACAAGAAATTACAGCCCATGCCACCAATCCACCCAAAACTGCTCCAATCATCACATCGGTCGGATAGTGCAAACCCAGCACCATCCGAGACAGTGCAACCAAGAGTGTAAATGGCAACATGCAAATCAGTAGAATCGGCTGAATGTATCCAAGGACTGTGGTTGCTAACACCGCATGCAAGGTATGTCCAGATGGAAAACTAAAATGATCCAGCGGGCGCTCACCCAAAATAATCACCTGATGCACCTGATAAGGTCGTGGTCGAACTGTTTTGTGTTTAAGTAACTTATATAACAATGTTCCAATCGAGCCTGCGACAATTAAATATGCGATTTGTAGCAAATAACTCAGTCCTTGATTGATCCATACAATTGCTAGCATGGCATACCAAAACCAGCCATCCCCTAAACGACTGATCACTTTAAAAAACTGACTGACACTTTCAGAATGGGAAAAGTGATTCAGATATAAACACCCTTTTAAATCAAATGCCAAAATAAGAGATTTGGCACGCTGCAAATGGTTCATCTTCTTTCCTCCTCACCTTTCAATCTAGGCTTGAGCTTATGAATGACCTTGTATAACCAACTGATATAAAGCCTGTTCAAATTGTTGTACAGGGCGTTGCCATCCAGCATCTTTAACCTGCTCTCTGGCACATTGCCCCATTTGACGCAATTCAGATAAATTGGGTAAATTCTGCATCTGCGCGATAAATTCTTGTAGATTTTTCATGTCAACCAACCACCCTGAGTGAGAATTGACATAAACATGCGCACAGGCATAGTCGTAAGCCAACACAGGCAAACCACTCGCCATCGCTTCAAGTACGACATTACCAAAAGTTTCTACTCGGCTTGCAAACACAAAGACATCACTACTGGCATAAGCCTCTGCCAAACGTTGCCCTGTCAGATTGCCCATAAAAACCACCTGCTGATCTTGATCCATTCTCTGTAAGCGCTCTTTGTCAGGGCCATCACCCACGATGACCAACTGAACATTTTGCTGCTTTTCACGCGCTTGGAGATAACCATCAATTAACACATCAATTTCTTTTTCAGGCGATAATCGCCCGACATACAGCAATACTTTGGTTTGAGCAGTTGCTCCCCAATGCTGCCGCATTTCTTCACAGCGATGTGTTGGAGAAAACAACTGATGATCGACACCACGACTAATGACCTGAATTGGGCAAGTTACCCCATGTTGGCGCAATGTTCGCTCTGTATCCTGACTTGGCACACAGGTTAAATGGGTATTATTATGAAACCAACGCAAATAATGCTGAATCGGTTTCACCAAAAATGCCAAATCAAAGAATCGACTAAATTCCTGAAAGGGTGAATGAAAACCACTCGAAATCGCAATATTTTTCATTTTAGCGACTTGCAATGCCAACAATCCTAAAGGCCCTTCTGTGACAACATGTACAACATCAGGCTGAAATTGCTCAATTGCATGGGTCACTTTAAGCCATTGTGGACGCCCAAACTGTAAGCTCGGATATTTCGGAATTTTATGCGCAATCACCAAACACTCCTGTTCAGGTTCAAAACGCATATCACTACGACTTTGTTCAGGGCGAATGAGTAAAATTTTATGTCCTTGTTGTTGTAAGCCACGGCATAAGTGCAACAGCGACAAAGCAACGCCATTAATTTCAGGCGGCCAAGTTTCTGTAACAATCGCAATTTTAAGTTTAGGACGAATGAGTTGTTCTACTGCACTTTCCTGTGCAGACTGCCGACCTGAGCGTTTAAAATTAAATTTAAACGGCATGTCAAACTGGCGTTTCAATGCAGCAGTCGATGGCATGAGCATAGTTCCACCATAATTTTGTTGTTATAGGCATAATCTAAGTCATCTTTCTTGCAGTTTAATGATTAAGATATGACGTTTTTTTGACAATTCTGAAGCTTTAAAATACCTACAAATTATTGATTCAAGATTAACAAAATGCACCATTAATAAGCACACCTAAACAACAATCGCACCACGATGTTGCGATCATTTTTTAACCATATTTTAAATGTTCAATTCTTGTGCGCAATTTTGCATTTTTTAGTATTTTAATCGCATAATTCACAAGATAAATAGTAAAATAAAATCAAATATTTAAGCTTTAAAAAACCCATAAAAATCAAAAAAATCAAAATATTACATCGCAAAATATGGCATTTGTTTTGCTTATAAATTACACTGGGTTTAGCCTATTTTTAGAACAAACCATCAAACCATATAAGGGACACCATGAAACTATTTTCAAGATCAGTAATTGCTTCATCTTTGTTCGCCTGTCTCTCCCTCGGAGCAAGCCAAGTTTACGCTGTTGATACGCTTGCTAAGATCAAAAATTCAGGCAAATTAGTCATTGGTTTCAATGATGCATCTATGCCAATTTCGTATGTTGTGAATGGTGCAGCTTCAGGCTATGTCATCGATATTTGTCGTAATGTTGCCAATGATGTAAAAAAAGAACTCAACATGCCAAATCTAAAAGTTGAGTTTCTGGCATTAACTCCAAGCCAACGCATCGAAAGCATTCAATCAGGTCGTGTTGATATGGAGTGTGGTTCAACCACCAACTCTTATAAACGTCAGCAATTGGTTTCTTTCTCAACCAACTTCTACTATACCGAAGTGCGCATGGCTGTGAAAAAGAGTTCAAATATTCACAACTTGGTTGATTTAGATAATAAAGCTGTTGTTACAACTGCTGGCACAACATCTGACCAGTACATCAAACGTAATGAGCGTGGTAAAAATATTAACGTCATTAACGTTTATGGTCGTGATTTTGATGATTCATTTGCCATCTTAGCCAATGGCAAAGCTGAAGCCTTTGTCATGGATGACAACATTCTTGCAGGTCTGATTGCTAGAAGTTCTAGTCCAAGTTCTTATGAAATTACAGGGCCAGTTCTCTCTTCTGAACCTTATGCCATCATGTTGCCAAAAGGCGATGAGAAATTTAAGGCATTGGTTGATGGTACGGTAAACCACCTATGGAAATCTGGACAAATGGGCAAGCTTTACCACAAATGGTTCCAATCTCCTATTCAACCAAAAAACATCAATTTAAATATGGCACCTAGCCGCTCATACTTAAACTTACAACGTCGCCCTACAGATGCAGGTATCTAACATCTCAAAACATGCTGTATGAAGTTTTTCATACAGCATGAGAGATTGGGGAATGAGCAATAAAAACCCTAACATGATGTTAGGGTTTTTTATTCAGAAGAAACTAAAACTTAGTTTTTCTCTGTATCCACGATTTTGTTGGCTTGAGTCCAAGGCACGAAAAAAAATGAAAGCAGTGCTTTCATCTTTTTGAGGTACGTCACCGTAAACATAAAAAACCCACTCAAATCGAGTGGGTCTTTGCATTCAAATCAATTGATTCGAGAAATTAGTTCTTCTCTTTATCAACGATTTTGTTCGCTTGAATCCAAGGCATCATCGCACGTAGTTTCGCACCAGTCACTTCAATACCATGTGCAGCATTTTGACGACGACGTGCAGTCATTGATGGATAGTTCAACGCACCTTCTTGGATGAACATTTTCGCATATTCACCAGATTGAATACGTTTAAGTGCATTACGCATTGCTTCACGAGACTGATCGTTGATGACTTCAACGCCAGTTACGTATTCACCATATTCAGCATTGTTAGATACTGAGTAGTTCATGTCCGCAATACCGCCTTCGAACATCAAGTCAACGATCAATTTAAGTTCGTGCAAGCATTCGAAATAAGCCATTTCTGGTGCGTAACCCGCTTCAACCAAAGTTTCAAAGCCCATTTTAACCAATTCAACCGCACCACCACAAAGAACTGCTTGCTCACCGAACAAATCAGTTTCAGTTTCTTCACGGAATGAAGTTTCAATAATACCAGTACGACCACCACCTACGCCTGAAGCGTAAGAAAGTGCAACGTTACGCGCATTACCAGAAGCATCTTGGTGAACAGCGATTAGATCTGGTACACCTGAACCACGTTGGTATTCAGAACGTACAGTGTGACCAGGCGCTTTCGGAGCAACCATGATTACGTCTAAGTCTTTACGTGGAACAACTTGGTTGTAAAGGATAGAGAAGCCGTGAGCAAATGCTAAAGTTGCGCCTTCTTTGATGTTTGGCTCAATCACGTCACGATAAAGTTGAGATTGGAACTCATCTGGAGTCAAAATCATCACCAAGTCAGCTTGAGCAACAGCAGCTGGAACTTCAGAAACTTTAAGACCCGCATTTTCAGCTTTTTTCCAAGATGCTGAACCAGCACGTAAACCTACAGTTACGTCTACGCCAGAATCTTTCAAGTTAAGTGCGTGAGCATGGCCTTGTGAACCATAACCAATAATCGCTACTTTTTTGCCTTGGATGATAGATAAGTCACAGTCTTTATCGTAAAAAATTTGCATTTGTGTTCTCCAGTAAAATCTTTTTTAAACCGTTAATACTTTTTCGCCGCGTGCAATACCTGACACGCCTGAACGCACCACTTCCAAAATGGTATTTTCAGCTAAAGCATCAATAAATCCGTCGAGTTTTTCAGTCGCACCAACTATCTGAATGGTATAAGTCGTTGGTGTAACGTCAACAATTGAAGCACGGAAAATATCCGTTGTGCGTTTGATTTCATCACGTGCTGCACCCAATGCCTTCACTTTGATCAGCATCAGCTCACGCTCAATGTGCGCACCTTCACTCAAATCAACCACTTTTACAACTTCAATGAGTTTATTGAGTTGTTTGGTGATTTGCTCAATTTTGTGGTCATCGCCATACGTCGTTAATGTTAAGCGAGACAAAGTCGGGTCTTCCGTCGGCGCAACATTGAGGGTTTCAATGTTGTAACCACGTTGACTAAACAAGCCCACTAAACGAGAAAGCGCACCTGATTCATTCTCCATCAGTACAGAGATAATGTGTCTCATTGTGTACGCTCCCCTTTATTTAACCACATGTCTTTCATGGATTGACCCGCGATCAGCATTGGGTAAACATGCTCAGAACGGTCAACCATCACGTTAATAAACACACATTTATCGTTAATTGCCATCGCTTCTTCAAGTTTGGCTTCAAGCTCATCTGCGTGGTCAATTTGAATACCCACGTGTCCATAAGCTTCCATTAACTTGCTAAAGTCTGGTAATGATTCAACATATGAGCTTGAATGACGACCTTCATAGTTCATGTCTTGCCATTGTTTAACCATACCCAAGGCACGGTTATTCAAGCATAGAATCTTGACATTTAAGCCATATTGCTTACAAGTTGAAAGCTCTTGAATACACATCTGAATCGATGCTTCACCCGTAATACACACCACTTGTTGTTCAGGTTTCGCAAGCTTGGCTGCCATTGCATACGGCAAGCCAACACCCATCGTCCCCAAACCACCAGAGTTTACCCATTGGCGTGGTTGATCATACTTATAATACAAAGCAGCAAACATTTGGTGCTGACCCACATCAGACGTGATGATCGCTTCACCATTGGTCACTTTATATAAAGTTTCAACCACTTGCTGTGGCTTCATACCACCATCAACCGCAGGCTGATATTTCAAGCCATGAACTTGACGCCATTCATTGATCTGCTTCCACCAATCCGCCAATGCTTCAGGGTTTGGCTTAGACACATTCAACTGTTTCAACTGGCTCAACATTTCCTGAAGGACTGGTTCAACAGCACCCACGATTGGAATATGCGCAGAAATGGTCTTAGAAATTGTTGCTGGGTCAATATCAATATGAATGACTTTAGCATTTGGACAGAATTTTGCAGGGTTATTGGTGACACGGTCATCAAAACGTGCGCCCACTGCAAAAATCACATCAGCATTGTGCATCACCATATTGGCTTCATAGCAACCATGCATCCCCAACATGCCCACAAACTGTGGATCTGTACCAGGGAAGCCACCAAGACCCATCAAGGTATTGGTTACAGGATAATTCAATAAATGCGCAAGCTCGGTCAACAATGCTGCTGCATTACCTTGTACGACACCACCACCACTGTAGATCACAGGGCGTTTAGCAGAAATCAGTTCTTCAACTGCTTTACGAATTTGACCTGAATGACCACGATAAGGTGGTTGATAAGAACGCATCTTCACTTTTTCAGGGTATTCGTACGCAAATTTTTCTGCTGGATTGGTCGCATCTTTAGGAATATCGACCACAACTGGGCCAGGACGACCACTCGCAGCAATATAAAATGCTTTTTTGATAATCGCAGGAATTTCACTGGCATGACGAACTTGGAAGCTGTGCTTCACGATTGGACGTGACACACCGACCATATCTGTTTCTTGGAAAGCGTCTTCACCAATTAAATGTGAAGCGACCTGACCAGACAGAATCACCATCGGAATGGAGTCCATGTATGCTGTTGCGATTGGTGTAACGGTATTGGTTGCGCCAGGACCTGAAGTGACCAGTACGACACCAGTTTTACCTGTGACACGCGAATATGCATCCGCCATATGTCCAGCCGCTTGTTCATGGCGTACTAGATAGTGCTCAATTTTGTCTTGTTTAAATAATGCATCATAGATGTGCAAAACTGCGCCACCAGGATATCCAAAAACGTGTTCAACACCTTCGTCCGCAAGAGCGCGAACGAGCATTTCACCACCAGATAGAAGTTCCAACGTGATTCACCCTAAATATCTTTTTTCTACGTAATGGGAGACATTACATAGTGTTTAATTCATACAAACTGTACTCTTATAGCACAAATTTTACGCCTAGGCGCTGCAATAGGATAAAAATCAGATGCAACAGAGATATAACCTGTAAATACTGCATCTTTAACGTAAAAAAAACATGCTGGGATAAACATATTTTTAATTCAACATATAGCTCGGCTAGAGAGATATGCCTATTGCACAATTCGTTTAATTATCCGAAGGGTGATCAGATAAATAAGTGTAGCATTTTTGTGGTTTAATCCAAGATTGTCAAGGCTTCTATGATTTTTTTCATCAATAGCATCAATTGATGCTATTTACCTTTTGCATTTTTGGCATTTAAAATAATTTACTCTCGATAAAAATTCATCTTTACCACAAAAAAACACGTTAAAATTTAATCAGCTTTTTCAACTAAAAATGACTTAAGGTTTCCTTATGAAAGCAGCACAACACAGCATCATCGCCAGTCTTATCGGATTAAGTTTTTTAGGATTTACAACGACCAGTTTTGCACAGCAAGATTATTATAAATGGGTAGATTCACATGGCTCAACGCATTACACCACAACACCGCCACCAAAAGTTAAAGGCGTTAAAACCCGTGGTAAAATAAAAACTTATGGTTGGAGAAATACAGCACCTGTGACACCAAGCAACGAAAATGCGACAACGAAAACAACCCAAGCACCAAGCAGCAATACGCAACAAAAAGCCCCTGTTCAAACCACACCACCTGCAAGCCAAGCACCATCCCCTACACCACCAGCACCACAAAATGCACCTCAAGTCAAAGAAGCTCCTGCTCAGTAAAGGGTAAAACCCGTCTGCTTTTTGCTGTTTGTGAAAATTTACGGATAAACAGAGGATATTTTCTTGCGCAAAATTCACTTTTAGGTGCATTTTGCGCTATGCTTTGCCACAAACTATTTTCACATTGTTCTTATTACGTTTATGACTACACCTCATATTGACCCTGAATATCAAGCCAGTGCGATTGAACCACAAGTCCAACAAGATTGGGAAAATCGCAAAGTCTTTAAAGTTGCTGACACGGTAGAAGGTAAACATCGTTATATTCTGTCGATGTTCCCTTATCCAAGTGGCAAACTGCATATGGGTCATGTGCGTAACTATACCATTGGGGATGTCATCAGCCGCTTCCACCGTTTAAAAGGTGAACAAGTCCTACAACCGATGGGTTGGGATGCGTTTGGTTTGCCTGCGGAAAATGCTGCGATTGCACACAAAGTTGCACCCGCAAAATGGACATTTGAAAATATCGATTACATGCGTAATCAATTAAAAAGCTTAGGTCTTGCAATTGACTGGGATCGTGAAATTGCGACCTGTACACCAGAATACTATCGCTGGGAACAATGGCTATTTGTTCAGTTGTATAAAAAAGGCTTAATTTACCGTAAATCTTCAACGGTCAACTGGGATCCAGTCGATCAAACCGTCCTTGCCAATGAACAGGTGGTTGATGGTCGCGGCTGGCGTTCAGGTGCATTGGTTGAAAAACGTGATATTCCAATGTACTACTTCCGCATTACTGACTATGCGCAAGAATTACTCGATGATTTAGAACAATTAAAAGCAGGTTGGCCGCAACAAGTTGTGACCATGCAACGTAACTGGATCGGTCGTTCAGAAGGTATGGAAATCATTTTCCCTTCTGCCGATGAAAGCATTTATGTAGACAGCTTGATGGTATATACCACACGTCCAGATACGTTAATGGGTGTGACTTATGTTGCTGTTGCAGCCGACCATCCTTTAGCGAAAAAAGCGGCTGAGCTTCGCCCTGAACTCAATGAATTTATTGAAGAATGTCGTCATGGTTCAGTTGCTGAAGCAGATCTTGCTACGGCTGAGAAAAAAGGTCGTGCGACTGGTTTATTCGTAAAACACCCTTTAACAGGTGAAAATGTTGAAGTTTGGATCGCAAACTACGTTCTGATGACTTACGGTTCTGGTGCAGTAATGGCGGTTCCTGCGCATGACGAGCGTGATTTTGAATTTGCCAATAAATTCAACTTACCAATCAAGCAAGTGATTGATGCTCAAGGTAAAGATGACACTGCATTCAATGCAACTGAATGGCAAGAATGGTACGGCTCAAAAGAAGGTAAACTGGTTAATTCAGGTGAGTTTGATGGTTTAGGCTTCCAAGCAGCATTCGATGCTTTCCTTGCAAAACTAGAACCACAAACTTTAGCCAACAAAAAAGTTCAGTTCCGTTTACGCGACTGGGGTGTTTCTCGTCAACGTTATTGGGGTTGCCCAATCCCAATGATCAATTGTGATGATTGTGGTCAAGTGCCTGTTCCTGAAGAACAACTTCCAGTGATCTTGCCAACTGACGTTGTTCCAGATGGTTCTGGTAACCCATTGGCAAAAATGCCTGAATTCTACGAAACCACTTGTCCATGTTGCGGAAAAGCCGCAAAACGTGAAACCGATACCCTAGATACTTTTGTTGAGTCTTCTTGGTATTACGCACGTTATGCGTCACCAGATTACACCGATGGCATGATCAAACCTGAAGCTGCGCAAACTTGGTTACCTGTAAACCAATATATTGGCGGTGTAGAACATGCAATCTTGCACTTACTTTATGCACGTTTCTTCCACAAATTAATGCGTGATGAAGGTGTGGTACAAGGCAACGAGCCATTTACCAACTTGCTGACTCAAGGCATGGTGTTGGCAGACACTTTCTACCGTGAAGATGAGTCTGGCAAGAAAACATGGTTTAACCCTGCTGATGTTGAACTTGAGCGTGATGAAAAAGGTCGTATCCTGTCTGCAACATACACAGCAGATGGTCAGCCTGTAATCATTGGCGGTCAGGAAAAAATGTCAAAATCGAAAAATAACGGTGTTGACCCACAAGCGATTATTGACCAGTATGGCGCAGATACTGCACGTGTCTTCATGATGTTTGCTGCTCCACCCGATCAATCTCTTGAATGGTCAGATGCAGGTGTTGAAGGTGCAAACCGTTTCTTGAAACGTGTATGGCGTTTAAGCAGTAACTTCTTTGAGCAAGGTTATGCAACTGTTGCGCTGGATAAAGCGAACTTATCTAAAGAAGCACAAGACTTGCGTCGTAAAGTACATGAAACCATTGCCAAAGTGGGTGATGACGTTGAGCGTCGTTATGCATTTAACACAGCGATTGCCGCTCAAATGGAATTGCTTAACGCAATTACCAAGTTTGAAGTAAAATCAGACAACGATGCAGCGGTTGCACGTGAAGCTGTGATTACCTTACTGACTTTACTCGCACCATTTGCACCGCACTTAAGCCAAACCATTTTGGCTCAGTTTGGTATCGACTTAACCACAACAGCATTCCCAAGTGTTGACGAGTCAGCATTGACCCGTAATACACAAACGATTGTGGTACAAGTCAATGGTAAACTTCGTGGTAAATTAGAAGTAAGTGTTGATATTTCTAAAGAAGATTTATTGGCACAAGCCAAAGCTTTACCTGAAGTTCAACAATTCTTAACGGGTGAAACCAAGAAAGAAATTGTTGTACCAAACAAATTGGTGAACTTAGTCGTTTAATTAGTTGAGGAATACGCATGCACTTAGTCCCACGTTTAGCATCTGTCGTTTTAACTCTTGGTCTAAGTGCAAGCTTAGTCGGCTGTGGCTTTCATTTAAAAGGTCTCAGCCCGACCTCAATGCCTGTTGCATACCCACACATGAAGTTGAACTTACCAAGTGAAGCGCTTCATGTCACCGACAGTAATAATAATTTGATTCCTCAAGGGAACACCTTACAAACCAAGTTAAAAACCTATTTATCGGGTTATGGTATTCAGTTTGATGATGCTAAAGAAGCCTATACCTTACACGTCTTAGACTACAACTATCGTCGTCAAAAACTCAGCGGTCGTGTTGCTGAGGTGATTTTACATTTAAATGTCACTTTCCAAATTGAGGATGCACAAGGCAATCCTGTCACTGCTCCACGTACCATCAACGGTGTAAAAAGCTATCAGTACAATGTTGCCACAGTCAACGTTGATGATAATGAACAAGATTCTGTAATTAGCAATTTGATTGACGATGTGGCTCAACAAATGGCGCGTCAAATTTCGACCAATCGCCTACCTCAGATTCAGCCTGCTCACCCTGCGTCAACAGCGCCTTAATTTGCTGTTGTTATGAAGCTCGACTACCTACAAGCACTCAAACGTGTCCACGAAGCACAGGGTGCTTGGGTCATGCAAGGTCAAGAACCTTTGCTTGAACAAAACCTGCTCGATGCTCTGCGCCGCCATTGGCAAAGTCAGGAAATTGAACGACAACGCTATGAAATTCACAGTGTTCAGGACTGGAAAAATGTCTTTAATGCGCTAAATAGCCTGTCGCTCTTTTCTCAGCAACTGGCAATTGAAGCACATGGCAATATTAAGCCCGATGCAGCAGGACTCAAGCTACTTAAAGAATACCTGCAATACAATGAGCAGAACCTGCTTGTTGTGGTGATGCCCAAACAAGATGCACAAAGCCTAAAATCCAGTTTTTTTCAGACCATTGAAGCCAATGGTGTATTGGTTTCTTTGCAAGCCAATTACCCGCAAGACCGTCAACGTATTTTAGCAACAGAAGCCGACAAACTCGGCATCACTTTAAATCAGGATGCGTGGCAATGGTTGCTTGAACATCATGAGCACAACTTGCTGGCGGCTAAAAACAGTTTGATTCGCGTAAGTGATACTTTTCCCGACTTACAGCACATCGGAATTGAGCAACTTTATCAGTGTCTACAAGACCAATCACGCTATAGCACTTATGATCTAAATGACAGCATGCTACAAGGTGACTTTGCTCAGTCGGTGAAAATTTATCAGTACTTACTCGCTACTGGTGAAGCCATGAGTCTGATTTTATGGTCAATCAGTAAAGAAATGCGTTTGTTAATGCAACTCTATGAGCAACCGCAAAATGCACTACAGCTTGGCATCTGGAAAACCCGTGTTTCTTTATATCAACAAGCCCTACGTCGACTTTCGGCACAACGTTTTTTAGCTTGGTCAGGCTTATTACTTCGAATTGATGCTGCAATTAAAGGTGCTTCTGAAGAAAATCCCGAAGATTTGTGTTTACAAGCCGTTGCCGAACTTTGTGGTAAGCCTTTGTTTAATTAAAGATTCAAGACATAAAAAAATCAGCTCAAAAGAGCTGATTTTTTTATGGGCGAAATAATTTTAAAAATTATTCGTCATCCATCATTGATTGGCTCATACCCACAGTATTGAAACCTGCATCAACATACATGATTTCACCTGTAATCCCTGAAGCCCAAGGTGAGCATAGGAACAACGCAGCATTACCCACTTCTTCAATGGTGACGTTGCGTTTAAGTGGAGAAATTTTTTCGTTGGCATCTAACATTTTACGGAAAGATTTAATACCAGAAGCTGCCAAAGTACGGATTGGACCAGCAGAGATCGCATTCACACGAATACCGTCAACGCCCATGCTTGATGCCAAGTAACGTACACCCGCTTCTAAAGATGCTTTCGCCAGACCCATCACGTTGTAGTTCGGCATTACGCGCTCAGAACCTTGGTAAGTCAACGTCAACAAACAACCTTGACGTGCTTGTAACAATGGCTTAGCAGCACGCGCCATCGCGATGAAGCTATACGCACTAATGTCATGTGCAACGCGGAAGCCTTCACGGTCAGTTACGTCAGTAAAGTCACCATCGAGTGTATGCGCTGGTGCAAAACCGATTGAGTGAACCACACCGTCTAAACCATCCCAGTGCTTTGCAAGATCAGCAAATGCTTGATCAATCTCTGCATCTACAGCAACGTCACAAGGAAACACCAATTTTGAATCAAATTGCTCAGCAAATTCATCCACACGTTTTTTTAGTTTTTCATTTGGGTAAGTAAATGCTAATTCAGCACCTTCACGGTGCAAGGCTTGAGCAATACCAAATGCGATGGATAGTTTGCTTGCAACACCAGCAATTAAAAAGCGTTTTCCTGCTAATAGTCCTGCCATGAATTTTCTCTCATCAAGATGATTTATACATGCATAATGCCAATTCTTCAGACTTTTAGAAATTGCATAATGCGCCTATTTTTACGATTCCCCATAAAAAACGCACCTGATTTCGGGTGCGTTTTTTATTAAAAATACAGTGCATTAATCGCGTGACATACCGATCAGACGTAAAAATGAAATATACATCCAGACCAAAGTTGCCAATAATGCAATGGCACAGGTCCACTCAAATGCTTGTGGTGCGCGCTGAGCGGCGGCATTCTCAATCAAATCGAAGTCTAAAATCAGATTTAAAGATGCAATGATTGCAACAAATGCAGCAAAACCCAAACCTAATACATTACTTTCAAATACATAAGGAATACTTGAGCTAAAAATCATGCTCATCATCATTTGTACGACGAACACAATACAGATCGCTAAAGTTGCTGAAAGCACAATCGCCTTAAATTTTTCAGTCGCACGAATGATCCGCATTTTATACAGACCAAACAACACCAGTGTGGTGACGAAAGTTGCCAATAATGCCTGTAATGGTGCGCCAGGATATTTGGCTTGGAACACAAAGGAGATCCCGCCTAGAAATGCACCTTCAAACAAAGCATAAGGAATTGCGAGTGTACGGGCTGTTTCTGGTTTAAAAGTGGTAATCAGTGCCAAAATAAAACCACCAATGGCACCGACCATTGCACCCACACTGGCTAAACCAAAATTCATGCTCATCGCGCAGTAGAAAAAGAATACGAGACCTAAACCCGCGGCAATACAGGTGAGCATGACTGACTTGTTAACAGCACCCTGAATGGTCATCGGGTGCCGATAATCGCTGTAGGTTTCTACACGCGTTAAAATAGGGTTATTACTTTGCATCATTGAACTCATTGTTATATTTAAATGGATACCCTTCAATTTTAATCATTAACGCTGATTGAATATAGATTTTACGATGTATTTTTGTAACGATATTTTGAGTTATATCTTTAAAAATTAAAAACATAAGATTAATTACAGAATTTCTAATATTTTTATTTCAATCCAAGAAAAAACCGCCATTCACGGCGGTTTTTTAAATTTCCGACTAACTGACCTAGAAAGAAATCAGTTTGGCTGGGTTAAAAAAAGCATTGATTTCATAGGCACCTTTTGCCAAAGGAATCGCAAAAGGAGCAAGTTCCCGACCAAATAAAATGTCTTTATGTGGAATTTTGGTCAGCATTTCATAATCATGTGACACGCCAATAAAATCATGCGCAATAGCTTTGCCAATTCGCACGGTTTGCGCCACACCATGTCCGCTCCAGCCATGTACCGCATAAATTGGGTAACGCTCGCCAAACTTACGACAATCGGTTGCACCATTATAAGTAAGATCGGTTTCCCCGCTCCAGACAAAGTCGAGTTCCACAGATTTTAATTGTGGAAAAACGTGATGAATCCGTCTTTGTAAATACTGATAGGCACGATGTGGATTCCAGCAGGTTCCTGTACCCTCCCCACCAAACAACAAACGATTTTTTGACACCCCTCGATAAAAATCCAGTGCAAATTGAGTATCGTAAACTGCATAGTCAGAAGGAATGATGTCCTTTAAATCCATCTCTAAAGGTGCTGTGGTACACACATAAGTGAATAATGGAATCGTGGTGTGATTATGCGACTCTAGCAATTTAAACGAGGCATGATGAACTGCCAGTACCACACTTTTACGTGCCTTAATCACGCCATGTGTCGTATGCACATAGACACCATCAGCCTGCGTTTTTAATTCTATAACTTCTGTCTGCTCAAAAACCTGACCACCATTTTTAGAGAAGCCATAAATTAAACCACGAGTTAGTGCCAACGGGTGAATTTGTCCACCTAAACTATCGATTAGCCCACCATGATACGCTTCGCTGTTTACATAGTTATGTACTTCATGTTTGCCTATGATTTTTGTGTGATCTTCGCCAAGGAATTTTCGAGCATCTGCACCTTGAGTCAGCGCAATCAAATGCCCTTCATGTACTGCGGTTGTGATATGCCCCTGCTTACGGTCTAGGGACAAATCATATTTATCAATAATGTCATCAATGAGTTGCATGGCTTCATCGGCAGTAAAACGCCAAAGTTTTTTGGCATCTTCTACGCTCATGTGCTCAAGCATTTCCGAAGCTTCCCAACGTGCCAAGCCTGGGGTGAGTTGTCCACCATTGCGTCCTGAAGCGGCACTGCCAATACGGTTTTTTTCCACCAAAATGGTGTCTACACCCATTTCGGATAAATGTAATGCTGTTGATGAGCCGAGTAATCCACCACCAATCACCACAACATCACATTCTTGATCGCTACTCAGGGTGTCGAAACACTGCCAGTCCGCCAGAGAACTTTCATAATAATTGGCAGGCTGATCAATATCGGCACAGTCGGGATTCAACCAACTCCATTCCTTATCGAGTTGGTTGTGAATACTTCGCTTATATTCTACGTCCTCTAAAATAAGAGGTTTATCTATCTTTCGCATAATCGGACTCCAAATCTTGAATTTGATTATTTTGATTGAGCGTTTTCTTGGAGAGGGTTCAATAGTGAGAAAACCAAAGAAACTATAGATAATGAAAAACGTCTTGTGTCGCACTAAAAAAGAAATCTAGAAAAATATTCAAACTTGCCGTGTAACCTCCATGATAACCACAGATTATTCAATATTTGATCGGCCGACATCATCCTTTAAGTTTGAGTGTTTACTGAAAAATTGAGCAATTAATATGCCATTTTCGGCAGTCGTGTATTGTGAAATTGTTGCTCAATAACAACTCAAAGCTTCGACCTTTTCAATATATTGGCGTATTTTCAAATGCTTTTCTAGAGAGCAAATCTGTTTCTTTCAGTCATAAAAAACCTGCCGCTTGGGCAGGTTTCTAAAGATTATTTATTCATGATGAAAAAATATTCACGATAATATTTCAACTCACGAATCGAGTCACGAATGTCATCTAAAGCCAAATGTGAGGCTTCTTTTTTCAAGCCTGACATAATCTCTGGACGCCAGCGTTTTGCCAACTCTTTAACAGAAGACACATCTAAATTACGATAGTGGAAGTATTGTTCTAGCTCAGGCATCAGACGATGCAAGAAACGGCGATCTTGGCAAATTGAGTTCCCGCACATTGGCGATGCTTTTGGGTTGACCCACTTTTTCAAAAATTCGATGGTCTGAACTTCGGCATCACGCGCTGTCAGTTGGCTACGGCGTACACGGTTAATCAAACCTGATTGACCATGTTGGCGGGTATTCCACTCATCCATTGCATTAATAATTGGGTCTGATTGATGCACGGCAAGCACAGGGCCTTCAGCTAGCACGTTTAAATGATCATCTGTAATAATTGTTGCAATTTCAATAATTTGATCATTATCTGTATCCAGACCTGTCATTTCGAGGTCAATCCAAATCAAACGTGTATCTGGGGTGCTGCTCATGTGATCAATTCTTATCTATCTGAAAACCCCAATATTAGCAAATTTCTCGCAACTTCGCTGTAATTCATCGGGGCTTCATGCTATTTTTGCCATTCTCTTCGGTTGGTCTTTAGGATATGCATGGCTCTCATCCGTAAACGTCGCTTAACTGAACAACAACAGCGACGGATTCAAAAACAGCATCAATCACGCCAAGAAGATCTTGATACATCCAATGATCTTGAAGGTTTGGTGGTGCAACATTATGGACGCCAGCTCGAAGTTAAAGCACTCTCTACCCCTGAGCCACATCCTGAAAAACCTGTTGTTGCTGAAGGCGAACCAGAACCATTTTGGAAACCGATTGAAGTGGGCAGCGTGTGGCGCTGTCATACCCGCACCAATTTAGAACTGTTAGTGACGGGCGATCGGGTCAAATGGCAAGCCGACCCCAATACAGGTTTAGGCATTATCACTGCGATTCATCAGCGCCAGTCTTTACTGACCCGCCCTGACCGTTATCACAAGGTTAAACCTGTGGCAGCCAACGTCAGCCTCATTGTGATTGTCTTTTCACCTCTGCCTGAAGTTGCACCCATGTTGATCGACCGTTATTTGGTGGCGTGTCAAAATGCAGAAATTCCTGCGTTATTGGTGCTCAATAAAACTGACTTACTTCAAGATAATGATCCTATTTTAGATCTTGTTGCCGAATATCAGGCTTTAGGATATGAAATCCTACACACCTGTTCTACGGGTGATATTTCAACGCTAGCACAGCGTTTAGACAATGAAACCGTGGCTTTTGTCGGTCAATCAGGCGTTGGTAAAAGCTCACTGATTAATGCAATTGCCCCTGAAGCGGCACAAAAAACCAATATTATTTCCGAAAACTCAGCTCTGGGTCAGCACACCACGACTTCAACCCGTTTGATTAGTTTTGGTGAAACAGGTGCTTTAATTGACTCTCCGGGCATCCGTGAATTTGGGCTTTGGCATTTAACTCTCGATGCTGTTGAGCATGGTTTCCCTGAGATTTTCAACTTGTTAGGCACCTGTCAGTTCCGTAACTGTACCCATAAGCATGAGAAAAACTGCTCCTTGCAAAAAGCGGCTTCCGCAGGTGAAATCCTGCCCCGCCGCCTAGAAAGCTTTTTACGTTTGTGTGACGAGATTCAAGAAGCTCAACAAAAAAATTAAGTTTGTTGAGTTTTACCCTTGAAGCGAGGTTTTTGATCACTATTAATATAAGCTATACTCTAGCTCAATTTTTGATGGTCATAAGGTGAATTGTGGAACGTTGGTTTGAATTCATGGGGAATCACCCCTTCTTATTTGGTATTCTTGCCGTTCTTATCGTGCTGTTCTTTGTATTTGAAGGACGCCGTAGTGGTCGAAAAATCTCCCCACAATCCCTTGGTATTTTAGTCAAAGTTAAAAATGCCATTCTCATCGATTTACGTGATGCTAAAGATTTCCGTGAAGGTCATATCAGTGGTAGCCGTAACATTCCTTACAGTCAAATTGCAAGCCATCTTGAAGAGCTGAAAAGCTCAGATCGTCCATTGGTGTTTATTTGTAATTTGGGTCAGGTTGCAGGCAGTGCTTTACAACAAGTGGGGCATGCTGACAGCTATCGTTTAGATGGTGGCGTTGCAAACTGGAAAGCACAAGGCTTACCGCTTGTTAAAGCGAAAAAATAATTCAGAGGAGAATATGATGGCTGAAGTCGTAATCTATTCAACAAGCGTTTGCCCATACTGTATTCGTGCAAAACAGTTACTTGAGCGCAAAGGCGTTGCTTTTAAAGAAATCAATCTTTCAAATGAAGCACCTGAAGTCCGTGTCGAATTGATGCAACGCACCAATCATCGTACTGTGCCACAGATTTTCATTAATGATCAATTTATTGGCGGGTTTGATCAGCTCTATGCTTTAGAGCGTGATGGCAAACTTGACCCATTACTTGCATAATTTTTACCCAACGAAGGATTTAACTTAAAATGAGTGAAGAACAACAAGCTCAATTAGCTCTAGAGCGTATTTATACTAAAGATGTTTCTTTTGAAGTTCCTGGTGCACAAGTCTTTACTCAAGAATGGCAACCTGAACTCAATATTAATCTATCTTCTGCTGCTGAAAAGATTGATCCAACGCACTACGAAGTTTCATTAAAAGTGGTTGTTGAAGCAAAAAATGCCAATGAAACTGCATTTTTAGTTGATGTTACTCAATCAGGTATCTTCCTCATTAGTGGTGTAGAAGATGAACGTCTACCTTACATTTTAGGTGCATACTGTCCAAATATCTTGTTCCCATTCCTACGTGAAGCGGTGAATGACCTTGTGACTAAAGGTAGCTTCCCTCAATTGCTATTGACTCCGATCAACTTTGACGCAGAGTTTGAAGCCAACATGCAACGTGCTGAAATGGCAGCTGCAGAAGGTCAAGCTTAAGTCGCGTGATCGATGAAAAAGCCACACGATTGTGTGGCTTTTTTAATTTAGATCGGGTCAAGATAAAATAGTTAGATGAAGCGTGATGACATTCACACTATCCCATATTTTTATGAACAATTATTATTCATTATTACAACTATATCCATTACAATCGAAAGCATAGAGAAATAGATCCATGGATGCGTGGCTATAACAGATCTCCCCCCTCAGGTCAGAATAAATTAGAATGCGTGCCCCGATATGTGCTACTGATTCCATACAGCTTTTATCTTTGGTGAGCCAATTAACTGATGCGATTCAGCAAAGCATCACACCATTGAGCTTATTGCAGCACTGCGCGGATGCCCTGCACGCTACAGATGCATGGTTATGTGAGCAATATCATTCTTGGGATGAATCACATTTCTTTTCTGCTTCTAACAGCCTATTTTCAGAACAACAAAGCCAACACTATATCAGTCAGCAACATTTTCATTCACATCATTCATCTATTGCCAGTAATCTGCCAATCAATCCAACGTCGTCAGCCTATGTATCGAAAGTGACATTTCAGCTAACAACCCGTGAGAATCTAGCCAGTATTTATTTATATTTTCAGTTTGCGACACCGCAAGCACAAGCGCTATTGCTCGGGACTGAATTTACCTTACTACTTAATATTATTCGTTTATATTTTTCAGAACGGGCTAGCTTAAAAAATAACTTTTTCAAATCTTTAAATATTCGTGAGTTTTATCAAGATATTGTCGATGATGCACCCATCATGATTTATGCACTTGATGAACAAGAAAAAATCGTGATGTGGAATAAACAGTGCGAACGCGTATTTGGTTGGTCTAAAGCCGAATTACAACAATTTCAACAACCGCTTAAATTGTTTTATCCTGACAAAAAATATCGTGATCAAGTTCTACAACAAGCGGCTCAACACGTCGGCTCAAAAAAACTCAGTGAGTGGAATCCCCTACGCCGTGATGGCAGTATCCTGACCACTTTATGGGCACAGTTACTTTTGCCTGATCAAACTACACTGAATTTTGGCATTGATATTACCGAGCAGCGTAAAGCTGAAAAAATCCTCAAAACCCGTGCCAGTATTGATGGCTTAACCCAATGCTTTAATCGTGATGAAATTTTGCATCAGCTTGAGCAACTGCTCAAGGCTGAACCTGAACAACAGCAAGCACAACTGCCTTTTTGTGTGTTTATGCTCGATCTTGATCATTTTAAAAGTATCAATGATACATGGGGACATCTGGCAGGCGATGAAAGCTTAATTCACTTTAGCCGCCTACTCCGCTCTCAGCAACATCAAATGCTCACGGTTGGACGTTTTGGTGGAGAAGAATTTTTATTGATCATGCGGGCAACTTGTTTGGATGAAGCACTGGCTTTTGATCAAAAATTAAGAATTATTTTAAATAAGAATCCATTGAGTTATCAGCGCCAACCAATTGAACTCAATTATAGTGCGGGTGTCGTCCTTGTTGAAAAAGCACAGTGCAATTTAACTCACCTACTGGCAACGGTTGATCAGGCACTCTATCGTGCTAAAAAAACAGGACGTGGGCGAACTGTACAAGCAGATCAACAATTTTAGCTTAACAATTTTCTATCACACTTCAGCCTAAAGCGCTCTATCATAAATCCAATACAACAACGATAAGGATACTGCCCGTATGGCAAATTCAGCAAATTCCCCGACACGGCGTTTTCTAAAACTTGCAGGGATGACAGCGAGTATTGCCACGAAAACTGTTTCTAACACACTTAAAAGCCTGAGTGCCGATGAAGAACAAAAACACGCAGCAAAGTCCAAGCTGTTTCAGGAGATTGGTGTACAAATTGCAGATACGCTTGGGCAAATGAAAGGCGCTGCTATGAAAGTAGGGCAAATTGCCTCTCAATATAAAGATGTTTTCCCTCCTGAAGTCGCCAATGCGATTAGTAAACTACAACGCCAAGCCCCTGCTGTTGCCTTTAGTGAAATTCGCACGCAGGTTGAAAATGAACTTGGACAAGCTTTAGAGCAAGTTTTTAACGAATTTAGCGAAACACCTTTTGCCGCAGCATCGATTGGGCAGGTACACCGTGCCATTCTTAAAAATGGGCAGGAGGTTATTGTTAAGGTTCAGTATCCAGGGGTTGATGTTGCCTGTGAAAGTGACTTAAAGCAAATCCGCTTGGCTCTACGTATGATGGGCATGCTCAAAATTGATAAAGAACTGCAAGATCAATTATTTAAGGAAATTCAAGAGAGTCTGTCGAACGAGTTAAATTATGAACTTGAAGCCCAAAATCTTGAAATTGCTCGGGCATTTCATCAAAATTTAGATCAGAAAATTATCATTCCTCAGGTATTTAAAGAGTATTCCACCCGACATATTTTGACCCTGAGTTTTGAAGCAGGTGACAGTATTGACCATGCCAGTACATGGTCACAAGAATTACGAAATGAATTGGGCAAACGTTTGTTTACTGCAATGGGACAGGAAATTTTTTATCTCAAACGTTTTCACTGTGACCCACACCCAGGCAATTTGGCTTTTCGCCCTGATGGTAGCGTGATTATTTATGACTATGGCGGTGTGAAACAACTCGATCAGCTACAGGTAGAGGCTTTCCAAAAGCTGATCTATGCTGCGCGACATGGCAATATCCGCTTACTTGAAGATATCTTAGCTGAGTTGAATGTCTTGACTGAAAAGCAATGCTTTCCGCCTGAGCTTTATTTGGAATGGCTTGAAGTATTATTACGTCCTTTAACCCATCATTATGATTTTGCTAAAAATAGTGCGCATCATGATGGGATGCTGCTCATGAAACCGTCTTTAAAGTATTGGCATATTTTTAAGCCATCGCCAAATACTTTGATGCTGAATCGAACTTTTACGGGGCATTATTGGAATTTGGTACATTTAAAAGTCAATGACAATTTAAACAGCCTATTTAATCAACTGGTTCCTGATGCTCAACAACAGATTTCAATACCATCGGATACATCTCTTAAACACTGATTAATCCCGCTTTAAGTTAACAGGAATATGCTGATTTAACTTTGAAGCCTAAAAATATATCCTCCTTTTAGGCTTCTTTTTTTATGTCTGTAAACAATGCTATGCTGCGCTGCATTTTAAATATTTTTCGAGGTTATTATGGCTCAGGTTCTTCTAGAGCAACTCAAAAACGGTCAAGCAAAATTTGCAGATGTGATTGCATTCATTGAACAACACTACACACATACACCGACTGCATTTCAAAATGGTGCTCAGCACAATGCCAGCACTGAAAATCAAGGCAGCGCGAAAGTATTTTCATTTGCTCAGCTCAATGAATTAAATCCACAAGATACCTTAGCCTTGTTTGCAGAGCACTATGCTTCTGTATTGGCAACACCTGAAGGCACAGATCACCAAAATATCCGTCAGTTTATGCAACATGGCTGGTCAGGAATTAAATTTGAAGGTCAGGCTTTAGCAGCAAAATAACACTGACTTTAGTGTTGTAAAAAGCAAGCTTCTCGCTTGCTTTTTTATGACAACTGCCCCAATGAACCAAATTCCACAGGGATTTTGACATAAAACAAAGACAGCTCTTGCTGCTGCACATAATCCAACAATTGTTCGGCTTGCTGTGCGGTGACAATCAATTCCACCTGTATCGGTTGATCCGTAAGCTCAAAGAAATGGCTCGAATGAATTTCACCTTGTCGCCCCATACTTTCAAGTGCGCTTAATACGGTTGCACCCTGAATATTAAATTGCTGAGCAACGCTGAGTAACCATTTTGAGAGTGGTTTGCCACGATACTGTACTCTTTGTTCAGTATAAAAACGCAGTAAATAACCTTGCATAACGATCTCCAACTTAAGCCTGTGCGGTTAAATAATGATGTGCAGCCATTCCCAAAAATGTACACAACAATGAACCAATTAAATGAAGCGAGATTGCTAAACAGGCCAAACTGAATTTGCCATTTTGCAATAAACTGATAATTTCAGCCGAGAATGTTGAAAAGGTGGTTAAAGCTCCACAGAAGCCTGTCACCACAAATAATTTATAGTTTGGACTTAAGCTGCTGTGTGCAAAAAATGAAATGGCAAAGCCAATAATAAAGCCCCCCACCAAATTAACTGCAACGGTTCCAAGTGGAATATCCGGATAAATTGAGTTGAGTTTTAAGCCCACAAACCAACGTGTCCATGCGCCAAATACTGAACCAAGCGCAATCGAGATCAGCGAATAATACATAGATTTGACTCTCCTTTAGCACAAATCTAAAAGAGTAGATGATGAGAATAAAAAGAACATTAAAGTACTCCTTAAACAGAGTACGCACACGAAACCTACGTACCCTGTCATTGATGAAGGGTGGCGTAGGCATCATTAGCCGATACGGCGGTTTGTGACAGGAGGAATGCCATCTCCCGATGGACTTATCTTAGACGATCTTTCAATCCCATGAAAAATTGTTTTTCCCGATCTTTTTAAGGGCGTTCTGCATACTGTGGCAATTCATCACAAATTTCATCCCACTCTGCTTTTGAGGCAGCAAAAATATGCATGGTTGGTTTTTGCGTGAGCGCGGTGTCGAGTGTACCAATGCGTAAACGATACAGGTCTGGTGTTTCTTCTTTTACGCTGATAATCGGTGAGCCACATTCGCTACAGAAACAACGTTGTGTGGTGGCGGTGGATTGGTATTTTTTCAGTAAGTGCTCACCTTGCACAATTTTAAAGTCTGCAACACGGATCGGGGCATTGGCAGCATAAGCACTACCATTGGCTTTGCGGCAACGTTGGCAATGACATTCAACAATATCGCCAATTGCACCGTGCACTTCGTATTGAATGCCTTGGCATAAACAACTGCCATGATAGATGGTTTCAGACATTTTTCTTCCTTCATGTTGTATTTATCGTGGCGTTAGCATAACAAAAATAGATAGGCTTTAGCTTAAAAACTGCGCCACGCCTTGTGCTGCTGCACGTCCTGTCGCAAAACATGCTGTCAGCAAATAACCGCCCGTTGGCGCATCCCAGTCCAGCATTTCACCACAACAGAAAATACCTGCATGCTGCTTGAGTTGTAAGGCATCACTGAGAACATCTTGCTTGACGCCACCCGCACAACTAATCGCTTCATCAATCGGACGAAAACCTGTTAGCGCAATCGGAAGCTGCTTAATCTGAGCCGCCAATGCTTCGGGTTGCTGCCAAAGTGTCTTCGGCACAAGCTCGCGGACTAAATTGGCTTTTGCAGCGTCCAAACCTGCTTTACGCCAGATATTTGCCATCGACTGTTTTTTATGAGGTTGTAATTTATGAGTCAATTCTGCTTGGGTCAGTTCAGGCAACACATCCAAGTAAAGCTGCATGGAAGATTGCTGTCGCAGGGCACGATTCAACTTATAAATCAGTCCACTTTCCAGACCATATTGGGTAATCACAATATCACCCATACTCGCCTGTTCGGCTTGATTGACCCAAGCTTTAACCCGCTTTAAAGGCTGACCAAACACAGGCTGCATATAGCTTGACCATGTTCGTTCCACACCTGCATTGCTCGCCTGAAAAGTTTGAATTTCTTCAGGTTTCAGCCATGCTTGCCATGCGCCATCACTGCCCAAGCGCGACCAAGACACAGCCCCACAGGCTAAAATAATCGCGGAAAATTTCTGTTGAATGACAGGTGCATCGGGCATTTGCGTATGCTGAAAACACAACACTTGCTCAGACTGAATGTCGACACAACGATGCCGATAATGAAACACCACACCCGCCTCAGTTAAGCGTTTCAGCCAAGCACGTAATAACGGTGCCGCTTTCATCTCTACAGGGAAAATTCGCCCTGATGTCCCGACATAGGATTCAATGCCTAAGTCACCCATCCATTGGCGAATCCATGTAGCATCCCACTGCTCTAACCACGGTTTCAACCAATCGGCATGATCATAACGTTGGATAAACTCAGGCAAAGCTTCGGCATGGGAAATATTGAGTCCTGTTTTACCTGCCATCAGGAATTTACGGGCTGCCGAAGGCATCTGTTCAAAGATTTCAACGGCATAACCTAACTGGCTCAACACTTCTGCAGCCATTAGACCCGCAGGCCCTGCCCCAACAATCGCCACCGATTTAGCCTGCATGGTTTTGTCCCAAGAGCGGCATAAAATCGTCAAAACGCGTGGTGTAATCCGCAGGTTTACGGATGATGAGTTGCTGACACAATTCACCACGTTCCAAATATTTCACTTCAAAATGTGTGCGGGCTGAGTCAGACGCAATCACCTGTTTTTCATAGGGTAATTTCCAGATTTCTTTGAGTTTCTGCTCTGCTTCCTCAATATATTCAGGAATATTGCTGGCAAGGGTAATTTGCCCCCCGAACCGCAAACGCGACAAAATGAACTCAAAAAATGGCATATTCACCCAACGCTGTGCAGGGTTATGCGGCTCAGGATTGGGATACAAAATAAAGAACTGTTCAACCTGTGCAGGATAGAGCGCATGGGTAATCCACGGCAACGCATCTGCATGAACAGGACACAAATTGTTTAAATCAGCCAATTGATGCTGTTTTTGCATCGCTTCAAATTTTTCGCGCGTCCGCTCAATTGCATACAGCGTCGACTGAGGCTGTTGTTGGCTAAACAAAACAGCATGTTTACCTTTGCCTGCCCCGATTTCCACACAAACAGGCAGATTTTCAATGGCCTGAAAGTCACGCGGGGCTTGCATACGCTGGGCTTGAAATTGACGAAGATGCATAATCAGATCAAACTATTCACAAATTGGCACAAGTCTAACAAGTGCTTGACCAAATGCCTACCCGAAAACGCTTTTGTAGGAGTGACTTATGCCTCGCACTTTCCCTTGCCCACGCTGCGGTGAACCGAGCCACTGGGAAGATAATGCTTATCGTCCATTTTGTTCAGAGCGTTGCAAATTGATTGATTTAGGTGCATGGGCAAACGAAGATTATCGTCTACCCACTCAAGACTCACCGCAATCGGATATTTCTCGCCAAGAAGATGAGTTTTAGCAGGTCTTAACCTGCTTTGCTGGCAACAAAGGGATTGAACTGTTTTTCATGTCCGATGGTACTGATTGGCCCATGTCCTGAAATAAACTGGGTGTCATCGGGCAAGCTAAAACATTCCCGTTGAATCGAATCCAGTAATTGCTGATGATTGCCTCGTGGAAAGTCTGTGCGACCAATCGAACCTTTGAACAGCACATCACCCGTCCACAGCAAGCCATATTCGGCACTGTAGAACATCACATGTCCAGGTGTGTGTCCTGGTGCATAGCGCACTTCAAACTGATGCTCACCCAAAGTTAAAGTTTCCCCACCTTCAAGCCACTGTGTCACTTCTACAGGTTCAGGAATTGGGAAGCCATAACGCGCTGAAACGTCTTGCAGCGCATCGAGCCAGAACTGATCTTCTTTTTGTGGACCAATCACGGGCACTTGCCACACGCGTGCCAATTCCCCAACTGCCCCGACATGATCCAGATGTCCATGCGTGACCCAAAGTGCTTGTACGGTTAAACCGAGTGCTTCGACTTCTTGTTGCAATTTTTTCGCATCACCACCTGCATCAATCAATACAGCTTGTTTAGTATCTGCATCCCAAAGGATTGAACAATTCTGTGCAAATGCCGTGACAGGGACAATTTTAACTTGAAGCATAATTTCTTAATCTCAGTAACTTGCAAAGGTCTGTTGTAAAGCGGTCAGATGCGCTGACAACAATTGTTCAAACAACTGCAAATGCAGTGGCTGAGTATTTAAAGCAGGAATATAAGCATACGACTGTCCACCTTGGCTTTGGAACAGTTCGGCATTTTGAATAGCGAGTTCTTCTAATGTTTCCAAACAGTCCGCCGAAAATGCAGGACTCAAGACTTGGACTGATTTCACGCCTTGTTGTGCCCATTCGGTTAGTAAAGCATCGGTATACGGCTTTACCCACTCTTGCTTGCCAAAACGCGACTGGAAGCTGATTGCCCACTGTTCATGAGTTAAACCCAAAGCCTGTGCAACTTTATTGGCAGTGACATGACAGCGCTCGGGATACGGGTCGCCCTTGTCTGCATAGGGCTGTGGAATGCCATGAAATGACATCAACAATTTTTCAGCACGCCCATGCTCTGCCCAATACTGCTGCACGCTCTCAGCCAGCGCCTGAATATACAGTGGATGCTGATAATAATCCCGAATAATGGTTAAACCCGGCAAATTGCGTTGCTGCATCACCCATTCTGCTAACTGATCGTACTGCGGTGCAGTTGAAGTCGCTGAGTACTGCGGAAACAGGGGTAAAACCAAAAGATGTTCTTGCGGTGGCAATTCTTTTAGAAGTGCTTTTAGTCCCGGATTGCCATAACTCATGGCAGGCACAATATTCAGCTCAAATTCGGGATAAGCAGCTTCAAGGCGCGGTTTCAACCACTCCACTTGCTGAAACATGATTTCGCGCATTGGAGAGTCTTCACCCCAAACCGAAGCATAAGCATGAGCCACCCGTTTTGGACGAAATGGTAAAATAAACGCTCTTAGAATGATTTGCCAAAGCAATTTCGGAATTTCAATCACACGCGAGTCTGATAAAAACTCTTTGAGAAATGCACGTACCGCAGGAACAGTCGCGGCATCGGGCGTGCCTAAGTTGGCTAAAATAACAGTGATCTTGGGTTTCACAGTGAACCTATCATTCATTGCGCAAAGGAATGCAGCCTAACATATCATAAGCTCTTCAGGCATTTTTACTGGCGGTCATTTTTTCCAGTAAATTCTTGCCCTTTTCGGTAAATTGCCACATCACACGTTGACGGTCATCCCGTCCAACAGGTGTAATCCAGTCGCTTTGTTTGAGTTGATGTTTGATGTTGTGCAAAGCACGGAAATTGATTTGTGAACGTGCAACTGCATGTGCTCTTGGCATTTGAACTTGAGCATCTTTCAAACCTGTTTCATTCAGATAATCATTGATCCGAATAGAAAAATATTCTTCTGGAGTTTGATTTTTAAAGACCTTAAACAGAAGTTGTAAAATCTCCAGCCATGTCATTTGGCGATTGAGTTTTAACTCTTTAAAATTACCATCCTGATAAGCATGCAGTTGATATTCAAAATCAAAGGTATCCTGACTGGTCACTTTACGCACATTCAAAAATGGATCAGGTGTTTTTTGTTCCAACTCACCTTCTAAACCTTTAATTTTTTCTTTCAATGCCGCAATTTCATCATTGAGTGCTTGTGTATTTTGTGGGCGTACCCAACCCAGTGCAGGATAACGAATTAACATATTGGACATATTCATTCTCACCGTTAATTCAAGTTCACGGACATTGCGAAAATAAAAAATATGCTCGACTTCTTGTTGTAGAATTTGGCGAAACGCCTGAAATTTTTCCTGCACAATCTCGGGTTCTTTCGGCAAAATATCGCGCCGCGACTCAAGATCTGAATGAATAAAGGCAATAATCGGTTTGTCTTTACTCATCGCATAAATATATTCGAGCTGCATATAACTCACGCCAGACATGGATTGTTCACCATAATGATTGCCTAACAGCATGATCACATAGTCACAATCATCAATTTGCCGACGCGCCAAACTTGTGCTTAATGGCGTTCTTTGTTCAAGCCCCCAAGCAAAAAATCCCATCCCGACTAAGGTCTGACACAACACACTCCGCTCTGGTAGCATTTCCTGCCCTGAGGTAGAAATAAACACTTGGTATCGTTTATCGACCATAATTATACTCTTGAGTGTACTATGAGAACTGAGCCAAATTTGATTTATAAATCAAACAAAAAAACAGCGATTTTAGTATAAATCACAGTATAAGATTTGCAATCTCCCATTGTAAATGTAACGGCATTAAATGCTGAATGACTGTGTTTAATTGTTGTGTCTTTCCGCCACTGGCATAGCAAATAATCTGTTTTCCCAAAATCGGCTGATCATTGAGCAAGCCATGTTTAATCAGCATACGCGATGTTTGGCGTGCCACAGCCAGACCCGAATCGACAAGCTTAAACTGATCTCCAAACACATGCTGTATGGCATCGGTCAAAAACGGATAATGGGTGCATCCCAATACCAAATAATCTGCGCCTTGCTCGGCGGCTGGGCTTAAACATTGTTTTAAGAGTTCCAAACAGCGTGGACTCATTTCCTGTCCCGCTTCAATCAATGGAACAAGTTCTAAACAAGTCACTGTAATGACACTCACACCTGCTGGTTCGGCAAAATGTTGCATCACATCTTTGATTAACTGCCCACGAAAGGTTGCAGGCGTTGCTAAAACAGCCACAACTTTACTTTTCGTTTGTAGAACCGCAGGTTTAAGTGCAGGAACTAAACCAATAATCGGAAAATTTTCCCCATAGTGCTCGCGCAAATAGTCTAGACTAAACGCTGATGCGGTATTGCACGCGACCACTACAGCTTTACAGCCTTGACGATACAGCCACTCAATCGCATGGGCTGTCAGCTCCTGAATATCTTGTCCAGAACGCGAACCATAAGGCACATGGGCTGTATCCGCAAAATAAATAATGCGCTCATTCGGTAAATACTGAGCAATTTCTTTGACAACCGATAAGCCGCCAATTCCTGAATCAAAAATTCCAATCGGGGCATGCGCATCGGCTTGAGGCATGGGCTGAGAAATCAGTGGTCTGGGTTGTATTGCGGTCATGGTCAGACTTTAAATGGCAATCAAATTCATGTGTAAAGCTTAAACCTCAACTGTGTAATTGCAAGAGCAAATCACCACTTTGTAAAGACAAAATACTCTCGCCGTGTTCGGTTTCACTGAGTGTTCCATAGTCGATCAGATGATAAAAACACTGACGTTGAATCAGGGCATTTAAACCAAAACGGACATGCACATAAGCACGCCACTCACCTGCATACTGCTGCATAAAAATCGGGTGTTCAGCATCAACGATCACCACATCACCATGAGTCGTGGTCAACTGCAAATGGCTTTTCCCATTGAGTTCGACTTGATCCACCTGATTGATTTGCAGCGGTGCATCTTCAACTTCAATCTCAATTTGTTCGACAGGCGTCTTTAAATAAAATGTATCTTTATCTTTCCAAAGCACGCTGGAAAACAGGTCAATCAGGCTTTTTCGCGTGATCAATTGACCTTCGTGCCACCATTCTCCGTTTGATTTTATGACTAAATTCATTTTGCCACAATGTGTTGGATGCCACTGGTCAAGAGGGGGAATTGACCTTTTGTGACTTTGCTGTCCATCTTTTAAGTATTGAGTAATCTGCATAAAATTTTTATTATCACTACTTGACGTTTTTTTGTTCATATCGGGTGAAATCTTTTGATTTGCCATCGCTTTTATGCCCTATTTGACAGAAAATACAGCCCTCTCAGTCAATGGACTGAACACGGTTCAAATCTATACTAACTGAAAATATTTGAATCTACCCCAAAGAACACTCATGGCAGCACCAGTTTTCGCTTTTGGTTGCCACCTTTAAGCAATATGAGGAGTCCTACATGGAGCACATCGAACGTGAATCGATGGAGTTTGATGTCGTGATCGTTGGCGCAGGGCCATCTGGTCTTTCTGCCGCAATCAAAATCCGTCAACTCGCAATTGAAAACAATTTACCCGATCTTTCTGTGTGTGTCGTGGAAAAAGGCTCCGAAGTTGGCGCGCATATTCTTTCTGGTGCTGTTCTTGAACCTCGTGCGCTCAATGAGCTGTTTCCTAACTGGAAAGAAGAAGGCGCACCGCTCAATGTTCCTGTGACACAGGACAAAACCTATTTCTTGCTGTCTGACAGTACGCATAAAGAAGCCCCTCACTGGATGGTGCCAAAAACCATGCATAACGATGGCAACTATGTCGTGTCTTTAGGCAATGTGGTTCGTTGGCTTGGTCAGAAAGCTGAAGAACTGGAAGTATCAGTATTTCCGGGCTTTGCAGCATCTGAAATTCTGTTCCATGAAGATGGTTCTGTGAAAGGCATTCAAACAGGTGACATGGGCATTGGTAAAGATGGTCAACCGACCCACAACTTTGCGCCTGGTTATGAACTGCATGCCAAATACACCGTATTTGCTGAAGGTTGCCGTGGTCATTTAGGCAAACGTCTGATTGCTCAATATAACCTCGATAAAGATGCTGATCCGCAACATTACGGCATCGGCATTAAAGAGCTTTGGGAAATTGACCCTGCCAAACATCAAGAAGGTTTAGTGATGCATGGTACAGGCTGGCCGTTTGCCGAAACTGGTACAGCAGGCGGCTGGTGGTTGTATCATGGTGAGAATAATCAAATATCGCTCGGAACTTTTGTCGATCTTTGCTATGAAAACCCGCATGTTTATCCATTTATGGAAATGCAGCGCTGGAAAACTCATCCGCTGATTAAACAGTTCCTAGAGGGTGGTAAACGTATTTCTTACGGTGCACGTGCCGTGGTGAAAGGTGGTTTTAACTCGCTACCAAAACTCACTTTCCCAGGTGGCTGCCTGATTGGTGATGATGCAGGCTTCCTGAACTTTGCCAAAATCAAAGGCTCACATACCGCCATGAAATCTGGCATGCTTTGTGGTGAGGCGATCTTTGAAGCCATCGCTGCGGGCGTAGCACAAGGTGGTGAAGTTGGTTTTGCCCGTGTGACCGAAGGTAATGATGTCTTCATTAAAGAAGTCACCACTTACACACAAAAATATCAAAATAGCTGGCTCAAAGAAGAGTTATATAACTCACGTAACTTTGGCCCTGCTATGCATAAATTTGGCACGTGGATTGGCGGTGGGTTTAACTTTATTGACCAGAACGTATTCCGTATTCCATTCACCTTGCATGACCTGTTGCCTGACTTTAAAGCCTTAAAAACTGTTGATGCAGTCAACTTTAAGCCAGATTATCCAAAACCAGACGGCAAGTTGACTTTTGACCGTTTGTCATCAGTGTTTATTTCAAATACCGTGCACGAAGAAAATCAGCCGTCGCATTTGAAACTGGCAGATGCTTCGATTCCTGTGAATGTGAACCTGCCAAAATGGGATGAACCCGCACAGCGTTACTGCCCTGCTGGTGTATATGAAATCGTCGAGGAAAATGACGGTTCAAAACGCTTCCAGATTAACGCAGCCAACTGTGTGCACTGTAAGACTTGTGATATTAAAGATCCGTCACAGAACATTACTTGGGTTGCACCTGAAGGCGGCGGTGGGCCAAACTATCCAAATATGTAATTAAAAAAATCCCTGATTCGTCAGGGATTTTTTATATATCAATCATTTTGTAATAATGAATTCGGCTGATCTATTTCAAGATGGACTATTTATATACCAAATAGAAAATTTAATATTTTAATAAAGTTTAATATTTTAATGAAATATTAAATTCCCCCTACTACTTATAAAAAATAAGTATTATTTTATAGTTTATTTTTATTTTCGTTTACATAAATTAACACTTGAAAATTTATTTTATTTTCATAAAATTCACTCATTTTTTTACATAAAAGTTTGAATATTGTGTTTTTTTCAAGAATTTTCAATTTATCACTAGGCTGCACATTACTTACCATTGTAACAATGAGTAACTCAAATGCAGAAACTTTTAAGACATATAACACTGAAAGCAACTCTTTCAGAAGCATGTTAAACCAAAACAACAGTGAAGAAATTAAAAGCAGTTTTGCTAAAAAAGAACGCTCTAAAGATGCAGTGTTATACCTACTCGAACAAGCACGCATTCAACAAGTCAACCTCGACTATGAGCAAAGTCGTGACAGCTATAAAAAAGCATTTGCTTTACTCGACAAACAAAATAATCGCGCCAAAGTCAGTATTTCTAGAGTCGGCTTCCAAGCACTTTCTATGCTCAGTAATGATTCAGTTGTTCCCTATCTTGTTGCACCTTATGAACAAGTGCTTGCTCATATTTCCCAAGCAAAAAATTATATCTATTTAAAAGATACTGAAAGTGCCAGTGTAGAAATGCGCATTGCTCAGCAATTACAGCGTGACATTGAACTAAATCATGAAAAAGAACTCGAAAAGAAAACTTCAGCTCAAAGCCCTGCTCAACTCGATCAAACCCTTGAAGGTTTAGACAGCATCACCAGTCGAGTAAAAAATACCTATCAAAATAGCTATGCTTTTTATATGGCTGCCAATTTATGGGAAGTTATTGGTGAATATAACGATGCTCTCGTTGACTATAAGAAAGCGTATGAATTACAGCCCGACCCACAAATTGCAGAAGATATTAAACGGGTTGAGCTGTCCAGTAAGCACAAAATAACAAACCAAATTCCTGTGATTATTTTTATTGAACAAGGACTCGTACCACAAAAGGTTGAGAATAAACTGGCAATTCCAATGCCTCCTAATGGGATCTTAAATATTGCTTTTGCCAGCTATGAACCAAGCAGCTATAGTCGCCCACAAACTATGAATGTTAGCCTGAATAATCATAAAATTAAAAATAGCTATGTCTTGAATGATATTGGGGCTTTAGCTGTCAAACAACTCAAGGAACAAACCACGACTGTGGTCAGCAATCAAATTTTACGTGCAACGACTAAATTTGTAGCTCAACAGCAATTGGGACAGCAATTTGGTCCACTTGGGCAGATTGCTGGCAATTTGCTCAACATCACCACAGAGCATGCTGATTTACGAACATGGTCAACTTTACCAAGCAACACACAAATTGCCCGCCTGAGTGTTCCCCAAGGCAAACACTCGCTACAACTCTCAAGTGCAGGGCTTAACAGTGATTCTTTAACTTTAAATGCAGAAAAGAATCAGACGATTTTTGTCTATGCTTATCATGTGAATAATAAAATCATCTTAAGCTCTAGCAGCTTGTCACCTCATTAAATTTAGATTAGAGCATTCTTTATGAAATTTATTTATTCCGTTCTTCTCTCGGGCTTGATTATTGGGTTATCTGCATGTACCGCTTCCAACTCATTATCCACACAAATGCAGGATAATGGCAGCATGTTGGTACAACGTCGAGTGAACAATCCTGTATTGATGACTGAAATTGGAATTGATCAGGTTCACATGGTTAATGTCGGTGATTTGAAAAAAGTCGCTCTTGGCATTAAAAATCAACGCTTTAATAACAAACACTTTTTCTACAAAATTGTTTGGAAAAATGCACAAGGCATAGAAATTGACCCTGAAGGTGCAATTTGGAAACCAATTGAGTTAACTGGACGTGAAATTAAAGGTGTGCAATCTCTTGCACCGAATCCTTCTGCGGTTAACATTGTGATTTATTTCAAGAAGTAAGCGAGATATAAAATGAAAATTCAAATCGTCAGTGGTTTATTGCTCGGTACGTTATTGTTAACAGGTTGTGCAAGCAGCAGTGTCAGTTATGAAGATGCTCAATCTGTTGAGACTCTAACCCGAGATTTTGGTGCAACAGATTTACAAATGATTGCCAATAAAATGGTCGATGACATGTTGAGCTTTCCACCTGTCATTGAAATGACTCAAAAGCGTCGCCCTGTTTTATTTATTGATCGCATCAAGAATAAAACCCAAGAGCATATCGACACTGAATCGATTACTGACACAATTCAAAATAAACTGATCAATTCAGGCAAATTCCGTTTTGTTGATATGACATCTGTGAATGCAATCAGTGATCAAATGGCCTATCAGAAGAAAAGTGGCATGGTCAATCAAGCTACAGCGGTTCGTACAGGTGGACATATTGGCGCTGAATATATGCTCAATGGCAACCTCTCAAGTATTGTCAAAACCTCAGGTGGTCGCAGCGATGTCTATTATAAATTCACGCTGAAATTACAAAATTTACAAACAGGAATTGTGGAGTGGACAAGCGAAAAAGAAATTCGCAAATCAGCTAAACGTCCTGCTTTTGGTTTTTGATTCTTTCCATTTTTAAGCAGCAGACTTTCTGCTCTGCTGCATGTACATAGATTCTCTTATGAAAAAAATGATTTTAGCGGCATTGCTTGGATTTGGTATGCATCAAAGCAGTTGGTCAGCTATACAGGAAGTAGCACAAGAGGCTTCTGGCAGTGGTACATCTCAACACCAAGCCATTTCAGAAGCTTTACTGATCGCAACGCAAGCAGTCAATGGAACAACGGTCAGTCAGCAAGTTGATTATGAAGATACTGTTCAACTCACGATGCAACAAAATCATTGGGTATATACTGGGAAGTCTTCCCCTGTATTTAGTGTAAAAAGTACAGGTGCAGGTTCCATTACACGGTTTCAGGTATTGAGTGTCACAGGGAATCAGCAACACTATCAGGCGCGTGTCCGTGCTTATGTGACTAAATTCGGCTCGAGTGTAGAAGATCAGCATTTACATCGTATTGCGATTTTACCTTTTCGCCTGACAGGAACAGCACATCGATCTAGCGAATTCAGCGAAGAACTGGCAGATGTATTGGGGACTTACCTATCTCAGTCGAATCAACTGAGTGTTGTTGACCGTCAATATATTGATGAAATGCAAGCAGAAAATGACTTCTTACGTTGGGATGGTGCACCGCAGGAACTGGCTCGTATTGGTCAAAAAGTGGGTGCAGATTATTTATTAGTTGGGAAAATTAGCCAACTGAGTGATACTTCTTCGACAGCCAGTCATCTGTATGGCTTAAACCAAAATGCTCAACAACTCCGTCTCACATGGCGAGTCATTGAAGCCAATACCAGCAAGGTCGTTGCAGCAGGAACATTGAATCAAGTCATTGCAGAACATGCAACGGATAACTTACTTTCAGATGAAGTGACAACACCGATTGATCAGGTTGCACAGCAGCTCAATCAAAAAATTCTACAAGGTCTTAAACTCACGGTTCCCGTTACCTTGCCTACAACAGATCCATCTCCAGGCTATGCCATGACCCCAGGCTCAAGTGAAGAACCCATTCGCTGGTAAAACCATCAGGAAGATCGATCGACTGGCAGGGTCTGCTGTGTATATCGCTTTGAAAGTTGTTTTAAACTACGCACCTGTCGCCTATAGCGGCGGCAGGAACGACAAATTAAAATATGACAGCGCAACGCTGTTATTTGTCGAAAACTCAAAGTCTGATCAAGCTGCTCAGACAATAATTGTGTCGCTTGGCGGCAAGTTAACATGAACAATCCTCCTGAAGTAGCCATTTATTTTCAAGGCATTCCCTTAATCGCGTTCGGCTACGGTACATCAGCACATTGAAATTGCTTAAACTCAGCTCTAATTTTTGACAGATCTCTTCGCTACTTAATTCAATCATTTCTCTCAACATAAACACTTGAGCATAACGTGCAGGCAAATGGTTCAAACATGCATCAAATACTAGCCAAAAATCCTGTTGCTCCATCATTGTTTCAGGGCTTTGCCATGCTTGCGGAGCCTGATCATGTTGCCAGTGTCCATGCTGATCAAATAGTGCATCAATGCTGAGTTCAGTTTCATCATCAGCAAACAGTTCACTCATACTTTTAATGCGTTTACTGTGCCGCAAAATATCAATAATCTTATTTTTTAAAATCGCAAAAACCCATGTTTTCAATGCGGAGCGTCCAGCAAACTGCTCCACATGTTGTAATGCACTACTCAATGCCTCTTGTACAGCATCTTCCGCCAGACTCAATGACGATAATTGCAATACGGCAAATTTAAGCATTTGTTGACGTAGGTCTTGTAAAAAAGCAGCATCATGTAACAAACTCGACATGCAATTTCTCCCTACAACAAATCATGTTGTTGCAGATAAGCCCGCAACTGATCTAATTGCTGTTGTTGCTGCGCTGTGTTCCATGTGGGTATCTGCTGCACAAGCAACTGTCTTAACTGTTGAGATGATGTGACGCCCTGAGTTAAAGGTTCTATCAGAAGGGCAAAAATAGTGGTTAATTGCTGAACTTGGATTTGATCATGAACATCACGCCATACCAAAATTGCACTGGGCTGAACTTGGCAATCTGCGATCGACATGCCGACTTGCCACCGATAGACAGGATACTGATAAACCAAGACCCAAACTGAAGTCTTGAGTTGCCAATTGTCACCATTCAAACTAGAGACATCTCTTAAATGCTCAAGCACTAAGGTATCAAGATACAACTCTAACCATTCATACTGCAACAGCTCCAACAACCACGGATATGGCGCTATCCTATCGGATTGATATTGCTCCACATACTCACGAAAGTGCAATGAAATATCATGATACAACGGCGACTGACACTGTGCGTGGGCAAAAAATTCATCTAGCAAAGCCTGCCAAAGCGGTTGAGGTAACAGACTTTTAGCAATCGGATAAACATTCTCCACAAAACTAGAGATATTGTTGAAGAGCAGTTCACGATACAACTGTATCCGCTCAAGCTGTAGCTCTGGCATTGCAGCATAATCTGCTTGTCGAATCGCTTGGCAGAACTGCTGTTGAATCTGCTGAAATTTAAGCTCAGACATCGCCTGCTTCCTGTTGAAGTTGCTGAATCTGTTGTAATTCGGATTGTAGTTGCTGCCATGTCGGAATATTAAAATCACGCTCCAACAGCGTTGGACGTACACCTATGTGTTGATAGGTTGCCCGCAACAATTCCCAAACAGGATCATTGATTGCAGCACCATGTGTATCAATCAACAAATCAGGGCTGATCTGCTGATGTCCTGCGACATGTAAATAACGAACACGTTCAGGCGGCATTGCTGTAATAAATGCCAGTGCATCACTGCCGTGGTTGATACTGTTGACATAGACATTATTGACATCCAATAACAGCTCACAGTCTGCGGCTTGTAAGACTGCACAGACAAACTCGGCTTCTGTCATTTCCGCAGCAGGCATAGCATAGGTTGAAACATTTTCAATCACTAAACGCTGCCCGAGGAGATCCTGTACTTTTAAAATGCGCTCAGCCACATAATCCACGGCTTCTTCTGTCATCGGAATGGGAAGCAAGTCATATAAATAACCACCATCATGGGTATAACTTAAATGCTCCGAATACAGTAAAGCTTGATGCTGTTTAAGAAACTGTTTGATCTGTCCAATAAATTCTAAATTCAGCGGATGTGGCCCACCAATCGATAAGGACAATCCATGACAGAACAACGCTGTACGTTCTACACATGCTGCAAATTGCTTGGCATGCCGCCCACCAAGTCCAAGCCAGTTTTCAGGGGCAACCTCGATAAAATCAGGGACGTGTTCAGCCTGCAAATAATCATCAATCAGTTCACGTCGTAAACCAAGCCCAACACCTGCTATGTTCTGCATAGAAAACCTCACATTGCGGACACATGAGCAGTGCTGGCACTGCCCATTTTCCAATCGACGATTTAGTGATTGCTACCACATTTTGCATCTGCTGTTTTTTTCGCTGCGCCACACTTGGCATCGGCAGCTTTTTTATGCTCAGGAGCTTTCTTGGCTGCACCACATTTTGCCTCACCACATTTGCCATCTTTCGCTTTGCTCATTTGATGAGGCGTTGAGGCTGGTGCTGCTTGGTTCTCAGCGGCCTGTACCGTCGTACCTGTCACTGACAATGCCAATAATGCCGCTACAGGTGTCATGCTATGTAATTTGTTCATGTCCAATTTCCTTGTATTAAGTTCAAAAATCATCACGTACCGAAACAGTACTGAGATATAGACGTTGCATTTGAAGATTTCTTACACTTAAAAATAAAAATTTTTCCTGTGTAAGAATCAGTCGTCTATAGCGTCTAACAGATTAAGCTTAACGATGAGCAAATCAAGATGGAAAGACTTTTCACAACTTATAGAAAATTGATCAGCGGGATTCAGCATTTTGATGGCTTGGTTGCCTTATCGATTCGCTGCTATTTAGTCCCGATTTTTTGGATGGCAGGTCATCATAAACTCCAGCATTTTTCCGATACTGTGGCATGGTTTGGCAATCCTGATTGGGGGTTGGGCTTACCTTTACCGTGGCTGATGGCAAGTCTTGCAACAGCCAGTGAGCTGCTTGGTGCTGTTTTACTCGCACTTGGCTTAGCAACACGCTATATCAGTATCCCTTTGAGCATCACCATGCTGGTTGCCATATTTACAGTACATTGGCAAAACGGTTGGCAAGCAATTGCCGATCCAAGCGCGCCATTTGCCAATGCCCAAGTTTTTGCATCAGCCGACAAACTCGAGCGTGCGCAGCAATTATTAATGCAATATGGCGATTATGACTGGCTCACTTCGAGCGGTTCATTGGTGATCTTAAACAATGGGATTGAATTTGCTGTAACTTATCTGATTATGCTGCTAGCACTGATCGTGATGGGCGGTGGACGCTATGTCAGTGTCGATGACTGGATTAAACGCTACTCTCGACACGTTACATAGCCATTATGGTGTTAGCCTTTTTTCACCAAATAGTGATATTCCTTCTTCTGATTTTCATCGAGCTGTTCTTCTTGGAGTAACAGTTCATGCCCCAAATGCATACAGAATTTTGGAATATCCCATGAGGTTGACGGATCTGTTGCAAAAATCTCAACCACTTCCCCTGATTTGGCTTTACGAATCGCTTGATGCAGCATCATGACAGGTTCAGGGCAACGCAGCCCACGCGTGTTGAGTTGGATTGCAGGGGTAACAGGAACTTCAGACATGGCGAACTCAAGATAAAAAATCGGCTTTATTTTAGCATAAAGCAATAGAAGACTTGGTTTTTCTCAATTCGTTGTATTGTCGTTGCAAGATGCAGTTTATTAGATGCATCTCGGTTTTTTCTTCGGTATGATTGAAAGCCATTCAGTAACAAAAACACCCGTTTTAGGAACAATCATGCACGAGGAATCAAGCCCATCGTGGGGGATGCGAGGCTTAAGAAAATGGTTAGGCACAGCGCCTGAAACCCGAGATGAATTATTAAAACTTGTCCAAGATTCTCGCCGTTTTTTAGAGCCCGATACAGTGGCGATGCTTGAAGGCGTGCTGGACTTACCCGCCACTAAAATTCGCGAAGTCATGACACCACGCACCGCCATGATCAGCCTACAAGAAGATGACGAACTGCTCGACATTTTACATGTCCTGATTGATTCGGCACATTCACGTTTTCCAGTCTTTTCAAATGATCAACCTGAAAACGTCGTCGGGATTTTACTGGCCAAAGATTTATTGCCTTTTTTAACCGACCCTAAAGCCAAACTCGACATCCGTGCCATTATGCGTCAGCCTGTGTTCGTGCCTGAAAGTGCCCGTTCAGATCAGGTTCTGCGTATGCTGAAAAATACCCAAACCCATATTGCTATTGTGATAGATGAATATGGATCAACGTCGGGGTTGGTGACCTTAGAAGATATTCTTGAGGAAATTGTCGGCGAAATTGAGGACGAACATGACACGGCAGATGAAGAAGCCAGTTATATTGTGCCCGATCCGAAACATCAAACTGCCAATGCTTGGCTAGTTCAGGCACTCACCCCAATTGAGTACTTTAATACCGTACTCGACACGGACTTTTCCGATGATGAAGTCGAAACCGTTGGTGGTTTATTGCTGCAAGAACTTGGATTGGTCAATGACTTGCAAGGTCAGGTGATTGAACTCAATCAGTGGCAATTTACCATTTTAGAAGCCGATGCACGTACCATTCAGTTGATTCAGGCTGTGCGCCAATGAGTGAGCTGCGTATTAAAAAGTCTACTCAAAATCAGCTGAATGCCAAATTTCCTGTTTGGCTCGCTAGCCTGATCGCACTTGCAGCAGGGTCGACTTTTATTTTTGCTTTAGCGCCCTATCATATTTGGATTGTGGCACTCATCAGCCCCGCGCTGCTCTATGCTTGCTTACAACAGCGTTCTGCACCTCAAGCTTTACTGATCGGTTGGTGCTATGGCTTTGGTCTATGGTTCGTTGGGGCATTTTGGCTCTACACCTCAATTCATGAGTATGGCGATACCAGTGCTGCGGTCAGCGTGCTACTGATTGCGATTATGGCAAGTCTTATGGCGCTATTTAGTGCGCTACAGGCGTGGGTCTATCGTCGCTTTTTCCCAGAAACCCCTTTGACCTTTGCTCCACTTTGGGTATTTTTTGAATGGGCAAAAACATGGGTGTTTACAGGTTTTCCGTGGTTATTTGTCGGTTACGCTTTTACTGAACGCTTTTTAGATCAATATGCTCCATTATTTGGTGTATTTGGGGTGTCCTTTATTGCCATGACCATTGCCTGTGGCTTGGTTGAAATGGTTCGTAGAAAATGGTTTTGGGCAGTACCAATTGCCGTACTCCTTGCGGGTGCTTGGGCTGCATCGTTTTTGGTCTTCGTGCAACCCAAAGCCGAAAAACCACTCCATGTTTCACTGATTCAAGGCAATATTCCACAAGATCTGAAATGGCTAACCAGCTATCAAAATCGTACTTTAGATATTTATCATGATCTCAGTGCTTCAGAATGGGGACAAGACTTGGTGGTATGGCCAGAATCTTCGATTCCAATGCCACAAACCGCCATTGAACCCTTTTTACAAGACATAAACCGCCAAGCACTTGCCAAACATTCGGCATGGGTCACAGGTATTCCATACTATGATGAAGCAGGTTCAGTCAAGGCACAGAAACCATTGTTTTATAATGCCCTCATGGCTTTTGGTGAACAAACTTCAGGTTTATACCAAAAACAACGTCTTGTACCATTTGGCGAATACGTTCCATTGGCAGGCTTGTTGAAGTGGGTTTTACCTTCACTGCAAAATGATGCCAGTGCAGGTGGCTTTAGTGCAGGTGCAGCAGGACAACAACCGTTGTCTGTGAAAGGACACCCTCTCGGTGCAGCGATTTGCTATGAAGTGGCATATCCTAACCTCACCCGTATCAATGCAGAACACAGTGACTTTATGGTGACGGTTTCCAATGATGCATGGTTTAAAGGCACGGCTGGCCCTTGGCAGCATTTACAAATGGTACAAATGCGCGCCAAAGAAAATGGTCGTTGGTTTATTCGTGCAACCAATACAGGCGTGACTGCATTTATTGATGCGCAAGGACATATTGTCAAACAAGCGCCGCAAGACAAAGCCTTTGTCTTGCATGGTGATTTACCTGCTTATACAGGGCAAACCTTGTATAACCGTCTAGGCAATTATCCAGTTCTGATTTTCTCAGGATTATTGTTATTGCTCAGTTTGCGTTATCGCCCTCGTCAAATTGATGTGTCGTATAAATCACGTCGTTAATCGCGACAGACATGTTGGTTGCTTCAAGCAGCCAACATGTTAATACTGAAAATTCACCACCAAATAGCTCACCACACCTGCCAAAAATAACATCGGCACATGCTGATAGACTTTGATCATGCGTTGTTCAAGTAAATTATGCTCTAACGTCATGGATGCATTTAAAACGTGCAATGCCGCAATAAATCCTAAACTGGCGCAAGCAGAAAATAGACTCAGTGCAAAGAACCCTAAAACAATCTGGCTTTCTGCATCACTGACATGCCATAAAATATTGGCAATATGCTGAGCAGGTAACAAGCCCGCAATTAAGCTAATGGCTTTGAGCATTTTCCAATGCAACTCATGAATTTCATCTTTTAAAAATAATGCTTTCATGTCTCATCCCTTCCGACAAAAACATTGTCTTTTTTATTATGCAAATTTTTAAAAATAAGAAATAGTCTGATTTTTCTCCATCTTGAGAGTTTCTTGTAACTATCATTCTTGAGAATTATTCTTGTTCTAAATTAAGATGTTAAATCATTCTTAGTTGATGTTTTTCGAGCCTTTTTGGCATTTTTTTAAGCCTAGACTTGTCAACACTCAAATAAATCTTGCATAGTGCTGTCAAATTCAAAATAAGTGATTTCTATGCCTTTACCGTTTCGGATTCGAGTTGCCATTCCTGTTCATTTATATGACTGCTTTGACTACACGCTAACGGAAGCTCAATATCAGCAGGCAGCGCTTGGCGCGCGCGTCTATGTGCCGTTTGGGGCACGGCATTGTGTCGGGATTATTGTCGAGAAACTCAGTCCCGATGAACCCCTCGATCCACGGTTTGAATTAAAAGGCATTCTCAATTTACTCGATCAGCAGAGTTTACTTGATCCGATCTGTCTCAAGCTGATGCACTGGGTAGCATCGTATTATCATTTTCCGCTTGGTGAAGTGTTGCCTGTCGCCTTTCCAACCTTGCTACGTCAAGGAAAATCCAATGATTTATTGGCAAAAGTCTGGGTACTCAATCCTGATCTTCAGGAGGTCAATTTAAAAAAAGCACCACGCCAACAAGATGCCTATAAAATCCTAAAACTCTCGCCACATGGCACACCACAACATATTTTAAATGCCAATGATATTGAAAATTCCACCCTCGAAGCTTTAGCAAAGAAAGGCATTATTCGGGCGGAATATCATCAGCAAAATATGCAGCCCGAAGCTGTGCAACTGGCTCAACTGCCCCTCAAAGCTAATCCTGATCAGAGCAAAGCCATTCAAAGCATTTTAAAGGCACAAGATCAGTTTCAGGCCTTTTTACTCGATGGAATTACAGGCAGCGGCAAAACCGAAGTCTATCTGCAAGTGATGTATGAAGTCCTCAAGCAAGGCAAACAGGTTTTAGTTTTGGTGCCTGAAATTGGGCTGACTCCGCAAACCATTAGCCGCTTTCAGTCACGTTTTCACTGTCATACCGTAATGCTGCATTCAGGTCTGAGTGACACGCAGCGGTTACAGGCATGGCAACAGGCACAGATAGGACGTGCTTCAATTATTTTAGGAACACGTTCTGCGATTTTCACCCCACTGCCAAATTTAGGCTTGATCATTTTAGATGAAGAACATGATCTGTCGTTTAAACAGCAAGATGGCTTCCGCTACCATACCCGTGAAGTGGCACTGTATCGGGCACATGTGCAACGCTGCCCAATTATTTTAGGTTCAGCCACACCAAGTATTGAAAGCTATGCACTGGTTCAGCAAGGCAAGCTTACCCATTTGCAGCTCAATCAACGTGCAGGGCATGCGGTGTTGCCTAAAATGCATGTGCTGGATTTGAAAATTGCACAAAAACAGCATGGACTGAGCCAGCAGCTCATTGAGCAAATTCGACAGCGTCTCGACAAACAGCAGCAAGTGCTGATCTTTCTCAATCGGCGTGGTTATGCGCCTGTGCTGCTCTGTGAACAATGTGCTTGGCAAGCCAACTGCCCACATTGTGACGCGCATTTTACCTTGCACACCAAACCCTATCAGCACTTGCATTGCCATCATTGTGGTTTGATTCAACGTCTGCCCGATCACTGTCCTGCCTGTAACCATGACAGTTTAAAACCGATTGGTTTGGGCACTGTCAAAATCGAAGAAGCCTTGCAAGAACTGTTTCCAGACTATCCTGTGTTACGGGTGGATCGGGACAGCACCAGTCGGGTGGGAAGCTGGCAGAAAATTTATGATCAAATCCAAGAAAATAAACCGCTGATTTTACTCGGCACTCAAATGCTGGCGAAAGGACATCATTTCCCTTATGTCAGTTTGGTGGCACTACTCGATATTGATGCAGGCTTACTGAGTGTGGACTTTCGCGCCACAGAACGTACTGCCCAATTGATTATTCAGGTCGCAGGACGTGCAGGACGGGGTGAGCATAAAGGGGATGTGCTGATTCAAACTTTACGTCCTGAGCATCCTTTATTTCAAATGTTACTAGAAAAGGACTATCGTTACTTTGCTCAGCACACGCTCAAAGAACGGCAACTGGCGCAGTTTCCGCCATTTCGTTACAGCATGCTGGTGCGTAGCCAAGCCCGAAATGCCACAGAAAATCTAGAATTCCTGACGAAAATTGCCGCCCAACTGCGTCAGCTTGCAGGGAATCACATTGAAATCTGGGGGCCAATTCCCGCCCCGATGGAACGTAAAGCAGGTCGACATCAGGCACATTTATTTTTACAGGCCTCCGATCGGGTACAACTGCACATGCATGTGAATACTTGGTGGGCGAACGTCATGCAGCAGCAACCTCGCGGCTTTAGAGTATCGCTAGATGTTGACCCACAAGAAATGAGCTAACACAACTACGACCATTGCTTGAAATATTGCTGTTTATAATATATGGATCAATGAGATAAATTGAGCTGTATAATTGCCTCCTTCGGGTTTGAGTTGCATTTGTGCTGCTTGTGAGAAAGGCTGATCCATGTCGTTACTTTTGCAAATCACAATTTTTCTGGGTGCCGCCTTAATTTTGGTGCCTTTGGGAAAACGCTTTGGGCTAGCAACAGTACTGGGCTATTTGTTCACGGGCATTATTTTAGGGCCGAGCGTCTTTAATATTGCCAGTGATGCCGATGCCATTATGAACATGGCTGAGTTTGGCGTGATTTTGCTGATGTTCCTGATTGGGCTGGAACTGCGCCCACAGCGTTTATGGCAGTTACGCGAATCGATCTTTGCCATGGGTAGCCTGCAAGTCTTTGCCACAGGCTTGCTGATTATGCCGATTCTGTACTTTGCCCTGCATTTGTCGGTTGCCAGTAGCTTTGTCATTGGCTTTGCCTTGGCACTCTCTTCAACCGCCTTTGTGCTGCAACTCCTCACAGAAAAGCAGCAACTGAATACCACCTACGGGCAAAAAGCCTTTTCGGTGTTGTTATTTCAAGATATTGCCGCGATTCCCTTACTGGCGACCATTCCAATTTTGGCAGGCAATCAGTCAACACATCACGGAATCGCTTACTTCGCTGCAATTATTGCCACCTTTAGCGGTCTGTTTTTATTTAGCCGCTTTGTGATGCGTCCATTTTTCCGCTTTGTGGCAAAAAGTGGCGCAAGCGAACTAATTACTGCGGTGGCACTGTTTATTGTGCTTTCCGTAGTTCTGCTAATGCAGGCACTTGGGATTAGTGTCACACTTGGTGCATTTTTAACAGGCGTTTTGCTTGCTGACTCTGAGTTTCGACATGAACTCGAAGCCAGTATCGCGCCGTTTAAAGGTTTGTTACTCGGTCTGTTTTTTATGACCGTAGGCATGACCACACAACTGTCTTTGCTGCAAACCATGCCTGAAGTGATTATCGGGGGGGCGGTGGCATTGTTGCTGATTAAAGCCTGCATTATGACCCTGATCGGGCGTTTTTATCACAACAGTTGGAAAAACAGTTTATTACTCGGAACCTGCTTGGCTCAAGGCGGGGAATTTGCGTTTGTGGTGCTGACCGCTGCACAAGATGCAGAGGTACTGGGTAATCATTTACTGGAACCTGTCAGCCTGATTGTGACGTTGTCGATGACCTTGACTCCGTTATTGTTCTGGGTGGTGAGTCGCTGGATTGCGCCACGTTTTGACCGTCAGGAACAGCCCGCTTATGACGATATTCCCAACCAGAACAACCCGATGATTATTGCGGGATTTGGTCGTTTTGGGCAAATCATTGCGCGGATTGCACGTCTGCAACACATTCCCTTTACCGCAATTGACCATAGCCTGCAACAGGTTGATTTTGTCAGAAAATATGGCAGTACGCTGTACTATGGCGATGTCACCCAACCTGAAATCTTGCGTTCGGCAGGCATCGAAAATGCCAAAATCTTTATTCTGGCGATTGATGATGTGGAAGATTCGCTGAATGTCGCGCGGCATATTACCCTGAATTATCCCAACATTACCTTACTGGCACGGGCACGTGACCGCCATCATGTCCACTTACTGCGAGATTTGGGCGTGAATTTTATTTGGCGGGAAACCTATTTATCCTCACTGGGTATGGCCTATCGCGCCTTACGTGAACTGGGCATTGATGACGCCACAGCCTATCAGAAAATTGAAGTGTTCCGAGATTGCGATGAAAAGTTACTTTTGGAACAGCAAAATATTTATAATGATGAACAGAAAATTTTTGAAACGCATCGTAATGCCCTAGCAGAGCTTGAGCACCTGTTTGAGAGCGATGCCTTTGTTGATAAAAAGAACCAAGATGTCAATTTGCGTCGTGGTTTAGATCAGCAACGCATCAATGTGACGCGAGATGAGTCTGAGTAACTTGTGTTTTAGAAGATCATCTCCATTAAGACAGGGTCTTGGAGAAATATATGTCTAATTTACGTCAACGTTTTTATATTGAAAACTGCCCTGTTCGCGGCGAAGTGGTTCATCTTGAAGAAGCACTGCATACCATTTTGCAAAAGCGTGACTACCCACAAGCCGTACAGATTTTATTGGGTGAAATGCTCAGCGCGACAGCGTTACTTGCCAGCACCTTAAAAATCAAAGGTCGTATCAGCCTGCAAATTCAGGCACAAGGCACGTTTAAATGGGCGATGGCAGAATGTAATCACTTGGGTGAAGTTCGTGCTTTAGCTGACTTTGAACAAGACCCGCGTTTTGAGCAGGCAACCGACAGCAGCACGGTCTTGGCAGCACTCAGCCAACCTGTTTTGTTTATCAATATTGAACCTGAATTTGGTGAGCGCTATCAAGGAATTGTGCCTTTAGACCAACCGACTTTGGCTGGCTGTTTGATGCAGTATTATGATTTATCTGCACAAATTCCAACGCGTATTGTTTTGGCAAGTACAGAAAAACGTACAGGTGGTTTACTGATTCAGCTCCTGCCACGTAACAGCGAAGAAGAACAGCAATTTGTCGATGAAGACCTGTGGCCACGTCTGATTATGCTGACCCAAACACTGAAAACTGAAGAACTGACTGATCTGAGTGCTAACGAAATTCTCTATCGTTTATATAACGAAGAAGATGTGCGTTTGCCTGAAGTTGAACAGCTTCAGTTTGGCTGCACCTGCTCGAAAGATAAGTGTATCAACGCACTCATCCAAATCGGTGTCGATGCAGTGAAAGAAACTTTAGAATTCCAGAACCCAATCGAGATGGACTGCCAATTCTGTAACACCCGTTATGAGTTTACCGCTGAAGAAGCGTTGGGCTTGTTTGGCGAGCATTTAAGTTAAATCTTAAAAAAAGATGAATTGAAGTCAGGCTTCAATTCATCTGAACGCAAAAAAAATCAGGTCACAGGTGCAGGGTTAAACACCGCCAATGAGTTGTGAATGCCCCACTTGTCTGACCATGTTTGTTTCTCCCCACTGGCGACCGCCAAAATCAGTTCAAACAATTCCCAGCCAACTTGTTCAATACTTTTCTTGCCAATTGCGATATCCCCTGCGCTAATGTCAATCAGGTCTGACCAACGATTAGCAATGTTGTTACGGCTCGCCATTTTAATCACAGGCACAGCCGCTAAACCATACGGCGTTCCGCGTCCTGTGGTAAATACCTGAACCGTAATCCCCGATGCCATTTGCTGCGTCCCACAAATAAAATCACTCGATGGCGTTGCCGCAAAGATCAGCCCTTTTTTACTTGGCTTTTGCCCAGGAGAAAGCACTTCCACAATTGCTGAAGTCCCTGATTTAGCAATTGATCCCATGGCTTTTTCCACGATGTTATTCAGACCGCCTTTTTTATTGCCTGGTGTGGTGTTCGCGCTTCGGTCGACACGACCTGCCGCCAAATAATCATCGTACCACTGCATTTCACGAATCAGATCTTTAGCGACCTGTTCATCGGCTGCACGTGGTGTCAGTAAATGAATTCCATCTCGTACTTCAGTGACTTCCGAGAACATCACTGTACCGCCACAACGCACAATCAGATCGGCAGCAAAACCAACCGCAGGATTCGAGGTCACTCCTGAAAAGGCATCGCTCCCACCGCACTGCATACCGACCACTAAATGCTCGGCAGAAACCGTTTCTCGTTGGCGCTGATTCAGTTTTTGCAAATGAATTTCAGCCACCGCCAGAATATGATCAATCATGTCCTGAAAGCCCAAATGCCGTTCATCTTGCAAACGTACAATGTCTGCATCGGCAACTGGAATCCGTTTACTGTTGGCATCGACTTCATTTAACAGACGTTCAGGCTGTAACTTTTCACAGCCCAGACTCACCACCATCACCTCTCCACCAAAGTTTGGATTCAGTGCAAGGTTGTGAATAGTACGAATCGGCACGACTGCCGCAGGTGCATCAATTGCAACGCCACAACCATATAAATGGTTTAAACCTACTACGCCATCGACATTTGGGTATTTCGGCAGGACTTCGCGTTCAATGATTTTCACCACATAATCCACGATGCCTTCAACACAGTTCACACTGGTGGTGATTGCCAGCAGGTTTTTGGTTCCCACGCTGCCATCGGCATTTTTATAGCCTTGGAAAGTATAACCTGTCAGCGACTCAAGTTTCGGCGCTGGACGGGTTGCCATTTCCAGTTCATTCAGATTTGGCGGTGTCGGCATGCGAGTGACGGCTTCATTGACCCAACGCCCTTGTGGCAAGTCTTCATTGGCATAGCCAATAATTTCTCCATAACGCATGATCGGATCATCAAGTTTTAAATCACTTAAAGTGACTTTATGACCTTGCGGGACATCATCCACCAAAGTGACCTGATGTTCCTCAATATAAGTACCTTTGGGCAATCCACCATCATTGACCACAATAGCCACATTGTCCTGAGCGTGAATTTGAATTAAGAGTGGTCTTTGCATGTTTATTCCCTAATAGCAATCCAACACGAAATCATCCCGAACGTGTATGAAGCAGATTGTGCCGTACTTCAGCGAGCCAACACCAGCTGTTTCATTTTCGAATGATCTTAACTGATATGACATCTTATGTTTTTTTGCGTTTTTTCTGCAAGTCATTTTTATATCAGACTTACAAAAATCTCAAATTCACGTGGTCATCAGATCAACACAACAGCGCAAATAAAAATAATTAAAATAAAAAATATGATTATTTATAAATAACTTAAATCCATATTTTCATTTTTATTCTGCTCCGTATTTAAAAAGCACTTGGATGAAGAAAATTTATATTATAAGATGTCTGACATCTACCCTGATCTAGACACAAATACGGAGTACTGCACATGGATGCTTTGGAGTTAAAAAATATTATTTCTGATGGTTTATTGTCTTTCCCTGTCACCGATTTCGATGCACAAGGTAACTTTGACCAGCAATCTTATATCAAGCGCTTAGAATGGCTTGCACCTTATGGCGCGAGCGCCCTGTTTGCTGCAGGCGGTACAGGCGAATTTTTCTCATTGACCAATGATGAATACAGCCAAGTGATCAAAACTGCGGTCGATACTTGCCGTGGTGAAGTACCGATTATTGCAGGTGCAGGCGGTGCAACACGTCAAGCAATTGCTCAAGCTCAAGAAGCACAGCGTTTAGGTGCACATGGTATTTTGCTCATGCCACATTATTTGACTGAAGCAAGTCAAGAAGGCTTGATTGAGCATGTGAAACAAGTCTGTGATTCTGTTGACTTTGGCGTGATTTTCTACAACCGCAGCGTATCTAAACTGTCTGTTGAGTCATTGCAGAAACTCACTGAAATGTGTCCAAACCTTGTCGGCTTTAAAGATGGTTTAGGTCAAATCGACACGATTACTTCAGTCACACATGCTTTGGGTGATCGCTTGGCATATTTGGGTGGTTTACCAACCGCTGAAATTTTTGCAGCGCCATATAAAGCGTTGGGTGTGCCAGTTTATTCATCGGCCGTATTTAACTTTATTCCAAAAACTGCGATGGAATTCTTCCATGCAATTCGTAGCGAAGACCACGCGACTGTTAACCGTTTACTGGATGATTTCTTCCTGCCTTACATTAAAATCCGTGACCGTAAACAAGGTTATGCCGTGAGTATTGTCAAAGCAGGCGCGAAAATTGTCGGTCACGATGCAGGTCCAGTTCGTCCACCACTCAGCGATTTGGATGCGACAGAAATGCAAATGTTGGCTGAGCTGATTGAAAAATTAGGTCCACAATAATTTAACGAGGTTAGCCATGTTACAGATTTTAGGGCAACAATTTATTGATGGGCAACGTGTAGCAGCAAATGCTGCTGCTCTGGACAGTATTGATGCCAGCAGTTATGCCGCAACAGGGCATCAATTTTGCCAAGCGACATTGGATGAAGTGAACCTTGCAGTTGCTGCTGCACAGCGCGCTTTTGCTGTCTATAGCCAGACATCACCTGAACAGCGTGCTACTTTTTTAGAAGAAATTGCCACACAAATCGAAGCCTTGGGTAGCCAACTACAAGACGTTGCTGTCGTTGAAACAGGTTTACCCCTCGGACGCCTGCAAGGTGAAACAGGTCGCGTGACTGGGCAATTACGTTTATTCGCTACCCTATTACGTCGTGGAGATTTTTTAGGGGCGCGCATCGACTTGGCATTGCCTGAGCGTAAACCTTTACCGCGCGTCGATTTACGTCAGTGCAAAATTGCCCTTGGCCCTGTTGCCGTCTTTGGTGCAAGTAACTTCCCGTTGGCTTTCTCCACTGCTGGCGGTGATACGGTTGCTGCACTGGCTGCGGGTTGTCCTGTGGTATTTAAAGCCCACTCTGGACACATGGCAACGGCTGATCTTGTGGCACAAGCCATTGTGAAAGCGATTGAAGTGTGTCAGCTTCCAACAGGCACCTTTAACATGATTTTCGGGGCGCGTGTCGGTGCAGATCTTGTGGCACATCCACAGATTCAGGCCGTCGGTTTTACAGGTTCTCTGGAAGGCGGCATGGCGCTGTATCATATTGCCCAGAACCGTCCACAGCCGATTCCTGTATTTGCCGAAATGTCGAGCATTAACCCTGTGGTGGTGTTACCGAATGCTTTGGCACAACGTGGCGAACAAATTGCTAAAGATACAGTGGCTTCATTTACTCTCGGTTGTGGTCAGTTCTGTACCAAACCAGGTCTGATTGTCGGGGTAAAAAGCCCAGCCTTTGATACCTTTATTCAACAGTTAGTCGCATCAACACAAGCGGCTGCGCCACAAGTCATGTTGAATGCAGGAACATTGAAAAGCTATCAACACGGCGTACAAGCATTAAATGAAGAAGCGGGTTTCAGCTGCCTTGCACAAGGTCAAGCTGCCGAGCAAGCTTCACAAGCCACAGCGCATTTATTTCAAGCAGAGCAAAGTGTCTTGCTGTCAGGCAATGCCAAATTGCAGCACGAAGTCTTTGGCCCAGTGTCAATTGTGATTGCGGTGGATGATGTTGCGACTTTACATGCAGGCTTACAAGCACTTGCAGGTCAGTTGACAGCAACCATCATCTCCGAAGATGCCGATTTGGCAGAAGCAGGCGAACTCCTACAATTGCTCAGTCACAAAGCAGGACGTGTCTTGTTTAATGGCTTCCCAACGGGTGTAGAAGTCAGTGATGCAATGGTGCATGGTGGTCCATTCCCTGCAACCAGTGATGCACGCGGCACATCTGTAGGTACAGCGGCAATTGAGCGTTTCCTGCGCCCTGTGTGTTACCAAAACACACCGCAAGCCTTGTTGCCTGCTGCACTACAAGACCATAACCCGCTTGGCATTGTCCGTTTGGTGAATGGTCAGTGGAATGCGGCTGCACTTTAAGCCCCAATACATGACAGCCAGTTTTGCTAAAAGCTGGCTATCTTTTTTTCAATGACCGAGGATGGACATTGCCGATGACAGATCTCGCAAAAAATAAAAATACCGTCAAACTCAGTCATGCCATTGTGGAACAATTCATTGAGCAGATTCAATCTGGTCACTATAAAACAGGCGATAAAATTCCCAGCGAACTGGAACTGATTACTCAGTTTGATGTCAGCCGCTCCGTGATTCGTGAAGCTGTGACCGAACTGCGCTCTTTGGGTTTTGTTGAAACCCGACACGGTATTGGCACCTTTGTCAAAGAACAGCCCGATGCCCAGTCTTTTTTACTGTCCAATGCCAGCCTTGCCACACTCAATGATATTTTATCGCTACTCGAACTGCGCATCAGTTTAGAAACCGAAGCTGTATTTCTGGCTGCCGAACGGCGACAACCCCAGCACTTGGAAAAAATGCAGCGTGCCTTGCATGATTTTCAGCAGCACATTCATTCTTCTGCACTCGATGGTACGGTACTTGCCGACTACCATTTCCATATCGCGATTGCTGAAGCCTCGGGCAATCAATACTTTGTGGATTTTCTGAAATATTTAGGGGAAAAGATCATTCCGCGCGCACGACTGCGTTCAATTGAGCTCAATCCCGATACTCGTCTGGACTATCTCAATAACGTGCATTTAGAGCATCTGAATATTTTTAAGGCGATTCTGGATCAGGATGCTGCCCTTGCGCGGCAAATGATGCGCGCGCATTTAGGCAAGAGTTTGAAGAAATTTAAGAGCTAAGATTTACCGAACAAAACCCACCAAGTTCTGTGCAGTTCCCTGCATATTTTGATTCACATTGTCCTGCAACATATCAAACAGACGCTGCTGAGCTTCATCGGTTGCCCATGCTATATGTGCTGTAATCATGACATTTGGGTGTTGCACATTTAATAAAGGATGATCGGCTGGTGGTGGTTCCTGATCCAGTACATCTGCACCATAACCTGCCAACAGACCTTGTTCGAGCGCAGTGATAACATCCTGATTATTCACCAGTCCACCCCGTCCGACATTGATTAAAATAGCATTCGGTTTCATCTGCTCAAATACAGCCAAATCCATCATTTGCTCAGTTTCTGCATTCAGCACACAGTGCAAAGACACCACATCGGCTTGGGCAATTGCCTGCTGAAATGGCACATAACCCTCACGGCAAGTTGTCGCCTGTTTATGTTCACTAAAAATCACCTGCATACCAAAAGCACGCGCCTTTTCCGCAAGTGATGAACCAATTGTCCCTTTGCCCAAAATCGCCAAGGTTTTGCCTTTGAGTTCACGCATCGGCGCTGCCAAGTAAAATGATGCCTCACCTGACCATTTGCCCTGTTCTACCGCCTGACATTGTACTGGAAAGTTTTTAATCAGGTTAATCATTAGAATAAAAGCATGCTCTGCGACGGCATCAGTTGCCTGACCACGAATATTGCAAACCTTGACACCATGACGTTGCATCAGCTCCAGATCAACATGGTTATAACCCGTTGAACACAGCGCCAGTAATTTCAAATCTGGATTATGTTCAAGCACCTGCTGATTGACCTCTAACTCACTGACCATCAAGACATCTTGATGATGAACTAAAGTTTCTAATTGCTGCTGTGTCATTTGATGATGTTCAGTATATTCAACAGGAAAGGCAAACTTGAATTGCTGTTCAGGAAACAGATATTTATCTGTAAAGGTAATTTTTAGAGGCTGCATAGGGATGTCCAAGATTCAAAACAATTGTATGATATCATATATCAACAATTCGATTAACACGTTAAATATTATTCTATTCTACTCAACATATTGTTTGTATTCAGGTATTCCATAATTTCATTAACAATCACACCGATCGTTACACAACGACAATATAAAAATATATTTTAATTAAAAACAAAAACTTAATAAAAAATCATCTTCTCATTTTCAAATTATCCAATTTAAAGTGTTGTGTCTAAAAATTCTCCTCGATATACTAAAGATGTTGTATGACAACATACAACTAATGTTTAAAGGGAATCAAACATGAAATTCAAAGGAATCCGTTGGTGGATGATTGGCCTCGTGACGCTTGGCTTAATGACCAACTATCTCGCACGTAACACCCTCTCCGTTTCCGCTGCCAGCATGATGACTGATTTAGGGGTCACCACACAACAATATGCCTACATCGTATCGGCATGGCAACTGTGTTATGCCTTTATGCAGCCGATTGCGGGCTGGATTATTGATTTTCTTGGCACCAAACTGGGCTTTGCGATTTTTGCTTTTGCATGGTCACTGTCTTGTATGGCCGCAGGTTGGGCAAGCAACTGGCAAGGTCTGGCTTTTTTCCGTGGCTTACTGGGTATTACCGAAGCCGCAGGTTTGCCCGCAGGTGTCAAAACTGCAACTGAATGGTTCCCTGCCAAAGAGCGTTCTGTTGCAATTGGCTGGATGAACATTGGTTCAAGTATCGGTGCCATGCTTGCACCACCCCTCGTGGTTTGGGCAATGTTACACGGCGGCTGGGAATTTGCATTTGTGATTGTGGGCTTAGTCGGTATTGTTTGGTCAGTGATCTGGACAATTTTTTATAAACATCCCAACAAACACAAAAAGCTTTCTGCCGAAGAACATGAATATATTGTCGATGGTCAGGAGCAACATGTTCAAGATGCGAATGCCCCAAAACAAAGTGGCAATACATGGCGTAATATTTTCAAAAACCGCAATATTTACAGTATTGCACTGGCACGCTTACTGACTGAACCCGCTTGGCAAACCTTTAATGCTTGGATTCCATTGTACTTAATGACGCAACGCCATATGAACATTAAAGAAATTGCGATGTTTGCGTGGCTGCCGTTTTTGGCTGCCGATTTAGGCTGTGTCCTTGGTGGATATCTCAGCCCATTTTTCATGAAATACTGTAAGGTGTCCATGGAGACCTCACGCAAAATGGTCATGCTCTTTGGCTCACTGTGTATGGTTGGGCCAGCCTGTGTCAGCTTGGTTGCTAGCCCTTATATTGCTATTTTACTCCTCTGCGTTGGCGGCTTTGCACACCAAACATTATCGGGTGCGCTATATGCCATTACGTCAGACTCATTTAGAAAAAATGAAGTGGCAACTGCAACAGGTTTAGGCGGTATGTTCGGTTATTTGGGTGCGGCCAGCTTTACCCTGTTATTTGGTATTTTAGTGACACAAATTGGTTATGGGCCGTTATTTGTGATTTTGGCTTGCTTTGATATCGTCGCTGCGATTTTGGTCTGGAAGACCGTAACTCAATTCAAAAAATCAGAACTCAGCCCAAATCCAGCACACCACTCCACTGAAGTTTCTCATCAACAAAGCTAAGGAATGCTTATGTCTGCTCATCCCGTATTCCAACGAATTTTACTGACAGGTGCAGCAGGCGCTTTAGGACGCCAACTGCGTCAGCGCCTTGCCCAGTACAGCACAGTGCTACGTTTATCTGACATTCAAGTTGATCCACTTTATCCTGCACAGCCACACGAAGAAATTGTGCAATGCGATCTGGCGGATAAAACTGCTGTGCAACAACTGGCTCAAGGGGTCGATGCCATTGTGCATTTTGGCGGGGTGTCTACCGAGCAGGCTTTTGAAAATATCTTAGCAGCCAATATTTGTGGAACGTATCATATCTACGAAGCAGCCCGAGTTCATGGCATTCGCCGTGTGATTTTTGCCAGTTCTAATCATGTGATTGGCTTTCATCGCCGTGGGGAAATGCTCGATGCGAATTGTGCACGCAAACCCGATGGTTATTATGGTTTGTCCAAATCTTACGGTGAAGATCTGGCGACGTTTTACTATGACCGCTATGGCATTGAAACTGTCAGCATCCGTATTGGTTCAGCATTTCCTGAACCAAATAATATTCGCATGCTCTCGACATGGCTCAGTTACAACGATTTAGAACAGATCATTTATAAAGGGCTGACCACGCCAAATGTAGGTCATACCGTTATTTTTGGGGCTTCCAATAATCCAGATACTTGGTGGGACAACCGCTTGGCAGCCCATTTGGGTTATCAACCTGTCGATACAGTCGAAGTCTATCGTGAGCAAATTCTCAAAAATAGCGTTGGACAAGCCGACCCTGGTGCCGCCTATCAAGGTGGCGGTTTTACCGAACTCGGGCCTTTTGGTGAATAAGTATGAATTACCGTATTGTTGCCAACTGCCAAAACCAAACAGGTGAAAGTCCTGTCTGGTCGGTTGCTGAGCAGGCGCTGTATTGGGTCGATATTCCGCAAGGGCAAATCTTTCGCTGGCATGCAGCGCAAGGCGTAAGCCACTGGCAAACCAAACAGGTTGCGGCCTGCATCATGCCGCATGCCTCAGGTGACTGGATGGTCTGTCAGCAAGATCAAATCAACCGCATCAGCTTAGCAACTGAGGCAAAAGTCCAGATTCAGCAGCAGTTACAGGTGTCACATCCTCATCCCGATTTACGCTTTAACGATGGAACCTGTGACCGACAAGGACGGATTTGGGTCGGCAGTATGCACCTCGACAATAACGGCAGCCCTGTTGGCAGTCTGTATTGTTACAGTGCAGAAGGTCTCAGCCTCAAACTCAGCGGATTATGCACTCCGAATGGTTTGGCATTTAGCCCCGATGGTCGCACGCTGTATTTATCCGATTCACATAAAAGTGTCCAGAAAATCTGGGCCTTTGATTATGACCCAGACACCGCAACGATCAGCCAGCAACGGCTGTTTGTCGACATGCAACTTTACGACGGCCGCCCCGATGGTGCCACAGTCGATGCCGAGGGTTGTTACTGGTGCTGCGCGATTGATTCAGGAAAAATTTTACGCTTCGACCCACAAGGTCAACTTTTAGAAAGTTTTGAGCTTCCTGTCAGTAAACCGACCAAATGTATTTTTGGCGGGGCTAATTTAGACACCTTGTTTGTGACCTCACTACGCCCCGATGCCGCAAACAGCGAGCAAGATGCGCTTTCAGGTGCGGTCTTCGCTTTAGATGTCGGTGTCCAAGGTCTTGCTGAAACTGCCGTGAATTTCTGACATGCTGAACCTGATTCGATTGGAAGATAAATACACCGAACTGGCGATTGCACCTGAACTTGGCGGTGCAATTGTATCTTGGCAACGCCGCCATGATGGGCTGAATTTCTTGCGTCCCCTTCCTGTGGATACCTCTGCACTAACCGCCCGACAACTCGGTGCATTTGCCCTGATTCCATGGTCAAATCGGATTGATCAAGGGGGTATTTCTACACCCGCAGGTTGGTTTCCCCTCCCTGCCAATACTGCCAACAGCCCATTTGCCATGCATGGTTCAACATGGCAAGAGGTTTGGCAGGTGATCGAAAGCTCAAAACAACATGTCATTTTGGAATGCTATAGCCAGCAGCCTGTTGAGTTAAGAGCTAGACAACGGATTCAATTAGAAAATGGAAAATTACAGCTTCAGTTTGAGGTTGAGCACTTAGACTCACGTCCTTTTTGGCATGGCTATGGTTGGCATCCGTTTTTTATACGAACGGCCGCAACACAAGTCTTGAGTCCATGCAAAACGCTCTGGCAGTCCGATGCTCAAGGGCTTTCTGTACAACAAATCCAGATTCCTGAAACATGGGATTTTTCTAAATTGACCCCCCTTCCAAATGAACAGATAGATCACGCCTTTTCCGGTTGGTCAGGGCAGTCTATCATTCATCAACCTGATCATGATTACCAGCTTTGCCTATCCTGTCCCGATGTTGATCACCTGATTTTCTATTGCCCGACCCAACAACCCTTTTTCTGCCTTGAACCTGTCAGCCACCCGATTAACGCCCACCATTTCCCAGACCATCTGGGTTTAAGCTTATTGCAGCAGCACCAGCAACTGAGTTGGCAAGTCAGTGTGCAATACCAATCTCTGTCATAAACATCCAACTTTTTTCATCACTCCTTACCCCCCTCTTTCTTTTTCTCCCTGAGCAAAATTGAAATCTATTTCAATACAGTGCAAGAGAAAGCCAAAGGCTGGATAAAAGAATTTTAGTTCATTTCGTCTTCTGCATAATCGCTGTTGAAATCTATAAAAATCGTTTCATAATGAGGAAAAGATAACCATAAATAGCGATTAACCTATGTCAAAGAACTATTACGAGGAACTAGGAGTCAGCCGCAAAGCGAGTGCGGATGAAATTAAAAAAGCCTATCGCAAACTGGCACGTAAATACCATCCCGATGTCAGCAAGGAAAGTGATGCCGAAACCAAAATGCAGGCCATCAATGTTGCCTATGACACCCTGAGCAATCCTGAAAAAAAAGCAGAATATGATCAGATGCTCGATCATCCACAAGGCTTTGCAGGGTTTGGTGGACAAGCAGGTCAAGGCGGTTTTGATGAGGCCCAGTTCTACCGTCAAGGCAATGCCTCAGACTTTCATGGCTTTGAAGATCTGTTCGGTCGTTTTGGTTCAGGCTTTGGCGGTGCTCAACGTCAGCAGTCGTCCTATCGTGGTGAAGATCAGCATGCCAGCATAGAAGTACCGATTGATGTGGCGTATCACGGGACAACACAACAGATTACTTTGCAAATTCCAACCATGAATGCCTATGGTGAACCCGAAGTTCAGCGTAAAACCTTAGAAGTCAAAATTCCAAAAGGCATGAAAGAAGGTCAGCAAATTCGGCTTTCAGGTCAAGGTCAGGTCGGTATTCGTGGCGGTGCCAATGGCGATTTATATATTGAGATTCGTTACCAACATACAGACAGTATTCGGGTTGAAGGCAGCGATGTTTATCTCACTGTACCGATTAGCCCGTGGGAAGCAGCACTCGGTCATGGCATTACGGTCAATACACCCGCAGGGGCTTTACAAGTCAACATTCCAAAAAATGCAAAACAGGGGCAACAATTACGTTTAAAAGATAAAGGCATTCCCAATAAAACCGCAGGACATTTATACCTCATTCTTAACATCGTATTTCCACAAGCTCATACCGAGCAACAACAACAAGCTTATCAACAATTCGCAGCAAGTTTTCCAAACTTTAATCCGCGTGAAGGTTAAGGAGTTGAATTATGACGACTATTCATTATCGTGAAATTCTCTGTGACGGCTGTCCTGATGCAGAAATTATTGATGAACACATGAGCTTTGATTTAATCCATTTTGCAGACAGTTGTGGACAGCCTACAGAGTGGGTACTTCAATTGCTTGAATATGACATCTTGCCAACACGAGCCATCCACACTGAAGAGCATATTTTTTTAGGCGAGGATCTCAGTCGGGCACGCCAAGCTTATCGTTTACAGCGTGATTTCGATGCCTCTTTTTCAGCTGTCGCGATGATGTTGGATCTGATTGATGAAGTACAAAAATTACGCAAACAAATCCGACATGCCAATTTTGAATAAACCAGACTGGGCTATACACCATGTATAGCCCAAATTCCATAATTTTTTATGTGTATTTTTCACACAAACACTATGCAATCGCAACAAAATCCCATAATATTTATAAGGAATTGAAACGCCACTTCGCGTTATATATAACAATAGCGTTGCCCAAAAGGCAGCCACAACCAACAACTCACACGAGGAGCAACCATGTTTCCAGAATATCGTGCATTGATTAGTCAACTAAAACAGGAAGATGCTCATTTTTCTAAAGTGTTTGAAGCACACAATGAGCTTGACCATGAAATCATTCGCTTAGAGCAAGACCCTGTCACCTCAGGTTTGGATGACATTGAAGTGCTTAAACGCAAAAAACTCAAATTGAAAGAAGAATTGTACGATATGTTGAAACGTGCTGATACAGCAGAAAGTTAAAACTGAATACACTAAAAAGACGGGATATTATATTCCCGTCTTTTTTATGTTGCTGCTATTGAAAAAAATGCACTAAACATTCAGCACAAGCAAACTAAATTAAGCCCAATTGCTGTAAAGCAACCTGAGCAATTTGAGTTCTGACGGCTCCTGACATTTTCGGTTTCATTTCGAGGTTCAATGAAAATGCAGTGATTTTACCATTCGGCTGCTCGACCCAACCTGTGTACCAACCGACTTGTGGTTGTACATCCATACCCCAGCCTGTTTTTGCATAAACTTTGCTGCCATTCACTGTTTCAACCAGCAACATCTCATGTACATCTTGCTGTGCCTGCTGAGAAAACGGCAGTTGTTTGGTCGCGAGACGGTAAGCAAACTCCGCTTCTTGTTCAGGGGTAATTTTGAGTGGGCCAACCAGCCAGAAGTTATCGACCTGTTGTCCAATCTCGGCATTCCCGAACTGTGCTTTTTTGACTTGTTCTGCCATTAAAGGCAAACCAATTCGGCGTGCCAATTCCTGATACACAGGCACAGCCGACAGTTTCATGCCTTCTGCCAAGGTCATGTCCTTTTCCCACATCGTATAGCTGCGTTTTTGCCCATCCCATTTAAATACTTCTGTCGTGGTAGCTTTATGCTGATCTAAACCAATCACGGCGTTGAGCATTTTAAAGGTCGATGCGGGCACATACTGAGTCTTGGCACGGCTAAGGTCATTGCCATAATGCTGAAACTGCTTGCCGTTGTAACTGACAAAAACCCCTGTCGTTTGGGCATGGTTAAATTGCTGCTGAATGGTCTGACGAACCTGTTGCTGCTGTACAGCCGTTACTGAGGACTGAGTTTGACAGGCACTGACTGCTGTTGCTGCCAAAATACAGCAGAGAAATTGTGTTTTCATGATCTTGAGGTCTATTTTGTTCAGGAGAGTATGCACTTCAAGTACATGCTCAATAGTTTACCAAAAGATAAAATTTAAGGGTTTATTGAATGTAAACCAATGCATAAAAAATCAACAGACTCAGCACAATCACCAATAAGGTATTTTTCAGCCGATACGCTAAAGCAATACAGGCAACTGCTCCCCACAAATAAGGCTGATTCCATGCATTCAGGCTCAATGCTTGACTCTGCTCAAACACAATCGGCGCTGCGACAGCAGACAGTAAACACGGCGCGGAATAATTTAAACTGCGCTTTAAGCGATCTGGGAAGCGCAAAGGCAAACGAGGCTCAAGCAACAAATAACGATTGCAAAACACCACAGCCGCCAAGATCAATAGTAATCCCCAAGTCATGTGCGCGACTCCCAAAGACTGGCTGCCAACATGCCCGATATACCTGCGATGACCGTACCACTTTGCCAATGCAGTGCATGGAAAATGACCGCCAACAACACGCTCACGGCGACACCCACCAATGCAGGTGAACTCCGCACAAAAGGCACCACAATGGCAATAAAGGTTGCCACAATCGAAAAATCCAGATGATAAGCGGCCAAATTGGGCACTGAAGCTGCTAAAACCACACCTGCCAAACTGGACAGATTCCAAGCTAAATAAAACATCAAACCTGCTGCCAGCATAAACGGCGTGGACAATCGCTGCCGCCCTGCGCAAGCAGCAAACAGTTCATCGGTGAGTAAAAAACCGATCAGCAAACGGATTTTGGATTGTTTCTGCTCAACATGCGGACGTAACGTCAACGCATACAAATAATGCTGTGCCGTCATAAAAAATACTGAAATCACAATGGTCAGTGCGCTTGCGCCAACACCCAATAAACTCAGACTGAGTAACTGTGCTGCTCCTGCAAAAATCACCACCGACATCAGCATAGCTTGTACAGGCGGTAGACCTGCATGAATCGCCATTGAACCTGCCAAAATTCCCCAAGGAATCACCGCAATACACAACGGAAAAACCTTAAAAATCCCTGCTCGAATTTCTGCTGCTGTTGTCAGTGTCGGAAATGTTGAAGATGGCATATCTGCGCCCCAAAACCCAATGAAGCCTGATTATGCGAAGCGAAGATGCCGCTGGCTTGAACAAAATTGCTCAGTTCAAAATCAGCTGTTGTCGATAGTTTTGCGGCGTGACGCCCAAGGCTTTTTTGAAATGACGGGTAAAATGACTTTGATCGGCAAAGCCACATTGCATGGCGATGTTCACCAAAGGTTCGCCTGCGCGTAATAAGCGTTTGGCTTTTAAAATACGATGCTGCACCAACCACAAATGCGGGGTCATCCCCACATATTTTTTAAACTGACGCAGAAAATGCCACTGGCTCAAACCTGCTGCCTGCGCCAATTCCTGCAAGCTATAATCCTGCTCAGGCTGATCTGCCATGAGATGTTGCACTCGCGCCACCCCACAAGGATGATCCGACAATGCCATCTGATTGCTACGGCTTTGCCCATAGCGACTGACCAGACACGCCAAGGTCGATAAATACAGGGTTTCTTTAAATAAACTATGCTTTTCAGGTTGTTCTAGGACATTGAATAAAAAGCGCAATTGCTGAGATAAACCAACATCATGAATCACGGCTTGCGAAAACCACGGCACACTGCCCTGATACATGGTTAAATCTTGAGTGAGTTCCTGAAACATTTCAGGGGTTGGGTAAATCGCCCGATAGCTCCAAGCTGAGTCCAAAGCAGAAGATCCTGTATGCACTTCATCGGCATTGACCAGAATAATATCGCCACGCGGTGCAACATGATTGGCACCACTGCGAAAGAAACGCTGTGCGCCATCATCAATCACACCAATGCAAAATCCCTCATGCACATGCCGAGAAAATTCTAAAGTCAGGTCTTGGGCTTTGAGCATTTCCAGCCCGCCCAGCTCATTGAAGTGAAAGTAATGGGTGCGTTCCTGCATCAGCATGTATGACTAGCCACAGAGTGAAGCTTTACCATGCCAACTTGGAAACGAATTGTATAGAAGAAAATTGCTGTTTTAAGATTTGAGGCAGAGAAAAAATACTGTTCTTAAGCACTTTTCTTATGCTGACACTCAAATGGAGCATGTCGCATTAAGACCAAATCAATCACATCTAGAACTGCCTCATGCTGGTTATCTTTTGCTGTGACAAAATCGGCAATCTGTTTTAACTCATCAACCGCATTGGCAACAGCAAAGCCATAACCTGACTGTTTCACCATTTCAAGGTCGTTGTAGTTATCACCAATCGCCAAGACTTGATCATTTGAGATTTTCCAGCGTTGTTGCAATAACTGCAAACCGTGTGCCTTGTGACGATTCGGTACGATCAGATCAATAAAGCCAAAACCACTAGACACCATTTTGACTGAGCCATTGGCAATACAATTGAGCTGTTCAAGATCTTGATAGAGAACATCAAAATTATAATCACTGGTATTCAACGTGACTTTACAAATCTGATCTTGGACTTGAGCCAAATCATCAACCCGTTGTAGTGACTTAAAGTATTTATTCAGCTTTTCTAAATTCTGTTCTGGAACAGCCTGACCAATATACGCGCCTTGCTTACCACATAAAATCAGTGCACTGGCATAACGCTCTGAAATTTGCGTACGCATTTCATCGACCAAGTCATGCGAAAAATGGGCAAACGATACTTCCTGTTCAGCATCTGTCACATAAGCACCATTTTCTGAGACGAAAGCAATCTGGTGAGCAATTTCAGGGAAGTAATTTTTGAGTGTGGAGAGTTGATTGCCACTGGCGACCACAAAATGAATACCGCGTTGTTGAAGTTGTTGATACTGTTTTAAAAAGCGTGCTTTGTTATATTGTTTTTCTTCATTCAGAAAAGTTCCATCCATATCAACTGCAATCATTTTAACTGTCATTTACACCTCATCTTTTGTGTGTTGGGAGATTTATTCATTTCGGTTTTAATTCATTATGCACATAAAAGATTGCGCTTTTGTGAATTTTTTTAGACTAAAGGCGAGTATTTTTAGTTTTTTGTTATAAAAGCATCTATAACTCGTAAAAAATGACTTATAGATGCTTTTATTTGTTAATTTTACTACACAATTTCCGCAATCGGTTGATCGGCATGCAAGGTTTGCCCTGTCTCTGCCAGTTGCTGAATACACCCACTGCTGTGTGCGAGTATCGGCACTTCCATTTTCATGGCTTCCATCACCCCGACCACATCACCCTCTTGAACCTGATCCTGTTCAGCGACTTTCCACGAACTGATCACCCCATTGATCGGTGCAAGTAACTGCTGTGGCTGATGTTTTGGGGCTGTCATCACGTGTTCAACGGGCTGACTCATTTGCATTGCCCCGAGCAATGCTGCGGGCAAACCAACTTGATGCAGCTTGCCATCAATCTCAATCGGATAACGCTGCAAAACATTTTGATGACTGTACTGGCTACGTGGTGCAACCGCAAAATCATGTTGTAAATCCTGCTCAATCCAACGGGTATGTACCTTGAAGTCCTCGGTAAAATCAGCATGTTCCAACACAGCCCGATGAAATGGCAACACCGATGCCACACCTTCAATCTGAAAAGATTTCAAGGCGCGTTTTGCCCGCTGGATGGCAATCTCACGGGTTGCCCCTGTCACAATCAGTTTTGCCATGAGTGAGTCAAAATGGCTCGACACCAGACTACCTGAACGCACACCCGTATCTAAACGCACTCCGATACCCGAAGGCGGTTGAAATGCGGTGAGTGTCCCAAACGCGGGAATGAACCCTCGTGCTGGGTCTTCGGCATTGATACGAAACTCAATACTGTGCCCTTGTGCGACAGGCGTTTGCTGAATCGACAAGGGTTGTCCCAACGCAATCGCAATTTGCTCAGCCACCAAGTCCAAACCTGCGGTTTGCTCCGTGACAGGATGCTCAACCTGCAAACGGGTATTCACTTCCAAAAAGGACAACTTGCCATCACGACTCAACAGATATTCTACAGTTCCCGCACCCACATAACCCGCTGCACGGCAAATGGCTTGCGCCGAGCTTAAAATTTGCTGCTGAATTTCTGCTGTTAAAAATGGTGCAGGCGCTTCTTCGACCAATTTCTGATTACGGCGCTGCAACGAACAATCCCGTGTTCCCACCACCACCACATGCCCATGCTGATCGGCAATCACCTGCGCTTCAACATGGCGTGGCTGATCAAGATACTGCTCGACAAAACATTCACCCCGACCAAAGGCCGCAGTAGCTTCACGCACGGCTGACTCATATAATTCTGCGACTTCATCGAGTGACCATGCCACTTTTAAGCCACGACCACCACCACCGTATGCAGCTTTAATCGCTATCGGCAAACCATACTGTTTGGCAAAATCCACAGCTTGCTGTGCCTGTTGCAAAGGCTCATCGGTTCCCTGTACCAAAGGTGCGCCCACGGCTTGTGCCAGTTTACGCGCCGAAATTTTATCGCCCAGTTGTTCGATACTGGCAGGCGATGGGCCAATCCAGATCAATCCTGCATTTTGTACAGCCTGTGCAAAGTCAGCACGTTCCGATAAAAAACCATACCCTGGATGCAGCATGGTGGCCTGTGACTGCTTGGCAATCGCTAAAATCTTGTCGATATTTAAATAGGTATCTTTAGCGGTTTGCCCTGAGAGTGCCCATGCTTCATCGGCCAATTGCACATGTAGGCTGTCAATATCATCATCGGCATATAACGCGACTGAGGTGATGTCTAAATCGCGGCAGGCCTGAATGATCCGCACCGCAATCTCTCCACGGTTGGCAATTAAAATTTTATGCTGCTGTGTCATTCTTTTTTCTCAATCTTTATCTATTCGGAAATCTGGCGAAACTGGATCTGGCAGCCCGCAGGAATTTGTGCAACCAACGACAAATGATGGGGTGCAACGGCTGCAATCACGGGGTAACCGCCTGTCAGGGGATGATCATTCATAAACAGTACAGGTTGCCCATTCGGCGGCACTTGGAGTGCGCCCGTGCATGTGCCTTCACTCGGCAACTCCCGCATTTGACTGCGCTGCAACGCCTGTTGCCCCTGTAACCGCAGCCCAACCCGATTGCTGTCAGCACTCACCTGCCAAGTCTGTTTAAGTAATAAATCTACACTTTCTGAACTAAACCAATCTGTACGCGGCCCCAACACAATATCGAGCTGTACAGTGTCACCCACTCGAGGCAAAGTCGGTATTGAAAATGGTTCAACCTGTACCGCCGTTGTTTCAGCATCAGCCTGCGCCAGTAATTCACCTACCTGTACAGGCGGGCTGCCCAGTTCTGCAAGCGAGTCATAACTTCGACTTCCCAAAATTAGCGGTGCGGCAATACCACCCCGTAGTGCCAAATATTGACGTAGCCCCACCTCTGGTGCTGCAATCTCAATCCGATCACCAGCATCTAAAGCAATAGCACGATAACAACCGACATCGACACGACTCTGATCAGGATAGGTCACCCACAGCGAACCCACGCCCCCTGTCACCGCAATCACAGTCGGCTGTAACACCTCCGCAGAAAAGCCACCATTTAAAATTTCCAAGGCAGCAGCCGTTTTCGCATTTCCGACTAAAGCATTGGCAGAGGCTAAAGCGGTTTGATCCATAGCTCCTGCCTGTCCGACACCGAGCTTGGCGACTTGGTCGCGCCCTTGATCTTGAATCAGGGTTTGCAAACCGACTTTCAGAACTTTGAGAACTGCATTTTCAGCGCTGACCTGATGAGTCTGAACAGTTTTTGGGGCAATGTTTTCATTCAGAAACACGTGTGTCGGCTGTCGGGTCACATCACGAAATACCACGCGATCACTCGGCAACAGCAATGCAGGAGGATCACGTAATTCATCCCACATTCGACTTGTGGTTCGCCCGATCAACTGCCAGCCCCCTGGGCTGTCTTTGGGATAAATTCCCGTGTAATCATTGGCAAGCGCCACCGAACCCGCAGGCACTTTTTTGCGCGGGGAACTGAGTCGTGGAATATTTTGAAACTGCTGCTCAGGGCTGACCAGATACGCAAAGCCCGGTGCAAAACCAATAAATGCCACTTGCCAATGACTTTGAGTATGTCGCTGAATCAACTCGGTCACTGACCACCCCAATTGATCAGCCAAAGGGGCTAAATCTTCTCCGTCATAGCAGACATCAATCACCCGCTCACGACCAACCTCCAGTGCCTGATCGTGTACAGGCTGCTGAGCAATCCAATCTTTCAAAACTTTGGCTTGAGTTTTCCAGCGATCGAAATACACCAGAATGGTCTGTGCCGCAGGAATCATTTCACGAATATCAGGATGTCCAAGCTGTTGTAGCTGCCGATACAGTGCAAGAGTTTCTTCGAGGCTATTGAGTTCAATTAAAAAGCTATCCAGATTGACCGATAAAAAACGCATGTTAATCTCCTGAAAATGCCCGAATCTGAATCCCTGCCTGCTCTAAACGCTGACGAATGGCTTGGGCCATTTCAACTGCGCCCTGCGTATCGCCATGCAGACAAATGCTTTGCGCCTGAATCGGGGTAAATTGACCATCGATTGAAGTCACTCCACCTTTTTGAATCAGGCTAACCACACGTGCTGCAATCTCGTCAACATCATGTAAAACTGCACCTGCCAAACGTCGAGAAACCAATGATCCATCGGTATTGTAGGCTCGGTCAGCAAAAGCTTCCGCAATGACTTTCACACCTTGCTGTTGAGCAAATTCAATCAGTGCTGAACCTGCCAATCCAACTAAAATTAATTTCGGATCAAGCAATTGCATCGCATCTATCACCGCCTTCGCTTGCTGTAAATTGTCTGCAACGGTGTTATACAGTGCACCATGTGGTTTGACATAGGTCACTTGTGTGCCTGCGGCTTTGGCCAACCCTTGCAGTGCGGAAATCTGATACATGACATCGGCGAGTAGCTCATCATAGGACACATCCATATTACGGCGCCCAAAACCAACAAGGTCTGGATACGACACATGTGCACCGACATTCACCCCACAGGCAGCCACCTGTTTTAAGGTTTTAAATATGCCCGCAGGATCTCCCGCATGAAAACCACAAGCAATATTGGCACTACTCACTACAGCTAAAATCAGTAAGTCATTCCCCATCTGCCACGCGCCATAGCTTTCACCCAAATCACTATTTAAATCGATCTGCATGCGGTACTCCCTCTAACATGTTTTACATCATGAAAATAGTACTCAAAAGAAACCTAAGTCATCGTGATTATTCCCTATCAACTCAGCACACGATAAATTTAGCCATCAATGGCTTATTTAAATTTGGTAATTTTCTCAACTTCTTTCAAAGTCTGTTTAATCGGTTCATAGTCTAAAAACCAGAACAGGTTAATGGCACGATGGTGATGCTGCTGTGCCAACATATCAATCACACTCTTCTCACCACGCCCCAGTAAATGACGGCGATAAAAATACACCACCAGCAATGCCGTACAAAACAGCATCACAATCAACATCACCCAAAAACCGACTGGAGATTTAAGTCCGGGAATAAATTCAAAATTCATTCCATAAACCCCCGTGAGCAGCGTTAATGGTGCAAAAACTGCGGTGATAATGGCTAAAATCCGCATATTTTCATTGGTCTGATTGGAAATAGCAGAAAAATGCAGATCAATCGCTGCCTGAATAGAACTGCGCGAACGTGCGGTATATTTTTGGATTCGCTCAATATGGCTGACCAAATCATTGACCCGCACCAACATGATATCTAATGCTTCGCGGTGCTGCTCTCCGACCAAATGATGATAGTTTTCAACAATTTCATCTCTGAGCTCCTGCAAGGTTTCAATTTGTTCTTCGCATAAATTTTCTACCTGCTGAAATGCAGTATTTTCCTGCAATAAACGATGCCATTGTTTAAAATTATGTCGCCCTTGTAACAGTTCACGCTGCCAATATTCCACGCGGCGAGTCAACGGTGTTCTTAACTCCAAATAGTCATCAATCATGCTGTTCAGAATACGCAGTGACAGATTTAATGGTGTGTTGGGCAACTTACGCAAGCGGTTTTGTTCTTCGGGAGGTTTATGCATAAAACCATGCAAACGCTCAATATAACTTTCAATCGCTTTATTGCCCTTTTCACGGACTGTCACCAATGATCTGGCACTCATACAGAAAGCAACTGGGGTGGTGACTAAACCAAAATCACTACTATGTTTTTCAAGACTTTTTTCAGTCAAATTAATTTGATCTTCAGGGCTGATCAATTTACGGAAAATCAAAAAATCATAATCTTCCATCGCATCAAAAGCACAAGGATGTTCAATGTTCAATACATCCTGCACATGAAATTCATTAAGCGACATATGTGCCAAAGCATGCAATTGATCCTGCCATTCATCTGCTTTGCCCACCACATCTTGCCTTAGACAATCCACCCAAACAAAATCAAGCACATAGAACTCAGATTGTTCTTGGCTAATAAAGGCATAATTTTCATCGGGATGGCGGTAGAAGTAATAAATTTGCATAGATTTGTATTTAAAAACATCATCAAGCTTGCATCATGACATAAAAAAAGCCCGCTTCAAGCGGACTTTCTTTACCAAGCGTAGCTCAGATTATGCTTGTTCTACATCTTTCATGGTCAATTTGATACGACCACGGTTGTCAACATCGGCAACTTGAACCTTGATTTCTTGACCTTCAGTCAATACGTCAGTCACGTTGGCAATACGCTCATTTGAGATTTGAGAGATATGCAACAAGCCGTCAGTTCCTGGCAAGATATTCACGAACGCACCAAATTCAACAATACGAATCACTTTACCAGCATAGATTTTGCCTGGTTCAACTTCAGCAGTTAACGCTTGGATCTTGGCAATCGCTGCACGTGCAGCTGCTTTAGATTCACCAAATACGCGTACTGTACCGTTGTCTTCAATATCAATCGCAGCTTTAGTTTCTTCAGTAATCGCACGGATGGTTGCACCACCTTTACCAATCACGTCGCGGATCTTGTCTGGGTTAATCGTGATCACTTCGAATGTTGGCGCGTGAGCTGAAATTTCAGCACGTGCACGAGAAATCACTTTGTTCATTTCATTCAAGATGTGCATACGACCAGCAAATGCTTGGTTCAATGCCACTTCCATGATTTCTTCAGTGATGCCTTCGATTTTGATGTCCATTTGAAGTGCGGTAATACCGTTTGCAGAACCCGCTACTTTAAAGTCCATATCACCAAGGTGATCTTCGTCACCCAAGATGTCAGAAAGAACTGCGAAACGCTCGCCTTCTTTCACTAGACCCATTGCGATACCTGCAACAGGTGCTTTCAATGGAACGCCAGCGTCCATCAATGCCAATGAAGCACCACACACAGATGCCATTGAAGACGAACCGTTAGATTCAGTAATGTCAGAAACTACACGTAACACGTATGGGAAACGGTCAATTGGAGGAAGAACCGCTTGAACACCACGACGAGCCAAACGACCATGACCGATTTCACGACGTTTTGGACCAGATTCACGACCCGTTTCACCTACAGAGTATGCAGGGAAGTTGTAGTGCAACATGAAGTTGTCAGTTTTTGTACCTGCAAGTGTGTCAACCATCAAGGCATCACGAGTGTTACCTAAAGTTGCAGTGACAAGTGCCTGAGTTTCACCACGCGTGAACAACGCAGAACCGTGAGTACGCTCTAACACGCCCACTTGAACATCTAAGCCACGAACAGTTTTAGTGTCACGACCATCAATACGTGGTTTACCAGACAAGATGTTGTCACGAACGGTGCGGTATTTAAGATCTTCAAACAAGAAGTCAACTTCGTCAGCAATACCGTCAACATCTTCTGCAGGAACAAACTGAGCAACAGCTTCAGCATGAAGCGCATCAAGCGCTGCATAACGATCTTGTTTCACTGCAATGGTGTAAGCTTCTGAGATTTTCGCTTCAAATGCTTCTTTTAATTGTGCACGCAATTCTTCGTTGTGTGCAGGTGCAGTCCATGTAGATGCTGCTGCGCCTACTGCTGCTGCAAATTCTTGAATCGCTTGAATGGCGATCTGTTGCTCGTCATGACCGAACAATACAGCGCCAAGCATTTGATCTTCTGAAAGTTCTTTCGCTTCAGATTCAACCATCAACACGGCTGATTCTGTACCTGCAACCACAAGGTCAAGGTCAGACTGAGCCAATTGTTCATAGCTTGGGTTAAGTACGTATTCACCGTTAATCAAACCAACACGCGCTGCGCCAATTGGGCCGCGGAATGGTGTACCTGCAATTGCAAGTGCTGCAGAAGTACCAAGCATTGCTGCAATGTCAGCATCCATAGTTTTGTCAGAAGATACAACAGTTGCAGTCACTTGGATTTCGTTGTAGTAACCTTCTGGGAACAACGGACGAATTGGACGGTCGATCAAACGTGAAATCAACGTCTCAGCTTCAGAAGCACGACCTTCACGTTTACCATAACCACCCGGGATACGACCCGCAGCATATTGTTTTTCTTGATAGTTAACAGTCAGTGGGAAGAAATCCTGACCTGCTTTTGCTGTTGGCTGAGCCACAACTGCAACAAGTACGCTTACCCCACCCATTGTGATCAATACAGAGTTAGCTTGGCGAGCAACACGACCCGTTTCCAAAACCACTGGGTATTGACCATATTGGAATTCTTTACGAACAATATTAAACATTGACATGTATTGTATTTTCCTAGTTCTTTTTGAACAGTTTTTCTAGTGGAGACCCCTAAGGTTTGGCATTCACAGCACAATTTTGCAATAAATGACAAAGCTTAGAAGCCGACCTCACTAGATATTAGACACGAAGAAGGAGCGAATATTCGCCCCTTCTAGAATAGCTTAGCAAGCTAAGCCTAGCTCGATTTTCAGTGACGAAGTCAGAAACATTCGAAATACCGAAAAGTAAGCCCAAATCGAATTAACGACGTAAACCTAAAGCACCGATCAATGCAGTGTAACGACCGTGGTCTTTACCATTTAAGTAGTCAAGTAACTTACGACGTTGGTTAACCATACGGATCAAACCGCGACGGCTATGGTGGTCGTGTTTGTGCTCTTTAAAGTGACCTTGTAAGTCATTGATTTGAGCAGTTAACAAAGCAACTTGTACTTCTGGTGAACCAGTGTCATTTTCTGCACGTGCAAATTTAGCAATAATTTCTGCGCGGTCTTGGTTAGTTAAAGCCATTCGATTTCTCCGAGATGCTTAAAATTTAAAAAGATGATATTTATCAAAAAGTTAAAATAATTAACTAATTGATTGCCGTGCATCACTACAGCAAGGGGTTTATTTTAAGTGAAAATCTAGACGATTGCAAAAAAAGCATGCGTGGATTGTCTTTTTTCTGAATATTGAAAAAAAATGCAAAAGCCCAAACGGTATTTTGTTTGGGCTTTTGTACGCTGTAGTTTCTTGTTTTTGCTTTTTTTATTTTTATGAGCGGTCAGACCCACGCTTCTTATGGAAATTGTTAACATCCCAACTTGAGCTTGTGTTTCCATGTGTTTAATGTTCGCATAAAAACTGTAAGGTACATATAGACGTTTTCTCAAGCTCTTGTAAGCAAAAACTTACATAAAAAACATGATTAAAACACTCAGGAAACAAAAAAACACCTTTTAAAATTTTAAAATTCCATATTAATCAATAGCTTTTTTACTTTATAAAAATCATACCTATAATTTTATAGATTTGAGAAAGTAGAACACATGATACATTTTTTTACATGTTTAATTTGCGATAACTTAGCTGACAAAAAACCGACAGGTTTAGTCTACTTTCTTTCTAAATTGTTGACATCACAAAAACAGCAGATATAAAAAAACCCTGTAGTCTCTCCCAAAACTACAAGGTTTAGTGGCTGTAAGTTTCCTGCGTGTGACTCACGTCCTGTAAGTTCGTTGTCTATAGACTCTTATTCTTCTTATACGATTATGATTTAGCTTTCCATGCTAAATCAATTTAGCATCGCCATAGTACCTAAAATTAGAGTTGATCAGCTATCCGCCAATTTCCCTATTTAATGTAAGCCATTGCTTACATTGCGTCTGATTATCAAAAAAAACTTTACTATTCTCATAATTGTTCAATTTTTCTAACCAAACCACTCTGTCTAACGGTCTGGCAGGTTAATGCCTGAGCAAATGCAGCCCGATCGACGAGCAATGACACTACTTTTTTGGCACGGGTAATCGCGGTGTAAATCAGTTCTTGGCTCAACAATTTTTCCGCAGGAGCATCGAGCACTACAGCAGTATGTGCAAATTCAGAGCCTTGTGATTTATGGATTGTCAGGGCAAATGCGGTTGCGATATTTTTAGGCAAACGCTGTGCAATGATCCATTTTTGCAAACTCGGAAAAAACACTTCAAACTGCTGAGCATCTGTGCGGTGTAAAAAACAGATGCCAATATCACCGTTGGCAAGTCCTAGCTGATCATCATTTTCTGTCATCATGACAGGTCTTCCCACATACCAATCACCTACCTGTTGCGTATAAGGGAGTAATGCCGCTAATAACTGTCTTTGCATAAATAGGTTAATGGCATTTAACCCCAGTTCTCCATAATGAATCGCGGTCAAAATACGGTACTGATCAAAACTCGCAATCACCTGTTCAACATCGGCTTGCGAACGCTCACTTTGTAAATAGGCAATCAGGCTATGTTGATAGCTTTGAAATCCTGTCCAGAGCTGTTGCAAGGTCTGCTCAGTCGAAGTTTCCGCATTTAAATACTGAAGCTGGATATAATCTTTAACAATTTGAGTCAGGTCGATGCTGTCTAACTGCCCTGCACTCACCACTTCTTGTTCAAACTGAACCAATACCTGTGTTGCATCAAGCTGTCGAGCAGTCACCTCTTGAATGAAACGTGCCATTTTCCCAATCAAAGCATCATCACTAAAACGTCGACTCGTCACTAAATTGACACGGCAGCTCTGTAACTTTTGTGTTTGCTGTAAATCCGCCAATACTGAACCGACATCGACCGATGCCAACTGCTGTGCATCGCCCAATAAAATCAGGCGAGCATGATCGGGAATGGCTTCAAACAATAAAGTCGCCAAATTTAGATCCAGCATTGAGGCTTCATCGACCACAATCAGGTCATAAGGCAAAGGTTGCTGCGCTGTATATTTGGCTTTGCCTTGTAGACCAATCCCCAATAACCGATGCAAGGTGACAGGTTTTAACAGCAATAGTTCAGGCTGAATTAAGCCTTGTTTTTGCAGCTCAGGATCATTAAAAGATCCTTGCAAAGCTTCCTGCATCCGCTGCGCTGCTTTCCCTGTCGGTGCAGCCATAGCAATCCGTAAATGAGGCAAACTGTGATTTAACACAGCGACGATTCGCGCCAGTGTATAGGTTTTTCCTGTTCCTGGCCCACCTGTAATGATATTGAGTGCTGACTGCCCGACCCTCTGCAATGCTTGCTGCTGATATGGATCTGATAACAATGACGTATATGCTGAGGTATCAACCGTTGTTGGTTGTTGTTGATATAAGCGCTGAACCTGTTGGGCAAGCCGCTGCTCTAAAGCAAAATAACGATACAAAAACAAGGCTTGTCCATCATAAACAAATGGTGCGATCTGCTGCGCTGAAGATGTTAATAATTGACCAAACTGCTGTACTTGGTCAGGATAACAATTCATACAACTATCACCACGGGATTTTGCCAAAAATAATTGGCGAATCGTCATGATGAGTTCAGCATTTTCACTTGACTTTGCAACCTGATTTATCAGATACTCTGCCCACTTTTCAGACCAAGCCAAATTTTCTTGCTGTCTTGGCATCGCTTCTTTTCTCACATTGTGATCCTCAAAACTTATTCACACAGATATCAACAGAGTTATACCCATAATTGTCCACAATTTAAGCTTTTGTTTTTTAAACACTTAGTAAAGTTATTCACTTTTTTCATACTGTTTGCTTAACTTTTGCATAGCCTAAAATTGCATCGAGTCGCAAAATAAACTCAGGCTCAGGTTGCCAAAAATAACTGCCAAATTCTGCTTGTGCCGACATTCCCCGCAAATACAAATAACTGGCTCCGCCCAAGTGCTGCTCAATCGCATAATTTTCCAGACGTGTCTGCAAATAACGATGCAGTGCTACCAAATAAAGACTCGCCTGTAACCAATAACTGCTTTGTGACATGTTCTGCCCAATCGCTGTCGCATGATAATCCTGCAAGCGATCACCCAGATAATTACTTTTATAGTCGGCGATATAAAACCGTCCCTGATGTTCGTAGACCAAGTCAATTGCACCATTTAAATAGCGTGCTGATTCGGCAGGATTAAACTCAGGCATATACAATTGGTATTCTTGAAACAAAGCATGCAGGCGCTGTACCGCAAAGACCTGATCGGAGAGCGCCATAAAAAATGGAAACTCAGCCAAATGCTGTTCAGGACTTAACTGCTGCAAACAAAAATCAGCATGAATCGGAGTCGCCAGAATTTTTGCCAACCAGTCTTGGACTTCACTCAACGCGTAATCTTCCAGCACCGTCTCGCTCGGTAGATCATGCCGTTGTTGATAACGTTCTAATAACTGTTGCCATAAATAAATATCATCGTTTTTAAAACGGCGGCGGATTTCATAAGCCCAGTCTTCATTTTGCTGAAAATCTAAATGCTCAAATACGCCATGCAAGAAGTTCCCTGCATGGGTGCCTTGTGGAAACTGGCGCTGAATCCACGGCAACTGTTCTTGCTGACTTGCAAATTGGACTTGTGGTGAGACTGCTTGCCATTCATCTTCAGCCGCTTGTTGCTCTCCGACGTATTCTGCCAATACATCTTTGGCTTGCTGCCGAGACAAATGCTGCGCTAATCCTGTAAAACTGGTTCGCGCTCTCGGATAAAAGCGTTTATTCGGCAAAGCCAAAGCCTGTAGCTCAGTCACATTTTCGGTTTCAGTCGCAACAATTGGCTTAGGACATTCGGTTAAAAAGACCGCCTCGGCACAAGCAGGGTGTTGAAACTCACCTGCCTGATTTTTCCAAAATGCCAAGCCTGTGGTGGAGTTGCCTTTATGGTCTTGCAACACGGCATAGACCCGATAACTGGCTCGGGTCAGCGCGACATACCAAAGCCGATGCTGTTCGGCTTCAAGGCGTAGTTGATGCTGATCTAAATCGGCTTGTGGTAGTTTTTCTTTATCATGAATTGCGATCACGCGCTGTGCTTCAAGCTGCCCTGTCTGCGGATTAAGCTGTTTGACCGTCGAGAAGTTCAGTTGTTTATTTTGCTCGTTAAACTTGCCATCGGCATTGAGTAAAAAGACAATTTTAAACTCCAAACCTTTGGACTGATGAATAGTCATCAGTTGCACGCCTGCCGCACTGGACAACTTGCGTTCCAGTTCCCATTCCCGATCGCTTGGTTTTTGGAGCTGAGTCATGTACCAGTGATACAGATTTTGAGCACCCTGATATTGCCCACTGTGCTGACTGAGTAATTCAGTCAGATGACGTAAATTCACCACCACCCGCTCATTGTCACGACTTTGGCTTGCGACTACAGTTTGCCAGACGTCAAAATGCTGCAACAAATACTGCCATGCTGTCAGGAAGTTGCGTGTCATCCACAACTCACGCACATGGTCGAATTCAACAATATACTGACTTAAGCCATCCGCTTGGGCTTGTAGCTCCACCAGTTGTTTCAATGTCAGACCAAACAGACGACTCAATAAAGCTCGTTTCAGTTTGGCTTCATGGTAAGGCTCTAAAATTGCAGTCAATACGGCTGCCACATCTTTAGCCATTGAGCTATCAAACACGCTGCGTTTAGCAGGACGATTGACCCGAATCCCCATGCGCTCCAGTACATATTGCACCTGATCCAAACCATCATGATTCTTGGACAGCACTGCAATATCATCGGCGATCAGCGCTCGTGAGCCTGTACTTTCGGCAAAATACAGTTGCCCTTGTGCCGACTGATTCAACAACTGACGAATTTGCCATGCCACCTGTTCGGGAGCAGGCTGTTTTTCGGGGATACTTAGCCAACGTAATGGATGTGGATTTTCCTGATCGTGATCAATCAAGGAAGGATGCGGACGATGCCCAGCCTGCACAGGATAATAAATCACCTGTTCACCAAAATCGGGCTGTCGCAGGAACAAAGCATCTACAACTTCAACCAGTGGTCGAATCGAACGCTGGTTGAACACCAGTTGATAAAACTGACCTGCCTTTCGCGTTACATCCTGATGTGCCTTGATAAAGGTCAGCATGTCTCCACCACGAAAGCCGTAAATTGCCTGTTTACGGTCACCGACCATGATCATGCAGCTTTGGCTATAGCGCTGTGGATGCCGCCAAATACTCGCCAACATATCATCCTGATCTTGGTTGGTGTCCTGAAACTCATCCACCAAAATCAGCGGGTAACGACTTTGTACAAAAGCTGCAAATTTTTGCCCCTGCTCGCCTTGTAAAGCTTCTGCCAGTGTACGGATTTGCTGCGAAAAGGTGGTTTCCCCATGTTGCTGTAACAACTGTGGCAGCCGTTTTTTGACTTCCTGACACAGGTAAAACTTCAGAAATGTGCCTGTATCTTGCAAAGACTGCTGCATGTTGGACAGACATTCCAAGACCTTCAAAAAAGCATTGAGCTGTGCATCGGCATAGAATTGTTCGGCAGCGTCCACAGGACATTTTTTAGAGAAGATTTTTTGCTGTTGAAACAGGTCTGCAAACTTGAATAGTTTATTGCGGCTTTCACTAAAACTTGGGTTAAAAAATCCTTGCCCATCTTCGTTTAAAATCAGTGACACTGCACTTGGAATCAGCTCGCCAAACAGCACAGTAAAGCTGTCTTTTTTAAAATAGGTGCCACTCACACCTTTAAAATATTCACCTGTTGGCAAATAAAATGCCGTTAAATGACTGAGATCAAAGCCACTCAACTGCTGACGTTGCTGCAAGAGTTCATCGGTCTGAAAATCCGTAGTCTGCACACGTTGAAACTGAGCATTACTAAAATTCAGGCTCTTTTCCACTACTTCGACATAACTGTCGACTCGCCCCAATTCGCCACTGATATACAGCCAGTCAATCAACTGCTGCGGCTGTGCATGAATCCATTCGCGTAAAATGTCATGCACCAATTGGCGTGTGTACTGTTTGGCTTGATCCGTAATTTCGGCGCGCTCAATTTTGCCACTTTCAAAGGCAAACTCACGCAGTAACTTTTGACTAAAGCTGTCCAGTGTTCCGACAAACAGTTCATCAAGTTGGTCAATCACCAGTTTTAGCCGTTCACAGGCATAACCGACCTGATGGGCAAACTGACTCAGGATTTTGGCTTGTAAGGGATCACTGCACTGCTCGGCAAAGATTTGATTTTCTTCTGCGGTGTTACTGCGCCGTGCATCAAAAAACACATAACTTTCTTGCAGACGTTTACGAATACGACTTTTCAGTTCGGCTGCTGCCGCACGGGTAAAGGTGGTGGCAATTACCTGACGCGGCAAATATTGTTCCAGTAAAATCCGTACCATCAGGCTCGATAAGGTAAAGGTTTTGCCTGAACCTGCCGAAGCTTCAATCCAGTGTAAGCCTTTGAATTGAATATCGTGAATTGGGGTGGTTGAAATGCGAGTCGTGTTCATTAGGCATGCTCCACCGCTTGCTGGTACTGGTAAATCGGCGCATATAAGGCATAGGCAAAGCGCTGACAGGCATCTTGCAATAACAGGTCGGCATCTTGCTCCTGCAAAATAAACTGCCAGTCATCGTGATACTGGGTTGAGCGATCTTCAGTGATTGAAAAGAGGCTGTTGTAGTTATTGCTGCCTTGCCATTGTTTGAATAGATTTTTTTCAGGTTCAACCAGCTGCATCTTGCCCTGTTCATCGGCTTGCCATTCAAGCTCTTTACCACTTTCCAACGGTTTGAGCAGCAATGCCGCAGGCAAGACCAACGGCGTGGTTTGCCCGTAGTCCCACGCCTTGAGCCATTCTTGCAGATAAACTTGTGCCTGTGCCGAATTGAGTCCCTGACAAATCAGGGTACGATCACTAAACACCACAATCCGTTTCAAGGCTGTGCCCTGTTCACCTAAATTTAAGTAGCTCAACCACAACAAATATTCGAGCCATGTTTTGGCACGGCGTTCGGCACGGGCACTCGATGGATTCAGGCTGACCCAGTCCTGTTCAGGCTGTTTGGGAATCACGATGCGCATATGCAAATTATTCCGCAAATGCAACGTTTGCCCTGTGGTGGCACTCGGTGCAGGCGCGTATTGCTGTAACTGGCTTAGAAGTTGCTGATGTTCCAACTGACTGAGTTGCCACGCACTGTGCTGCGTTTTGCCGACAGGCAAACGGTCTTGTAGCAATGCGGTACTTGCCGTGTCTTGCTGCTGTAAAAATTCGCGCAGGCTATAGCGCCCCAAACCATCGAGCAGCAAGGGTTCGACTTCATCAGGCAAATCCTGCATGCGCAGGTTTTCCACGCCAAGCGTTTTCAGATACAACTGTGCAGGAAAAATCATGTCATTCAGCCACTGCTGGCTATTCAGCATGATGATATCGCTATCAGACACTTCAAAAGTTTGATTGCTCCACGGCTGACGTTGTCCTGTCGCGTGTTGAATTTGCTGTGCCACCGTAAACCACTGATCCCGATAACGCAAATGCTCAGGTGTAAAACCTTGTAGATCAAAAGGTTGTAGTGGATGCACCTGATACAGACTTTGCAGATGCTGCGGAATTTCCAGACCTGCATATTCCACAGTCGGCGCAATGTGAGCATCGGGCTGTTCTGACGCGACAATAAAGGCAATATGATCCAGCAGTTCTTGCAATACACTGGATGGCTGACGCACTTCGCCATCATTGACATCAAAGCCATTGTAAAATAACCAGAGCTGCTCTTTGGCGAGCAGCAGTGCATCTAAAAATGCACCCTGATCATCTTCCAGACGGGAACGGTCACCGAGTTGTGGACGCAGACTTTGCATCAGATCAAATGGGGTATGCGTCTGTCGGCTTGGGAACTGTCCGCTGTCCAAATTCAACATCACCACCAAACGATACGGCAACGGGCGAATCTGTCCAATCTGACTAAAAGTAATCTGCCCGCTCGGTTCAGCCTGATCAAGCTGACTGTCGAGCTGCTGCTGAATTTCCTGCAAAATCACCCCAAGCGGCAGACTAAAATTCTGCAAGGCGACCTGTGGCGAGTGTTGCTGTTTTTGATAATGCACCGACAGGGTCAGCATACGAATCTGTTTACGCACCATTTCATAGGCTGCACCAAGCGCAGTCACGCCTGCCTGCTGAAACTCGTGAATATCTTGCTGAATCTGATACAGCCAGTGCTCAACAGTATGGTTTTGTCCGAGTTCATGCAAAATCAGCCAGTCCCGACGCAGCGCCAGATCTTCATAAATTTCGATCAAACTGGCAATCAGTTCAAAGTCACTTGGCAATACCTCTGCATAGCTCAGCGTGCCTTCAAACAGCACATGTTCAGGAATGGCTATGCCCAGTGCCAAACGATCGAGGGCAAATTTAAAACTGAAACGGTAATCCTGATCGTCTGAGCTGAGCTGACGCGCCAGATGGGCTTCATCTAAACCACGTTTAAAACCCGCTTGGATCAATAACTGTAAGGCACGCTGCGTCTGAGTAATGTCTAAAGCATAACGCTGCTGGGTGGCAGGTAAACTCAGCCAGTCAGCAAACTGTTCAAACTGGAAACGTCCATGCGGCAACTGAATCCGCCCATACACCGCCTGCCATGCCTGAGTCATATCGAGCTGAGCCACGCCGCCAATTTTGACAGGCAAATACGGCGCTTGCTGTGCGTTTTGCAAACGTGGTGGCGGTGCAAATACACTGCGAATATGTGGTTCAAGCGCCTTGATATTCGGGGTTAAAATCAGAATATCATCCAGTCGGCGTGGCTGTTGTGCTGTACCCTGTGCCAGCCAGTGCAACAACTGATCTTTTAACACTTCGAGCTGACGCAGTGCCGAATGACAGACATGCACTTGAATCGACTGATCATCAGAGGCAAGTTCAAACTGATGCTTTTCAGGTTCCATCAGATACAACACATCGGACTGAATTTTGCCCAACAAGCTGTCGGAATAGTCTTCATCAAACAGATCAACCCATTGCCCTTCTTCCCCCGAAGACAAATGCGACAACAACGAGAAATGGTCACGTGCCTGCTTGCCAAAACGGGTCAATAAGGGATGACGGGATTCACGTGCTTCGGCATTAAAATTGAGGGTAAATTCATCAAAGAAACGTTGCAGATCGGCATCGGATGCTTGAGGATGCTTTTGCAAAAAGCGCTGTTTGACCCCAAGGTCATAGCGTTTTTTCCAGTTCGGATCGACACTGTCTGCCCAATATTCCTGTGATGGGTTGTAGTGCAAGATCACCACTTCCAAGTACTGTCCCAAACGACGCAAAAATTGCAGTTGAGTCGGTGGCAAATCCAGTACGGTAAATATCAGTAACTGTTGCGGCAAGCGTTTCAAAGCGACTTTGCGACGTTCTGGGTCATCCAAAATTGCCCAGAAATCTCGGTCAATCTGCTGCATCTGCACAAAGTCAGCATGAAAGACTTCCTGCCACAGCCAGCGTTGCCATGCTTCAAGTTGCTGTACCTGCTCCAGTTGATACAGCGCAATGCCATGTTCATCGGCTTGGAAGAGTTGCTCGATGTTCAGTTCACGGTTATTGCCCCATGCTTTTAACCAGTTTTGTGGACAGCTACACGGCTCATGCCAATGGTGCTGACATTGCCCCCGATAAATCATGTAGTGACTAAAGACCCGTGACACCTGCTCTGCCACCCAGTACAGCATGTTTTGTTTTTTCAGTTGCTGCTGTAGACCTTGGCTTAAATGTGCAGCACTGTCATAAATGCGCTGCACGATGCTATACAGCGGATGCTCAGCCGATAAGCTGAGCTGTTCAGGTTCAATGTACGGTTTCAGAGCTTCATAAATGCGCCACTGCATCACCAGTCTAGGAATGTTGGCTTGGCGGACTTGGTCTTTATTGTCCAAAACCTGTTGATAGGCATACCACTGAAACGTCTGTATACGCTGATGATAAAGCTGATTGGCACTAATCCCCTGATGCTGCGAAATTTGCTGCTCTAGCCACTGCTCGACGGCTGCACTCGGCACCACAAAATGCTGCTGTTTCAGCACCTGTAAGGGATGGCGTTCTGCCTGACTGATCTGGGCTAACAGAGTTTGCAACAACAGTTCTAAACGCTGGCTTTGACAAACATGAATCCCCATAAATCACTTTTCTCGCTGTATTTTGTAGAATGTATGCAATCTAAACAAATTGACACATAGATTAGACTATTTCTTCCACATCAATTATGTCATTTTAAAAAACAATATGTTGTGATCTCACTATCTGAATTGCAAGTAAAAAATAACACCGCTAAAGGTAACAATTTTATGAAAATTGAGCATATTCCCGAATCAATTGATCCAGATCTCAATTTAGACCAAGTACGCCGTGATTGCTTAGACATGGTCAAAAAACGCGCCTATTTGTCAGCAGGCGCAGCTGTGATTCCCGTGCCATTTTTAGATGTGGTGGTCGATGTCGGAATTTTATCGAAACTGATTCCTGAAATTAATGAACAGTTTGGACTCGATCGCGAGCACATCAGCGTTTATGACCCGAAAACCCGTGAAATTCACTGGCAGGAACTACGTAAACGTGGCGTACAGTTTTCAGGGTTAATGGTGGCACGCACTGGAGTTAAAAAATCCTTTAACGGCTTTGTCGGAAAAATGCTCACCAAACAGGTGTCCAAATTTATTCCTTTAGGAGGACAGATTATTGCGGCAAGTCTGGGCTATCTGGTATTTAAAAAAATTGCCGCAGCCCATGTTGAAGACTGTTATCAGATTGCAAAACGGATTCAACTTAAGCAAAAAGCTCAAGTTGTTTCCTAAGACAGCGTAAATGAGCTAGCCTGTTTTAAGCTGTTTTAACAAGGCACGCATAATTTCAAGGCGTGCCTGTCGTTTACTGTCAGTCGAAATAATATGCCACGGCGCATAAGCCGTATTGGTCAGATAAAACATATCCGAAGCAGCACTCAAATAATCGTCCCATTTTTCCCGATTGCGCCAATCTTCACTGGTAATTTTAAAACGCTTGTGCGGTGTCTGTTCGCGAATTTTAAAACGCTCTGCCTGCTCATCTTGACTGATTGCCAACCAAAATTTGATCACGATGGTTTCAGTATCGGCAAGGTCTTTTTCAAAACGGTTAATTTCTTCATAAGCGCGTTGCCACTCAAAATCTTGTGCCAAATTTTCAATACGCTCGACCAATACCCGACCATACCAAGAACGGTCAAAAATCCTGATTTGGCTAGCACTGCCGAGTTTCGTCCAAAACCGCCATAGATACGGATGGCGGAGTTCATAACGTTCAGGTGCTGCAATACAATTGATCTCATATTCACGTGGATCAAGTTTTTTGACAATTCGCCGAATTGCCCCACCTTTACCTGCGGCATCCATCCCTTCAAATACGATGACAATTTTACGTGGATTATTTTGTAAATAATCTGTGACTTTTCGGGTAATTTTTTTCAGCTCAGCTTTGTAATGTTTTTTGCTGATTTCTGGATGTGAAATATTCAGTAAGTTTTGCGGTATCGGTGCTTGTGTCCATTGATCAGCGACCCGCCCTGTATGTTTGGGTAAGTCTTTAAATGCGAGTAATAAATGCTCTGCAAACTCTCGGTTACGCTGATGCTTATTTTCACAATCCAACACAATCCAGTCATTGCTATAGCGCTGACGTAAGCGTTGTAAGTTGTCGTATTGTTTTTTATTGCGCCAGTCCAGACCATGTAATTTATGCCATTTTTCCTGAGATGGATTCATATTATCGAGGCGCTTTTGTAGAGATTTCCACGACAAGTCAAACCAGAACTTAATCACATCGACTTGATTATTTTTCAGATCTTGCTCAAATTTGCGCATTTGGTGAATATAGGCATCGAACATAGTGTCATCTAAAGGTTTGGACACATGCATGGCAGTATTCAACAGGTCGTTATACCAGTTACTAAACAGCACCACCACCTGACCCTCGGCAGGAATCACCTGTGCATAGGGCTGCCAAAAGGGTTGCTGATTGCCTAAAAGCTGTGGTGGCTCCGCATTGACATATAAATAACGCGGGTCGACCCATTCACGCAGTTGTTTGACAGCTTCGCCTTTCCCCGCAAGTTCAATTCCACTGACAATAATCAGGACACTTTTACTGTGGTCTGAACCACGGCTATTGCGTAGGCGGTATTGGGCTTCAATAAGATCAAAAGAAAGTTGATGATCATGTTTAATTTTTTCTGGTTCTACGCTCTGATGCATGCTCGGCGACCTGTGTTTATGCTGTTTTTATCTCTAGCATGATACTACAGCTACATTTAGCTTAGACAAATCAATCCAACGCTTTCATAACGATAAATACTCAAAACAGAAAAAGGCAGGAAATCTCCTGCCTTGCTGACTGTCTGCTCTAGACATGTTTCATCATCCTAACGAACACGATCAATTTTAAATTTAGGTGGCTAAAACTGCTTGCAGTACCTGTTGTTCAAGCTCTGCAAAACGCACACCTTTTTGACGTGGTCGGGGCAGATGGACATGAAATTGTTGAGCAATATGTCCTTTGTCGAGCAAGATGATACGGTCTGCCAATTGCACTGCTTCACTGACATCATGAGTGACTAAAATGGCAGTAAAGCCTTGTTCACACCATAATTTTTCGATCAGATTCTGCATGTCTAATCGCGTCAAGGCATCCAGTGCGCCAAGCGGTTCATCTAGCAATAAAATTCGTGGACGATGTGCCAGTGCCCGTGCCAATGCTGAACGCTGACGTTGCCCACCCGAAAGTTGACTGGGCCACAATTTGGCTTTTTCTTTAAGTCCAACTTTTTCCAGTAAAGCAATCGCCTGCTCAGACTGCTGCTTCGGCAAACCGAGTTTGACATTGTCCTCAATGCTTTTCCACGGCAGTAAACGCGGGTCTTGGAACATCACCCGAATATCATCGGGCTGAATCGCCGCCGTCTGTGCAGGTGCAGTAAAACTGATTTTGCCCTGACTGGTCTGTTCTAGCCCTGCGACTAAACGCAGTAAGGTACTTTTACCACAGCCACTACGTCCCACAATCGCTAGAAACTCCCCTGCCTGAATGTCTAGATTGAGGTTTTCCAGTACCGTGACACTGCCATAGTATTTATTGAGTTGTTGAATATGGATCTCGGCACCGGTGGTGGGTGCAAGCTTCGACTTGGGTGCAGTGACCAGCTCATCTGCATAATCTGCAACACTTAAATCCGTCATGATGCTCTCCTCAATCGTGTTGATAACCTGCATGCCAGCGCAGTAAATAACGTTCTAGATATTGGGCAAAAACATCCGCCAGTTTACCCAGTAAGGCGTAGAGTAGAATCCCGACCAAAACCACATCGGTTTGCAAAAATTCACGGGCATTCATGGTCATATACCCGATGCCTGCCTGTGCAGAAATGGTTTCCGCAACGATTAATAAGACCCAGACCAAACCCAGTGCAAAACGTAAACCGACTAAAATCGAGGGCATCGCGCCAGGTAAAATAATGTCTTTATACAACTGCCAACGCGTCAAGCCGTAGCTTTTGCCCATTTCAATCAACTGCGGATCGACGGAGCGAATACCATGATAGGTATTGATATAAATCGGGAAAAAGACACCAATCGCCACCAAGAACAGTTTTGCCGATTCATCAATCCCGAACCATAAAATCACCAAAGGAATGAGCGCCAGTGCAGGAATATTACGAATCATCTGCAAGGTGGTATCCAACAGCGTTGAGGCAATTTTCGATGAACCATTCAGCAATCCGAGCAACAAGCCCAAACCACCACCGACCAATAAACCGAGCAAGGCGCGCCCTGCACTGATCTTGACATGATGCCAAAGCTCACCACTCACAGACAATGACCAGAAGGCACTAAGCACAGCCGATGGCGCAGGTAAAATCCGACTCTCCAATAATCCTGTGACTGAAGCGACTTGCCAGAAAATCACCAGTGCCACGGGCACTAGCCAAGGCAACGTGCGTTGCCCAAGCCGTTTTACCACTTGGGTCATACAGCCTCCTCTGCCCGTTGACGTTTTTTGTCTTCATCAGGCACATAGTTGTTGGCAATAATCTCGCCAAAGGGTCCAGTCAAATTGGGCTGTGACAGTTTTTTACGGGTTTCTAAAGGCAATAATGGGAATACCAATTCAGCAAAACGAATCGATTCTTCCAAATGCGGATAACCCGAGAAAATAAAGGTGCTAATGCCCAAATCAGCATATTCTTGGATACGTGCTGCCACCGTTTCAGGATCACCCACCAAGGCTGTCCCTGCACCACCGCGCACTAAGCCAATGCCTGCCCATAAGTTGGGTGATACTTCCAGTTTGTCACGGCGACCACCATGCAAAGCAGCCATACGATGCTGACCCACCGAATCCATTTGCGAGAATTTCTTCTGTGCAGCCGCAATGGTGTTGTCATCGACATATTGAATCAGTTCATTCGCCGCTGCCCATGCCTGTTCATTGGTTTCACGCACAATCACATGCAGACGGATACCGTAATTTAAGCTGCGTCCTTTGGCTTCAGCTTTGGCACGTACCACCGCAATTTTTTCTTTAACCGCAGCAGGTGGCTCACCCCAAGTCAGGTAGGTATCGACCTGTTCTGCCGCCAAATCAATCGCCACATCGGAAGACCCCCCAAACCATAGCGGTGGATACGGTTGTTGTACAGGTGGATAAAGCAGTTTGGCATCATCGACATTTAAGTGTTTACCGTGGAAACTGAATGATTCACCTGTATGCGAACGGGTTAAAACTTCACGCCAGATTTTCACGTATTCATTGGCTGTTTCATAACGGGTGGCATGATCTTCATACAAGCCATCGCCTTTCAACTCTTGCTCATCGCCCCCTGTCACCAAGTTGAGTAGCACACGACCATTGGACAAGCGGTCAAAAGTTGCTGCCATACGCGCTGCCAAGGCAGGCGTGGTCACCCCTGGGCGCAGTGCCACCAAGAATTTCAGGTTTTGCGTGGCATCAATCAGGCTTGCCGCAGTAATCCACGGATCTTCACAAGAACGTCCTGTTGGAATGAGTACCCCTTCATAGCCCAAGTTATCGACCGCAACGGCAATCTGCTTCATATAGGCATGATCCACCTGACGCGCGCCTTTGCTCGTGCCTAAATAACGACTGTCACCATGAGTGGGAATAAACCAGAAAATTTTCATTGTGTTGTTCCTTTAAATGTTAAATATCGATTTTGGTCTGTGAAACCCTGAACGTGCTTAGTGCTGCGTCCAGATAATTTGGTTGATCTCGATCTGTTTAGGGATCAACTTCTCTTGATAAAAACGATCGGCAATCTCTTGCTGCGCCTTGACCACTTCAGGCGTGATCGGCTGGGTCAATGACGGCTTATAGCGTTTGTCGAGCACACGCTGAGCGATGTCCGCATTTAAACCTGTCGCGTCCTGATACAGTTTCAACGACTCCTGAGGATGATCGACAATCCACTGTGCGGCATGATTCAATGTGTTCAAGAACTGCTTGGTTTCCTGAGAATGGGCTTTGACAAAATCAGGATTGCCAATCACAAAGTTATAGGTGGTTTCAAACGCTGTGCCGTCAATGATCGGGCGGGCATGCCCTTGTACTTCAGCGGCGCTGTAGAACGGTTCCCAAATAGCCCATGCATCGACTGATTTTTTATCTAGTGCAGCACGCGCATCGGCAGGCGCTAACCAAATCGGTTGAATGTCATTCCACGTCAGATTGGCTTTCTTCAAAACTCGCCCAAGCAAGTCATGGGCACTTGAGCCTTTTTGTACTGCAATGCGTTTGCCTTTTAGGTCAGCAATGCTTTTGATCGGGCTGTCATTGGGCACCAAAACCGCTTGCCATTTCGGATGAACATTTTCATAACCGACATACACAATACCTTTATCAGCCGCTTGGGCAAAAATCGACGGCGTATTGCCGACTGTACCCAAATCCACCGCGCCCACAGCTAAAGCTTCGAGCATTTGTGGCCCTGCGGGGAATTCTTTCCATTCAATCTTGGTTTTTGGAAACTCTTTTTCCAGTAAATGCTGCTGTTTTAAAACAATTGAATTTAAAGATGATTTTTGAAAGCCAATGCTCAGGGTTTTCAGTTCATTGTTCTGACTGGCTGCGGGCGCAGCGGCTTGTGCAGGGGCAGTTTCAGACTTTTGGCATGCTGCAAGCAACACCGTGACGCTGCTCAATGCAATCAGGCTGGTGGTTCGTAAATAGCTCATGTCTGTCCCCGTTATTTGGCTGGTGCGCTTAAAATCGCATCTTGAATATGAATTTGATTTGGAATCAGTTTTTGTTGATAGAAGGCATCAGCCACTTGCTGTTGTTCTGCGATCACTTGCTTAGAAATCGGGGTCACGCCAAAGCCCATGCGTGAGATCGAGGTTTTCAGCACGCTATAATCTAAACCTGTTGGTTTTTCCAATAATTTTGCTGCTTCATCCTGATGAGTCTTGACCCATTCGGTGGTTTGGTTCAGCTCTTTCACCACAGTGTTAAACACTTGTGGATTGTTTTGTGCAAACTTGCGATCAGCCAAATAGAACTGGTGATTGCTGACCAAGTTTTGCCCTGTCGACAACACGCGTGCCCCCAGTTGCTGCTGCGCTGCGGCAAAGAACGGATCCCAAATTACCCAAGCATCCACTGCACCTTTTTCAAAGGCAGCGCGAGCATCGGCAGGTGGTAGATACACCACTTGAATGTCATTTAAGCTGAGATGATTGGCTTCTAGAACTTTGAGCAGCAAATAATGCACATTCGAGCCTTTATTCAAGGCAATACGTTTGCCTTTTAATTGCTGAATCGAATGGATATTGGAAGTTTTCGGCACAATCAGCGCTTCTGCCTGAGGGGCAGCAGGCTGGTTTGCGACATAGACCAGATTAGCGCTCGCCGCTTGAGCAAAAATAGGCGGCGCTTCGCCTGATTCACCAATCACCACACTGCCAACATTCAGACCTTCAAGTAACTGAGGCCCCGCAGGAAACTCAACCCATTTCACCTGAACGCCTTGTGCCTGCAATGTTTTTTCTAGGTCGCCACGCGCTTTGACAATCGGCAAAAGACCATATTTCTGAAAGCCAATGCTTAAAGTTTTTAGCTCGGTTTTCGGCTGAGATGCTGCCTGCGCATTGCCCTGTGGTTGTTCAGCAGGTTTGCTACATGCGCTCAGCGCCAAACTTAACCCTGTGCAACCAATCACTGACCACTGTTGAATACGATTCATCTTGTTTACATCCTCAATATCAAGTTAATTCAAAAATATGTTTATAAAATTCAGTTACATTCGTGCAAACTGACAACACATTGCTGGCATAACCGCAAAGGATGGAAGATGAATAGATGACACCGCGAAGGTGCGAAGTGGTACACAGCGATTCATGGCTTTCTGCGCTCTTTCGACAAAAACGATCTGGAAGCCCATACCTTAATGCTTTGTCTTTTTTAGCAAAATAAAGAAAAAATGGGATAATTATGAAATTTTCTGCATAAGAGATTTTCTGCAAAGTTTTACAGAATTCGTGCTAAAGCAGCTTTAGCCTAATTCAAAAAGTAGAATAAAAAATTATTGTTATACATATATTTAGATATCTTTAATTTTTATAAAGACGTTCCACATGAATGATAAGCCTCCTGCTCAGCCACGTTCCTTGTGGCTTTTTAAGCTATGCATAGCAGAATTTCAGATATAACTTCTAACGGCTTTGCCAAAAACTCAGTTGTAAATCAGCCGTTTCCTGCTCCAGTTCAGCCACAGGGCCAATCAATTCAATGTCTTTTTGTCCATGTGCAAACACATACGCTGAAGACACGCTCATGGTTGGGTTTTCACTGTGATTGCCTGTACATTCCAGTAACCGTGCTTCACTCATGCCATACACCACCCGCCCGATGTTCGCCCAGTAAATGGTGCCTGCACACATGCAACACGGTTCAACGGCAGTATATAAAGTGCATTGCCATAAATATTCAGGTGGATAATTTGTGGCAGCGACCCGCGCCAGTGTCGATTCGGCATGATTGACCGTATCGATATTGCACTGGGTCAGCAAAACCGTTTCGTGGTCAGGTGCGACCAGTACCGCACCAAAGGGATGATGCCCTAAAGAAATGGCGCGTTTTCCCACGTCATTGGACAAGCGTAAAAAACGTAAAATTTGTTCAGAATTGGGTGTCGACATGGGATTTCCTTGAGCTGAGCATGTGATGGCTCAGACTGATTCAATCGTATTAAAATTTTGTATGTAGATACGTTTCGATATAAAAAACAAGTTGTGAAAATTGAAGCTCTCGATATGAAGAATTTGAATCTTACCCACGATGAGCTTAGATGACAGGCGGCATGGATGCCGCCACGTTGTACTGCGTTATAGGGACATAACGTCAGTACAACAAAGGATTTTTGTTACTTTTCATCCCTGAAAAGTAAAGGAATACATTCACCTAAATATCAAATTGCTACCCCTAGATTCGATCATTAACTCAAACTAAGGCAAAAAGGTCTTACCCAACGAAGCAGGCAAATTCATCTTTAACAACTTCTTATCCCGAGAAATCAGCACCAACACCAAAATGGTCGCCACATACGGCAATGCCGCTAAAAACTCGGTCGGCACATTGATGCCGAGCGCTTGAGCATGTAGCTGCAAAATAGTCACGCCACCAAACAGATACGCGCCCAACAGCAAACGCGCAGGTTTCCACGCTGCAAATACCACCAGTGCAATCGCAATCCAACCGCGACCCGCCACCATGTTTTCAATCCACATCGGGGTATAAACCGTCGATAGAAATGCCCCACCAATCCCCGCCATCGCACCGCCAAAAAGCACAGCGCCATAACGAATCGCCAATACGTGATAACCCATGGCATGTGCACTTTCAGGCGATTCCCCCACTGCTTTGAGCAGCAAGCCCAAACGGGTTTTTGCCAGTACCCACCACACCAGCACAAAAGCCAGTAAAGACAGATACACCACATAGTTTTGCTGGAACAAAATTGGGCCAATAAATGGGATCTTGGACAGCACAGGTACATTCATATTTTGCAGCCCTGGCAATGCCTGACTGACATAGTTCTGCCCGATAAAAGAGGACATTCCCATGCCAAAAATGGTCAGTGCCAAGCCACAAGCCGACTGATTGGTGCTGAGGGACAAGCTGAAAAAAGCAAAAATCAGTGCCATCAACATGCCCGCACCTGCACCCACCCACAGCGCGCTAAATACACTCAGATCAAACTGAACCGAAAGTGCAAATGCGGCAATCGCGCCCACCAGCATCATGCCTTCAACGCCAAGGTTAATCACCCCTGTACGCTCTGCCACCAGTTCGCCCAAACCTGCAAAAATCAAAGGAGTCGCAGCAGCAACTGTGGTCGCTAAAATTGCGGTGACTTCTAACATATCCGTATTCTCCTTTTAGCCTTGGGTTGCCAGCACAGTCGGTTTGGTTTTCTTTTTCAAGAAGCGGTATTTATTTTCAATAAAGGCATCGGCTGCCAGTAAAAACATCAACAATAAACCTTGGAATACGCCTGCAATCGCCACAGGAAGTTGCAACTGCATTTGTGCCATTTCCCCGCCCAAGTAAATCAGCGCCATCAGAAATGCCGAGAGTACAATCCCGATCGGGTTTAAGCGTCCCAAATACGCCACAATAATCGCGGCATAGCCATACCCTGGCGACAAGTTTGGATTGAGCTGACCAATCGGCCCTGCCACTTCACAAATCCCTGCCAAACCCGCCATCAACCCCGATAAAATCAGGCTAAACCACACGGTTTTTTTCGCTGAAAAACCTGCATATTGCGCTGCCGCAGCGGCTTGTCCACTGACTTCGAGCTGAAACACCTGCATGCTTTTTTTCACGAAAATCCAGAACACAATCACCAACAGCAAAGTCAAAAATACCGAGGCATTAATCCGTGTCGTTTCAGTAATCAACGGCAATAAACTTTGATCACTGAACATCACCGATTGCGGGAAGTTCATGCCATTTGGGTCACGCCAAGGGCCATTAATCAAATACAGTAAGATAAAACCTGCGACATAATTCAGCATCAGCGTGGTCAGGGTTTCTTCAGCATTAAATGCGGTTTTCAGTAAGGCTGGAATTGCGCCCCAGACTGCGCCACCAAGTGCGCCCATCATCAGCATCAGTGGCAATGTCCACGCGCCTTCATGCCCATAACACAAAATGGCAACGCCACCACCAAAGATCGCGCCCATGGTCAACTGACCTTCCGCCCCGATATTAAACAGCTTGGCACGAAAACCGATTGATAACCCCAAGGCAATTAAAATCAGAGGACTGGCTTTGACCACCAGTTCACTCCAACCGTACATGGTGGTGAGTGGCTCAATAAAGAAAATGTATAAGGTTTTCAGCGGTGCATAACCAAGAAAACGAAACAGAATCATGCCGACCAACAAGGTAAAGACAATCGCTAAAACGGGCGACAACCATTTCATTAAACGTGATGGATATTCGCGGGGTTGTAATAAATGCATGTCCTTGTCCTCAACTCATCTCAGCCACAGGGGCAGACTGCATCTGCTCGTGCTGGTTTAATCCTGACATCAATAAGCCGATCTGTTCGGCATTGGTACTGGCGGTTGGCATGGCAGTCGACAGTTTGCCCTGTGCCAATACACAAATTCGGTCACTAATTTCAAATAATTCTTCGAGTTCTTCCGATACCACCACAATCGCCACGCCTTGTCGGGACAGGTCAATCAGGGTTTGCCGAATAAACATGGATGCGCCAATATCGACCCCCCATGTGGGTTGGGAGATAATCAACACTTCAGGGTTTTGCAGAATTTCACGCCCGACAATAAATTTTTGTAAATTCCCGCCTGATAAGGAGCGTGCTTCTGCGGCTGCACTGCTGGCTTTCACAGTAAATTTCTCAATGCACTGTTCGGTAAAAGCTTTGACTTTGGCAAAGTTGATCAGCTTAAAACTCGTCAAACCTTTACGATGCGCAGTCAGCAAGGCATTTTGCGAGAGGGTCATATTCGGTACTGCACCGCGTCCCAAACGCTCCTCGGGTACAAAACCTAGACCAATATCACGGCGTTTGCCTGCATTCAGCGAGTTGATCCGTTGACCTTTCAACAGAATTTCACCGTGTTTGGCGAGAGTTTCTCCCGACAACAAACTCAGTAATTCTGCCTGACCATTCCCCGAAATGCCTGCGATTCCTAAAATCTCACCGGTGTTGACACTCAGATTGACCTCTTTGAGTGGCATGGCAAATGGATCATCCGAGGTAAAGCTCAGTTGCTTGACCTGAAAAATCTGCTGTGGCTCACCTGCATAAGCGGTATGGCTATAGGTCGGCAATTCACGTCCGATCATCAGGCTAGCGAGTTCACTGGTGGTCTTTTGCTTAGGATTGACATTGCCTGTGACTTTGCCTGAACGAATAATCGTGGCTTCATCACACAGCTCCTGAATTTCATGCAATTTATGGCTGATGTATAAAATCGAGACATCTTGTGCTGCAAGTTTTTTCAGGGTTTTAAACAGTTGCTTCACCGCTTGCGGAGTCAGCACCGAAGTCGGTTCATCCAAAATCAGCAACGACGGGTTTTGCAATAAACAGCGAATAATCTCGACCCGTTGTCGCTCACCCACCGACAAGCTATGCACCTCACGGCGCGGATCAATTGGCAAGCCATATTCTTCAGATACGGTTTTGATTTTTTCACTCAGCTGTTTCAGGTCAAGGCTTTTGTCTAAACCCAAATAAATATTTTCAGCAACGGTCAGGGTTTCAAACAGCGAAAAATGCTGATACACCATGCCAATGCCCAACTTTCGCGCCATCGAGGGGCTGTCGATGCTTTCTTCTTTACCATTCCAAACCAGCGAACCTTGGTCGGCTTTGACTGCGCCATAGATGATTTTCATCAGGGTGCTTTTACCTGCACCATTTTCACCCAGTACCGCGTGGATCTGCCCTGGCATTACCTTTAAATGAATCTGGTCATTGGCTTTGAGGGAGTTATAGCTTTTGCTTACCCCGATAAGCTCTAAACGTGGAACTGTGGTCATTGTCTAAATCACCCATGCTTTCAATTTCTTCATTCGTACTTGTTGTTCTAATTTGCAAGCTCTATGCCAAAAAAATGCACCCAAGTTGCGGACAACTGGGTGCAGGAGTAAAGCGCTGAGTGATTATTTTGGTAGGGATCCTTCGACACCTTTCACGTAAAAATTCATTTTACTTAAAGTATCATCGGAAAGTTTGCTGCCTTTGGCAACCACCACAGCACCTGCTTGGTTATAGATTGGGCCATCGAATGGATGTTTTTGACCTTTATGGATCGCATCACGCACAGCCAATGCTTTGGCTTTTAAAGGTGCAGGTACGGCTGGGCCAAAGTTTTCGATGTCGATCGCCCCTTGTGGTACACCCCACCAGATTTTGCTTGGTTTCCAAGTTTTATTGGCAATCTGGTTTAACAGCGGCACATAGATTTTTTCCCAGTGAATCACCGAAGCCGCCAATTGGGCTTTTGCACCGAACTTGCTCATGTCGGAATCCCAGCCAAAAGCATAAACGCCTTTTTGCTGTGCAGCCTGAACCACGGCTGGCGAGTCAGTATTTTGCATGAGGACATCAGCGCCTTGAGAAATCAAAGCCAATGCCGCGTCACGTTCTTTGCCTGGGTTAAACCATGAGTTGACCCAAATCACTTTGGTTTTGATTTTTGGATTGACGCTTTGCGCACCTAAAGTAAAGGCATCGATGTTACGCACCACTTCAGGAATCGGGAACGATGCCACCACCCCTAAGGTATTTGATTTGGTTTTGCCACCTGCCACAACCCCGAGCAAGTAAGCCCCTTCATAGGTACGTACATCGTAAGTGCCCATGTTTTTACCCATTTTGTAGCCTGTTGCATGCATAAAAATGGTGTTTGGGAACTGGCGAGCAACTTTTTCCATTTGGTTCATATAACCAAACGATGTCCCGAAAACCACTTTATTGCCTTGCTGTGCAAGGTTACGGAACACACGCTCCGCATCGGCAGTTTCAGGAACATTTTCAATATGCGATGTCGTAAATTTTCCACCTAAAGCTTTCTCTGCTTTGATTCGCCCTTGGTCATGCGAATAAGTCCAACCGTGATCGCCCGTTGGCCCGATATAAACAAATGCTGCTTTTTCCGCAGCATGGGTTACTTGCAGGCTGCCTACGCACATAGACCCGACTGCTACAACCGCTGTAGCCAGTTTTTTTAACTTCGATGAAATTGGCATTCTTGTCTTTCTCCTCATAATGTATGTCTTGCAAGCTGAAGCATTCACGACATGTGTGACAGGATTAAAGCAATATCCATTCCAATATTTTGTACTCTGCTGTTTATTGTTTTTATCATTTGGTCATGTTGAAATTACTGCTTTTTTAGAAAAAATTGCTAAAATGAAAGAGAAGTTTCCAATTATTAGAAACAATATTTTTATTACTTCTGGGGTTAAAAATGAGTCATTTCAATACATCAAATTCAGCCATTGTTGCTCAAGCCAAACAGTTGGTACTTGAGTCATATCAGCAACAATTTGATGCTGTCCCTACTCAGTTTTCTCAAGCAGATCAGTATCAACATCAGTGTATTATTGCGCTGAACATGAAAGATGCAATGGAGCTGTATAATGATCAGCAAACCACTCGCTTAGAGCTTCCGCCTATTGCCCAAATCGCAGCTTTATTCGATGTTTTTATAGACCGTGATTTAGATGAACAACTGGGCAATGACGCTTCGGACTTGGCACAGCACTTTATAGAAACACTCTCTGACACTGTTTTTTTCCAACTCAAGGCAGCCAATGGTCACGATCTTGATGACGTGATTGCTCAAGTTAAAACATTCTCGTATTGGTCACCTGTTTGGGTCTATTTAACAGGACAATGGCACGATACTTTTAAACAAAAATGCTCTGCCTAAATACACAAAAAAAAGCTCTTATCTAACAATTGATAAGAGCTTTCAACTGAATCACTTCCTTGTTTTAAATCCTATTTTAAGCTTGCGATAACTCTTTAAATTGAGGAGTTACGTTGCTTTTAACCCAGAAGCTCATAAAGAGTGAGAACACCACTGCACCAATCAAGAACATAAACACTGCTTGATACCCTGACCAACTTACCAACGCACCAATCACTACAGGGGCAACAAAACCTGCTGCCATACCACCTGTGTTGATAATGCCAAGACCACGACCAATTTGTTCTTGCGGTAATTTTTTCGCGGGTAATGCAATTACGAGTGCAAAGATCAATGATTTGAACAGGTAGACAAAACCTTGAGCAATAATCACTTGAGCAATTGTTACTGCTGAGTACATTTCATACAAACCTAAGCACATCAAGATGCAGCAAGGAATAATCAAACGGCGTTCTTTACCATCGAAGTATTTATTGACAATCCAACCACCCGCTGCGGTTGCCAAACCTGCAATCAGGAAAGGAATCGGCAACAACCAACCCACTGCTTTGAGGTTCAGACCACGCTCTGTCATCAGGTAAATTGGCATCCAAGTGTCCAGACCTTTATTGACAATACTGATACCAAACCACATCGCACAAATCGTCCATAAATATTTGTTTTTTAATACAAGGCTTGACGCAGTTTTGCTGTGATCCACTTGTTGACGAACCGCTTTGCTCGATGGTGTCAGGAAAGCAAACAAGAAAATGTAAATAAAGCCAATACCGCCAATAATCATAAAGGTATTGCGCCAGTCAAACGCCAAAATCAGGGGAGCCACAATCAAGGGTGCAATCATGCTACCAATATAGTTAGATGACACCATGGCACTGGATGCATTAGAACGTGCCACACCTGAAAAGTTTTCCGCGACACTTTTAAACGACGCGGGTGGAAAGCCGCCTTCACCCAAACCAAACAGTAAACGAATCACTAACAATGCCATTAAGGATTCAACCATGCCTGTCAGGATAGTGAACACCGACCAAAGTGCAACCGCCACTAAAATTACTTTTTTCGAGCCAATCTTATCGGCGAGCCACCCCCCAGGAATCTGCATGATGGTATAGCCAATATAAAACATACTCAGCACTGCCCCCATTTTTATAGGAGAAATCGCCAAATCTTTAATAATATGTGTTGCGCTAATGCTGATCGCGGTACGGTCAATAAACGAGATGCACCACCCCAAGTACAACAACAGAAATACTAGATATTTTCGAGCCCCAATTTTCTCGATCATCGTCATTGCCTGCCTCTCCATTGATTTAAAATTCGTCATGTTCAATATCAACATAAGTAGGCAACCCTCTTTGCTCAAGCGCATTTTACGCAATCGTCCATTGCCAAAATGGCAAGGCGCAGGCGAATCACAGCGCATCGCTAGCACCTTATTTTTCCAAATAAAAGACATGCACAAATGTTGCCAAATCAGCAATGGGGAGTTCTATTTATTCTAATTGTGAGAATCTGGAAAATGACTAAGATTTGAAGATAACGATCATGTAAACGCAGGATATTTCAGCATGTCCAAATCTTCAGAACTGGCGTATCTCAGCGCAGTTAAAATTAAACAACTCATTGAAACAAAACAAATATCTCCCGTTGAAGTTACCCAAACCTATATTGACCGTATTATTGAAATTGACCCAAAAATCAATTCATTTTGCGCTAAAAATTATGAGCAGGCACTTGAAGATGCCAAACGCCAAGAACAGCAACTTATGGCGGGGCAAGCTCAAGGCTTATTGTTCGGTTTACCGATTGGGATCAAAGACTTAGAAGACACTCAAGACCTCAATACCACCTACGGTTCAATGGCCTATCAACATTATGTCCCAAAAGCCGACAATGAACTGGTACAACGCGTGCGTAACGCAGGTGCGATTATTTTGGGCAAAACCAATGTGCCTGATATGGGTGCAGGGGCAAACACGCGTAACCCTGTGTGGGGTGCAACAGGTAACCCGTTTAACCCAAGTTTAAATGCGGGAGGTTCATCGGGGGGTTCAGCCGCAGCTTTGGCTGCCAGTCTTGCACCACTCTGTACAGGTTCAGATACAGGCGGATCGCTGCGTATTCCTGCGGCACTCTGCGGGATCTATGGTCTCCGTCCATCGGCAGGTTTAGTGCCCAGCCAGCGTAAACCGTTGGGCTGGACACCCATTTCTGTGGTCGGCCCAATGGGGCGTAACGTGGAAGATACATGGCTGCAACTGGCGGCAACCATCGGTTTATCTAAAAATGATCCGCTCAGTTACGATGCGCACATGCCTGCCGATATTCGTGACCTCCCACCGATTGACCTGTCTAAACTGAGAGTGGCTTATACCGAAGACTTTGGTTGCTGTGAAGTCGATAACAACATCCGTCAGGTCTTCCGCAACAAGATTCAAAAAATTGGCAAGCTGTTCCAAAGCTGTGAAGAAATCCAGTTCAATCTGGACGATGCACACCGCTGCTTCGATGTACTGCGTGCCGAAGCGTTTGTTGCTGGCCTGCAAAGCACCTATGAGAAAGATCCTGATCTGCTGGGGCCAAACCCGCGCATGAATTATGAAATGGGTGCGAGCATGAAATTGACCGACTGTGTCTGGGCGCAAAAAACCCAAACCCAGTACTTTAAAGATTTCCAGAAACTGTTCGATCAATACGACCTGATTTTGTCGCCTGTTACACCTGTTAGCCCATTTTCATGGCAAAACCTGTACTTAAGTGAAGTGAATGGCAAACCGCTAGAAAATTACTACCGCTGGTTATCGCTGACTTATGTAGTGACGCTAATGACCAACCCTGCACTGTCTTTCCCGCTCGGGCGTGATCATCTCAACATGCCATTTGGGTTACAGATGATCGCAGGCTTCCGCGAAGACACCACCTTGCTGCGTATGGCGGATGCCTTGGCACAGCACTGTGAAAACGATCCTGATTTGGCACAGCCACAACTCGATCTCAGTGTATTAATGCAAACGCATACCGACTTTAAAACAGGCATTGTCAATACCAGTCAGATCCGCAAGATTGAACACGATCAAACGGCATCTGCGGTTTAAGCTCCCCCCGCATAGCAGTCGTTCGCGGTTGCTATGTGTCCTGATCTTCAGTCACCATTTCAGGCACAGCCAGTTCATCATATAAATATTCTAAGAATACACGTGCTGCGTCAGGCAGGATTCGCCCACTCAACTTACACACTTCAATCGATAAAGAGTTATTTAAAATGTTGTCTTTTAACGGAATCGCCTTAATCAGATTTTGATTGAGATAAGATTTTAAAACCAGTTCGGTCGAGAGCGTGACACCTCCTGCCAGTACATAAGACAAAATCGCGCTAATAGTATTGGAGGTAAAAATCGGCTCAATCACCCCACCCTGATGACTACAACGCACATCAAACACATCACGCAGCACAATGCCGCGCGGTGGCAATGCCAAACGTACCGTTTCAAGCAGCGGTAAAGTAATACTTTTTCGATCCGCCAGTTCATGCTGCGGGGTAACAATACAATAAATCGGGGCATTTAAACGGTGTAGCACCGAAATATCGGACTGCGGCACATGATTAAAGGTCACGCCAATATCGGCAGTGCCATCTTTAAGCTGTTTAATGACATTTTTACCGCTATCGGCATGTAGAAACACTTGAATACCGGGGTAATCTGCCTGAAATTTGGCAATAATCGAGGGTAAAAAATCCAGTGAAAAACCTGTCGAACAGGCAATTTTGATACTGCCTTTATCTAAGCCTTTCAGTGCATTGATTTCATTAAAGACCCGCTCGCTATCGAGTTGTAATTTCAGCGCATAGGCCGCCAAAATTTCCCCTGCGGAGGTGGGTTTCATGCCACGGGTTTTACGCTCGAACAGCAACACATTCAGATTGGATTCCAAATGGGCAATTTGCCGACTGATCGCAGATGAAGCCACATTGAGTTTAAGCGATGCCTCGGCAATTGAGCCACAGCGCACCACTTCCAAAAAATAGCGTAACGAGGTTTCCTGAAGAATTTTAGAGTTCATTGTCCAAACTCGGGTCAATCCATGATGATTCACCCATCTTAAAAGATTGTTGCTGCACGCAGAAGCTTTTCTACGCGCAACAGTGATCGATTAAGTTAAGCAAAAGCTGTGCCTTGTGCTAAATATTTTTGCATTTCAGCTTCAGGCACCATACCACCACCTGTTGCCCAGACCAAGTGAGTGGCATTCTGTAATTGTCGTGCTGAGAAATGTTGTGCGTCCAGATAGTCTTGCGCCTGTGATACCACAACCGCACCATACATGCCTGCCAAAGCCGAAGGTTCCAGTTGAATATCTTCAACATCACTGAGTAAACGCAACATGTCATACAGACGTTGGTCATCGAGAGTGTAATAACCATCAATCAACCGCTGCATGGCACGCCCCACAAACCCCGACGCACGCCCCACCGCCAGACCATCGGCGGCAGTCAGGTTGTCAATGCCCAAATCCTGTACTGAAATCGCATCGTGTAAACCTGTACGCACACCCAGCAACATACACGGCGAATGGGTTGGCTCAGCAAAGAAACAATGCACATGATCACCAAAAGCTAGTTTCAATCCAAACGCCACGCCACCAGGGCCACCACCCACCCCACAAGGTAAATACACAAATAATGGATGATCCGCATCGACCACGAGATTCTTGTGCTGGAATTGCTGCTTTAAACGTTCGCCTGCCACCGCATAACCCAAGAACAATGTCCGTGAATTTTCATCATCAATAAAAAAGCACTGCGGATCTTGAGCCGCTAAAGCACGTCCCTGCTCCACAGCCACGCCATAATCCTGTTCGTATTCAACCACAGTTACGCCGTTGGCACGCAACTTGTCTTTTTTCCATTGACGGGCATCTGCCGACATGTGCACCGTGACGCGAAAGCCCATCTTGGCACTCATGATGCCAATCGACATCCCTAAGTTGCCTGTCGAACCGACTGCAATCGCATACTGGCTAAAGAACTGTTGAAATTCAGGTGTATATAACTTGCGATAATCATCTTCAATGCTGAGCAATCCAGCATCCAGTGCCAGTTTTTCAGCATGTGCCAACACTTCATAAATGCCGCCGCGCGCCTTGATCGAACCCGAAATCGGTAAATGGCTGTCGAGTTTTAACCAAAGCTGCCCAAAAATCTCTTGCTGAGATTGCTGTTGTAAAGCGCGTTGCATTGCAGGAATCGCCACACACTCCGACTCGATTTTGCCTTGTGTCGCTTCAAGTTCAGGAAATGCCAACATCAGATATGGGGCAAAACGCTGTAAACGGGCATGCGCCTGTGCTACATCTTCTGCGGTCAAACCCACATCTGCCAGTGCCACATCCAAGGTGGTGCTAGCAGGATTAAACCACACCGTTTCTTCTAAATTCTGTAGCTGTTTCAGCAACGGATACTCGGCAATAAGTTGATCGATTTGAATAGGTTGCATAACAGATTTCGCTCTTGATTAAACTGCAATTCGGTTCGGTGAAAAAATATTTGGATCCGCAATCAGTTGGACTTGTCCTGTCATCATTTCCGCCAATAAACGTCCACTGGCTGCACCCAAAGTAAAACCTTGGTGTCCATGCCCAAAGTTAAACCACAACCCTTTGTGTCGTGGTGCCGCACCAATATACGGTTTCATATCGACACTACACGGACGGCGACCGAGCCATGCAGGACTTGGTAAAGCTTCACCCAAGTCTAGCCAGTCACGGGCACGTTGCTGGGTTTTCTCCAGTTGCACAGGGGTTGCAGGTGCAGAAAAATGGGCAAACTCCGCACCTGTGGTCAGGCGGGTACCTTTTTTCATCGGGGCAAGCACATAGCCATATTCGGCATCGAGCATCGGACGGGTCAACTGACTACCCTGCGTATAATGTTGATGATAACCACGTTTCACAAATAACGGATTGTCATAACCCAGTTCGCTAATAAATTTCGATGACCACGGGCCGAGTGCAACAACAACATCTGGCGCAGTGAACGTCTGCCTATCGGTTTGGACTTGCCATGCATGATCTTGCTGTTTGAGTTGTTGAGTCTGGGCTTGAACCATTGTGCCACCAAGTTGTTCAAACAATCGTGCATAACGCTGCACCAGTTCACCGGGTTCAATCACACTCCACGGTTGTGTCCAGTGAATCCCACCTATTAAAGGATGATTGGTTTTCAGATTCGGTTCAAGCTGACTGATTTGACTGGCATTGAGAATCTGACTGGGTACGCCGTAACGCTGCTGACGATGCTCGGCATCACGAATCCCATCTTGCAAGGCTGCTTCACTACGATACAACTGAATCCAGCCATTTTTTAAAATCAGATCTTCCGCTTGTGCCTGAGCAATCAATTGCTGATGCTCTGCCAGTGCCACCCGAATCAGCACAGCATAATCCTGCGAAATCGCCTGATGGGTTTCTGGACTAGAATTACGCCAATATTTCAACAATGGCGCAGCATATTCAGGCAAGGCATTGAAGTGATAATTCACCGCGCTGTCTTGTTTTAGCGCAACTTTAAACAAGCTTGCCCATTCCCGCGGAAAGGCATACGGCTCAACGGCTTCACTCTGAATAATCCCTGCATTGCCATAGGAAGTTTCTGTGCCCGGCGCGGACTGATCAATCACCGTAACCGTATAGCCTTGCTGTTGCAAATGGATTGCGGTGCAAATTCCGACCATGCCTGCACCTAGCACCAAAACTTCTTTAGACATTGCTTATCCTTTTTTGGCAATCACAGTAATTTCAATTTTTGCATCAATCACTAAACCTGCAATCACGGTGGTTCTAACAGGATAAGGCTGTGCAAAAAAACGTTCGTAAACTTGGTTAAATGCCGCAAAATCTGATTTATCGGTCAAATACACGGTGACACTGATCACATCATTTAAACTGGCTGACTGCTGTGACAACGTCTGTGCAATCTTATTCAGCACCAATTCAGTTTGTGCTTCAATCCCTTCAGGAATCGTGCCATCGGCATTTAAAGGCACTTCACCTGACAGGAAAATAAATCCATGACTTTCAACGGCTTTAGAAAATGGAAGTTGCATCAGTTTTATCCTATTTTAAATGAAAGGTATACGTCAAAATAACGCGGGTTTGATCGATTCCACGATCTAGACTGGAACGAAAAGATGCCTGACGTAAGCGTAAAGATAGATTTTTAAATTTACCCGACTGTACGATATACGCCAGTTCAGTGTCACGTTCCCATTCTTTCTGCTCGGCTGAATTTCCTGAAATTTTGGCATTTGAACCATGTAAATATTTATTGGACAAGACCAAACCTGGCAAACCTATACCTGCAAAGTTATAGTCATAGCGTAACCACCACGTACTTTCATGCGGCAAGATAAAATAACTAACCATCACCGTAGTTGGTGTATAAGGCCCTGCACCTTTTAAGTAAGGCAAGGCTTCACTGCCATCAACTTTTTGATAACCCACATTAAATAAATGATGCTTGAGCTGATAGCTAAAACTCGAGGTGTACATCTGGTTGCTGATGCTGCCTGCCAGTGCCTGCCCTGAATCATAAGAATTGAAATAACGTAAATCGCTGGTGAATTTACCCTGCCCTAAGGGTTTGGTAACTTTTAACCCCAAATAATGCTGGTCATAAGTATCTTTGAGCTGACTGAAATAGTAAGAAGCCTGTACGTCTGGACTGATTTTATAGTCCAGTCCTGCATAGCTAAAGGCATCACTCGGGCGACTTTGTGTGTAACGGGTATAGCCTGTATCAATGCCCAAGTCGGTATAATCACTCGAATCCCGCTGCATGACCCGATCAATGCGTCCCATACGAAAATTCACATCTTGTAACTGGGTCGATTCAAAACTCCAACCCCGAAAGGTTTGTGGAAACAAACGAGCAGTATTGGGTAGTAACACAGGTAAATTATCAGGCTGTAACGTGCCATATTTTAAAATATTATTTTCATATTTCACTTTAGCAGTGATACCAAGTCGTGCATAACCATCTTTTGAATGATGTGCATAACTCGGTTCACCTGCCAATGTTGCAGTCGAGGTTGGCAACAACCCTGTACCACTAGTTTCTGCACTCGAATACAATTTCGCACCAAGCATAGCACTGACATCTAAACCAACACCGACTTTGCCTTCGGTATAGCCTGAATTAAAATTTAAAGTTGCTCCCTGTGCCCACTCTTCTTTTTTACTCTGCTGTGGACGGGTTGCCGTTTTTTCATTACGGTAATCTGAATCAAAATAATAATTCTGTAAAATCAGATCTGATTTAGCATCTTGGAAAAATTCTGCATGTGCTGCCGATGCCATCATCCCAGTTAAACCACTTAAAACAAAAATTGCCGACCGCCGATTCATCCCCATTCCCCAATAAAAAATTCAATGGCTTGAGGATTAAGATAGAAGCGATCTTGCATTCTCGACAATCACTTTTTTCGCAATAAACCCTTGCCAAATTGGCAACTTAAAGTAGCGTAGCCACGCTATTGAGGATGGATTTAAGTCAAGGTTCATCAATTTAGATGCAATAAGACAATAGCCTCATCAAAAAATATTAATCTTAGAATAGGTCACTGATTAGACATTAAATTTTATATTTATTAATAAAAATCAATGTATTAAAATAGAGATATACGATTATTCATTTTTAACAGACAACAAAAAAGGCTCAGTTTTTTCAAACTCAGCCTTTTTGTTTGGTAACAACATTTTATATTTCTAAAATGTTGGTGCGGAAGGGGGGACTTGAACCCCCACGCCCGAAAGCACTACCACCTCAAGGTAGCGTGTCTACCAATTCCACCACCACCGCATGTGCGTGCATTCTATTCGCTTCATTCAAAAAAGAAAAGTCTTTCTTGAGATTAATTTGCAGTTTTTTGCGTGGTTGATGAAGTTTCAGTCGAATTATTTGCAGGTGCTGTTACAGGTGCATTTGTTGCGCCCAAGCTATACGCATCTGCTGTTTGCTTCTTGGCAAATACCGCCAATGTAATACTGGTGACAAAAAACAATGCGGTTAAAATAGCCGTTAAACGAGTCAAAAAGTTCCCTGATCCCGAAGCACCAAATACAGTTGCAGCACCGCCGCCACCAAAAGATGCACCCGCTTCAGCGCCTTTACCTTGTTGTACCAAGATCAAGACAATCATCATCACTGCCAATAAAATATGCACAACCAATACAAATGTATGCATGTTAAATCTCCTTAAGATTGGCTTGCAGCAAATGCTTGTGCAATTTGATAGAACGATTCTGCATTTAATGAGGCACCGCCCACTAAAGCACCATTAATATCTGGACATGCTGCAAGCTCTTGAGCATTTTCAGGTTTAACACTACCACCATATAAAATGGCAATGTTTTGACCTGCTGTGCTTAATTGTGTCAAACCTGCACGAATTTTTTCATGCATGGCTTGTGCATCTTGTGCTGATGCTGTTTTTCCTGTGCCAATCGCCCAAATGGGTTCATAGGCAATCACGATTTGCTTTTGCCAATGTTCCTCACCAATAACTGGAGCAACATCACAAATTTGTTGTAGCACGATCTGTTCAGCTAAACCTTGTTCACGTTGCTCAAGTGTTTCACCAACACAGTAAATTACGGTTAAGCCTTCAGCTAATGCCTGTGTAATTTTGGCTTTCAATACATCTGGGGTATCAGCAAGCAATTCACGACGTTCAGAATGTCCAATCAAGACATAACCAATTTGACTATCTGCAAGTAAAGTGGCACTCACCTCACCTGTAAATGCGCCTGTTGCCGCAAAACGTGAAACATCTTGTGCCACAGTATGCACAGTCCGTGGTGCATTGTCTAATTGCACCTGTACCCGATTTAAAGCAATTGCAATCGGCGCAACCGCTAAATGACATTGTTGTTCTGAGATCGGAGCTTGCTGCAAATATTGTTTAAATTGTTCAATCCATTGCAGGGAATTCGCCCAAGTAGGGTTCATTTTCCAGTTACCAATCACCCAAGGTACAATTGCCGAACCCGACATACACGACACCCTTTCAAGAAAATGGGCTTATTTTACACAGTTTTTTTTAAATTGAAGCTTTTTTTGCTTTTTTATACAATTTAATCTCACAAGGCTGTTTTTTCTGTCAAAATAAGCAACCTTGTATATATTCAATTTTTTTGTTTTTTATAAAGGGTTAAATGCTTAGAATTGGAAACATCAAAATACCATGCCTTAAATTTGGGCTTAGCATTTTGAGATAACAAAAGTATAATTTATCCAATACCAAGTATGAGCAATACGATCACATCAATAAGGCAAATACATTTATGGCAGACACACCTATTACGCCACGCTTATCAGGCTTTGCCCGTCGTCTAGTTGCGGAAGGTCACGCTTCTGAAGATAAAATGTTGCAAGCAATTGATGCAGCAAAAAAAGCACAGCAAAAAATAGTCCCTTATCTGATTGATCATCTTGCAATCTCACCATTAACGATTGCTGAGGCGATTTCTACCGAATTTAGCGAGCCATTATTTGATCTTTCGAGTTACGATATTGCTCAGCTGCCACGTGAATTAGTTGAAGAAAAACATATTTTAAAACATCGTGTTGTACCACTAATGCAACGTGGTCACAACATCTATGTTGCTACAAGCAACCCGACAGATATCGAAGCGATTGATGCCATTCGCTTTAACAGCAAACTCAACCCCGAAATGGTGATTGTTGAGCATGATAAACTTGAAGGCTTTATTAATCATCATTTTGCAGAAGAAGATCGATTTAATTTTGGTGATGAAGAGCTTGATATCTCTGTAGATGACAATCCATCTGATGACAATAGCGATGATGAAGTCAAAGAAGATGAAGCACCGATTGTTAAATACATTAATAAATTATTGGTTGATGCGATTCGTATGGGCGCATCAGATTTACATTTTGAGCCTTATGAAAAATCTTATCGGGTTCGTTACCGAGTCGATGGTGTCCTACGCCAAATCGCAACACCGCCTTTACAGTTAGCCAACCGCCTTGCTTCACGTTTAAAAGTCATGTCACAAATGGACATCTCAGAAAAACGCGTTCCTCAAGATGGTCGTATCAAACTAAAACTCTCAAAAACAAAAGCTATCGACTTTCGTGTTAACTCCTTACCGACCTTGTTTGGTGAAAAATTAGTTCTCCGTATTCTCGATCCTTCGAGTGCCATGCTGGGTATCGAAGCCCTCGGTTATGAAGATGATCAAAAGGCACTATTTTTAGAAGCCTTACATAAGCCTCAAGGCATGGTACTGATTACGGGACCTACAGGTTCGGGGAAAACTGTTTCTCTATATACAGGTTTAAATATTCTTAATACTGAGAACTCAAATATTTCAACAGCAGAGGATCCTGTCGAAATTAACCTTGAGGGGATTAATCAGGTCAATGTTAACCCCAAAGTGGGTTTAAGCTTTGCAGCAGCATTGCGCTCTTTCTTGCGTCAAGATCCAGACATTATTATGGTCGGGGAGATTCGTGACCTTGAAACGGCCGAAATTGCGATTAAAGCAGCGCAGACAGGTCACATGGTGCTATCAACACTCCACACCAACAGTGCACCTGAAACCTTGACCCGTTTACGCAATATGGGGGTACCCTCGTTTAATATTGCAACTTCTGTTAATTTGGTGATTGCACAACGTCTTGCGCGACGCCTATGTTCAAAGTGTAAAATACCACTCGATATTCCAAAAAACAGTTTATATGAAATGGGGTTCTCCACAGAAGATGTAGCGGATCCTGAATTTCAGATTTACCAACCCGTTGGTTGTTCCGAATGCCGTGAAGGTTATAAAGGACGTGTCGGGGTCTATGAAGTCATGAAAATTACGCCAGAAATCTCTAAACTGATTATGGAAGATGGTAATGCCTTACAAATTGCCGAGACTTCAGCCAAATTGGGTTTTCATAGCCTGCGACGTTCAGGTTTAAAGAAAGTGATGCAGGGGGTGACTTCTTTACAGGAAGTCAATCGTGTCACAAGTGATTAATGCATAGAGAGATTAGAAAAAGGATAACACTATGGCGGTTAAAAAAGCTGAGGCGATTCCGACATTTGCCTATGCGGGGGTTGATCGTAAAGGTATAAAAATCAAAGGGGAGCTATCTGCACGTAATATGGCTTTAGCCAAAATTATGCTCAGAAAGCAAGGGATTGATGTTCAATCTATTCGTGAAAAACGTCGTAACATCCTTGAAAACATCTTCAAAAAACGCGTTTCGACACTGGATATCACTATTTTTACACGTCAGCTTGCCACAATGATGAAAGCTGGTGTGCCTTTAGTACAGAGCTTTGAGATTGTAGCAGAAGGCTTAGATAACCCTGCTATGCGTGAAGTCGTTCTAGGGATTAAAGGTGAGGTTGAAGGAGGAAATACCTTTGCGGGTGCTTTACAGAAATATCCTCAATACTTCGATCGCTTATTCTGTTCATTGGTAGAATCGGGTGAGCAATCGGGTGCACTTGAAACCATGCTCGAACGGGTCGCAATTTATAAAGAGAAAAGCGAACTTTTAAAGCAAAAGATCAAAAAAGCCATGAAGTATCCAATGACAGTTATTGTAGTTGCAATTGTCGTGACGATTATTCTAATGGTAAAAGTGGTTCCTGTATTCCAAGAACTATTTAGCTCTTTTGGCGCTCAGCTACCAGCCTTCACCCAAATGGTCGTCAACATGTCCAAATGGTTACAAGCTTACTGGTTTGCCCTCATTATTGGGATTGGTTTGGTTATTTTTGCCTTTTTAGAAACCAAAAAACGGAGTCAAAAGTTCAGAGATGGGCTTGATAAGCTGTCCTTAAAACTTCCAATTTTTGGCGACCTTGTTTATAAAGCAATTATTGCGCGTTATAGCCGTACTCTTGCCACTACTTTTGCTGCAGGCGTGCCTTTAATTGATGCACTAGAATCAACCGCAGGTGCAACCAATAACATCATTTTCGAAAGAGCTGTCATGAAAATTCGTGAAGATGTTTCAACAGGTCAACAACTTCAATTTGCAATGCGTGCTGCGAACAAATTTCCTGCAATGGCAATTCAAATGGTGGCTATTGGTGAAGAATCGGGCGCGCTTGACTCAATGTTAGATAAAGTTGCAACTTATTATGAAAATGAAGTGGATAATGCTGTTGATGGCTTAACATCAATGATGGAACCTCTCATTATGGCCATTCTTGGGGTTCTTGTGGGTGGTTTAGTTGTTGCCATGTATCTTCCAATCTTCCAAATGGGTTCCGTGGTCTAATGTCTGAGTTGCTTGATTATTTCATTCACAATCCGACAGCACTATATATTGCCATCGGTTTGCTCAGTCTATGTATTGGCAGTTTTCTCAATGTCGTAATTTTTCGCACCCCAAAAATGATGGAACAGGAATGGAAACAAGAATGTCAACTTCTCCTACATCCTGAACAACCCATTATTGAACATGAAAAACTCACCCTGAGCACGCCACCCTCCACCTGCCCAAGCTGCCATTCTGCAATTCACTGGTATCAAAATATCCCTGTAATCAGTTGGTTGTTACTTCGTGGACGTTGTGGGAGTTGTCAACATCCAATTAGTAAGCGCTATCCATTGGTTGAATTATTGACCTGTGTCTGTTCCATCGTTGTGGTTGCTGTTTTTGGTGCAACTTGGCAAATGCTGGCAGGTGTTGTTTTAACTTGGGTACTGATTGTACTGACTTTTATTGATTTTGATACTCAGCTTTTACCCGACCGTTTTACCCTGACGCTGGCAGGTGCTGGTTTAGCTGTAAACAGCTTGAGTTTATATACCACCCCGACACTCTCGATTTGGGGAGCCGTGATTGGTTTTCTATGTCTATGGGTGGTTTATATCCTCTTTAAAGTCGTGACAGGCAAAGAAGGTATGGGCTATGGTGACTTCAAGCTACTGGCAGCTTTAGGTGCATGGATGGGACCATTGATGCTACCACTGATTATTTTATTATCTTCAGTGGTTGGAGCTATCATTGGAATTATTCTGTTAAAAGTCCGTAAAGAGAATCAGCCTTTTGCCTTTGGCCCATATATTGCAATCGCAGGCTGGATTGCCTTTCTTTGGGGTGATCAGATTATGAAAGTCTATTTGGGTCAATAACATGTACGTGGTTGGTCTAACAGGTGGTATTGGCAGCGGTAAAACCGTTGCCAGTGACTGGTTCTCTGAGCAAGGCATTGGAGTTGTTGATGCAGATGTGGTTGCACGTGAAGTCGTGCAAGTTGGGCAACCTGCTCTCTTCCACATTCAACAGCAGTTTGGAGACTGGGTTCTACTTGAAAATGGTGAACTGAATCGACGTGCTTTACGTGAGCATATTTTTCAACATCCTGAAGCGAAAAAGATTCTGGAAAATATTACTCATCCCATTATTCGAGAAAGCATTATTCAAAAGCTAGCGTCTGCACAGAGTCCATATGTGATTCTGGTTTCCCCTCTGCTATTTGAAACTGAGCAAACCCATTTAACTCGACGTAATTTACTGATTGATACGCCAGAACATTTACAGCTTGAGCGTGCAAGCCAACGCGATCAAAGCTCGCATCAGCATATTCAAACCATCATGTCACATCAAATGCCCCGTCATGAAAAACAACGGCGTGCCGACGATGTTGTGATGAATGATGGTCAACTCAGCCATCTCTATGCACAGCTTGAACCTTTGCATCGACAGTATCTAGACGATGCAAAAAAAACAGCTTCTTAATGTGAAGCTGTTTTTTTCTGTGCAGCAAGTTGTTCCTGCAAGGCATCTTTACGCTTAAACCAACGCCAAGGCTGCAAGGCTCCAATCCCCATGCCAATCAAACCACAAATCATTGCAGTATTTAAGGGTTCACCCAACAATGGCACAGCCACAATTGCAGCCATAAACGGTGCAAGGGTGACAATACTTCCTGTTTTAAAAGCCCCGAGACGTTCAATCGCAGCCACATAACTCAAGGTTGCAACAATCACCACTAAGATACCGTGAAAAAAGCCTTGAATGGCTAAATGCATAACACTGGCTTCTTGAAAATGCTTCGGTAAGAACAGAATATAGATTGGCAAGTAAATCAGCGCTGACCAGATCGCCACCCCACTCATGGACTGCCAAGCGGACAGTTTCCAGTGTTTCAACAAGACAGTAAATACGCCCCACCAAATCGCCGACAGGAAAAATAGACCATCGCCAATATTCAAGGCAACATGGGTTTCTTCATACATCATCACACTCATCGCCGAAATGGCTACGAGCATAATGATTAAACTGATCCATGTATGTTTATCAAAAGGCTGCTTAAACAGCAGATACCCTGCCACCGCGGTGCATAATGGGATACAACCATTTAGAAAAATGGCTGCGTGGGCAGCAGGCACATAATGAAAAGCAGAATAGGACGTCAAGCAATAAGCAACACCGCCAAGCAGTCCCAAAATGAACGGCTCTTTTTTCCACAAAAATGCAGTTTCTCGACGCCAGATTAAGATCGGCATCAGAATACTAAAACCTATCGTGAAACGTAGAGCACACACATCCCATGCGCTGATATGCCACTGTGCATTGAGTCTGGAGAAGATCGTAAATCCTCCCCAAATCAACATGGTGATTGCAACAAATAAATAGCCTTGATTACGTGAGGTCATCGCTCGCTCGAATGATCACTTAAATGCTGTTGCGCTGGCGACAAGCCTCATACAGTGCCATTCCTGTTGCAACGCTCACATTTAAGCTTTGTAGGTTACCTGACATGGGAATAAAAACGGTTTGATCACACTGACTTTGTGTGATTGGGCGAAGACCCGTATCTTCTGCCCCCATGACAATCGTCACAGCACCTGTAAAATCAAACTTTTGAATCGGGAGTGCTTTTTCATCCAGCATCGTACCCACAACACGCACATGATGTTCTTCTTTAATATGTGCCAAAGTACGCGCCAAGTTGGTCACCTGAATAAATGCCACTTTTTCTGCGCCGCCAGCCGCAACTTTACGCGCAGTTGGCGTCAAACTTGCAGAGCGGTCACGCGGAACAATCACCGCTTGCACGCCCATTGCAGCTGCAGTACGAATACATGCACCCAAGTTATGTGGATCGGTGACTTGATCGAGTGCCAAAAGCAAAGCATTTGGATGTTGTTCAAGCAGTTGATCGAGATCTTTTTCATTTAAAGTTGGATGTGCACGTACAGCAGCCACAACCCCTTGGTGAAATGGCAAACCTGCCAGTTTTTCCAAGCTGTCACGACTCGCCTTTTGCACACTGATGCCAAATGGCTCAGCCAACTGCAAAATACGTTGCAAACGTTGATCATCACGACCTTTAAGGGTAAATAAAGTCAGTACTCGTTCTGGCTCAAGTTCCAACAGTGATTCCACTGAATGTACGCCATAGTAGTATTCTGGTTTTGCCATGAACGGATGACCTCAAAAAAACGATGCAAATAAAAAAATAAAATCCTGCAAAGCCAACTTTACAGGATTGATGATGAGCATAGTTTAACGGATTTTAGCGGGTTTTGCTTAACCTTCTAGGTGGCAAACGTAGTCCAAAACTTCATCTGTTTCGATTTTGAATGTACTGTTGCCTGGTACATAGAAAGACTGACCTGCACGGAACAGTTCACTCGTTTCACTGTCTGCGATTTTGACACGGCATTCACCTGAAATAATTTCCATACGTTCAGGGACATGTGTTTCAAACGTTAAAGCTTGTTCTGTAGGTAAGATAACCCCGAGCGTTTTTTTCGTTCCATCTTCAAATTGAACTGTATGGCTAATACATAAGCCACCAAAATAAACATTTGATTTTTTTACCACTGAAACATGATCATACTGAGCAGACATGCGTATTCTCCAAATAATGCGCATTTATTTTAAATAAAGTGGGTCTAGTTTAATTAGGGCTGAGTCTTGAATCAATCATCATCTAATTTTACTGTGAATTAGCAATTTTTATACCGTAAGCGATTTTTTAGCGTCAGAATATACGATTGATATAAAAATCTTATTTACAGCGTCAAGATGTTTTGTATGATCATGGTCAAACGATGAAACTGTTGTGACTCAAAACTCGATTCATTTAAACATCATTTTTCGCAGTCTGGATGCGTCCATATATGTTGACTCACTTAACTCTAATTAATTTTGCTTTAGCTGATCATTTAGCCTTAGATATTGAGGCAGGCTTTCATGTCCTAACTGGGGAAACAGGCGCAGGAAAATCCTTGCTGCTCGACGCCCTTTCTGTTTGCCTTGGTGAGCGTACCGATAGTCATATGGTGCGCTATGGCACAGATAAAGCCGATGTCACTGCAATTTTCAGTTATGCAGAACATTCTTTGGAAGCACAGTGGCTCACCGCACATGAGCTTGCAGATGAATCTGGTGAAATTCACTTAAGACGTGTTATTTTTGCCACAGGACGCAGTAAGGCATGGATTAATGGACGCCCAACCAGTCTGGCTGAACTCAAAGATTTAGGGCGCTTATTGGTTCAACTTTATAGTCAGCACAGCCAGCAGAAATTGCTTGAACCACCCTATCCAAAACAATGGCTCGACCGCTACAGTAACTTTGCCAAACCTGCTCAAGCGACTCGTGATGCCTATAGCACTTGGCAAAAAGCCATTCGTCAGCATGAACACGCGCTACAGGCTCAAGCCACACGTTTACAGCGAATTGCGACGCTTGAATTGCAACTCGAAGAACTCGAAGAACTCCTGCCTTATCATTACACTGAAATTGAACAAGAATTTGATCGACTCAGCCACCATGAGCACATCATGCAAGACTGTGCCTATGGTCTCAATGTGCTGGACGAAGCAGAACAAAATCTAACGCAAGAACTGGCAAGCGTGGTGCGCCGCTTTGAAAGTCATGTTGGGCGCAGTGAACAACTTTCCAATATTTATACCGCACTGGTCAATGCGCAAAGTGAACTTGAAGATGCAGCGAGCAACTTACGTCAGTTTATTGATCGTCAGAGCTTTGACCCTGAACGGATGGAACAACTTAATCAGCAGCTTGAAATCTTCCATCGTTTGGCACGCAAATACCGTACTCAGCCCGATGCGTTGCTTGCAGAATATGCCACATGGCAACGGGAACTTGAGCAGTTACAACAACTTGATGATCCTGAAACCCTTGCAGAACATGTCAAAGAAACTGAACAGGCATTTTTAGCATTGGCAGCACAGCTTGATCAATTACGTCGAGATGCCGCCACACCACTGGCTAAACTACTGACTGAACAGGTGAAGCCATTGGCACTGCCTGAAGCCTATTTTGAATTTAAGTTTGAAGCTCTGGAACAGCCAAGTGCTGAGGGTTTAAGTTTCATTCAACTGCTGTTTACAGCCAATAAAGGGATTCCTGCACAACCATTGGCACGCGTTGCTTCAGGCGGTGAGTTGTCACGGATTGCCTTGGTGATGCAAGTCATGAATGCCGAAAAAACCGATGCTGAGGTGTTGGTATTCGATGAAATTGATGTCGGAATTAGTGGCGGGACGGCTGAAATTGTCGGGCGCTTGCTCTCAGATTTGGCACGACATGTGCAGATTCTGTGTATCACCCACCAAGCACAAGTTGCGGCACAGTCTGATCAGCATTTACTGGTTCAAAAACAGCAAACCGACCCAGCAAGCAGTACCATTTTTGCCCTCAATGAAGAACAGCGCATTCAGGAACTGGCTCGCATGACAGGTGGTGTCGAGATCAACAATACTACTTTGCAACATGCCAAACAGCTACGCCAATTGAAATTCCAGCATACAAAGATCGGAAAATCCTAAAGAAAAAACTATTGGCGAAAGCGATTTCGTCTTGTATGTTGATAAAAGGACTCAATATAACATTGATACAGCGAATTTTAGGAGAATGGCTTAGGTGAGCAAACAATATTTGACGCATCGTTGTCTGATTGCTCCCCCTGACATGGCAGATGATTTTTTTGCCAACACCGTGATTTATTTGGCTCGTCACGATGCCGATGGTGCACAGGGAATTATCATTAACCGCCCAGCAGGGATTCAGGTCAAAGAATTACTCAATGACTTGGAAATTGATGCAGACAATGTACAGCCACACGAAGTCTTGCAAGGTGGACCTCTACGCCCTGAGGCAGGCTTTGTTTTACATACAGGACAGCCAGTTTGGCATTCCTCAATTGCGGTTGGTGAAAATATCTGCATTACCACCAGTAAAGATATTTTGGATGCGATTGCTCACAATGAAGGCGTTGGACGTTATCAAATTGCTTTAGGTTATGCCAGTTGGACTAAAAATCAGCTTGAAGAAGAAATCGCTCGCGGTGACTGGCTGATGTGTGATGCTGATATGGACCTGATTTTTAACTTGCCTTACCCTGACCGTTGGGATGCTGCCTATAAAAAAATCGGCATTGATCGTAACTGGCTCGCTTCCGAGATTGGTCATGCTTGAAGACACCATGCAAACGTTAATGGCTTTTGATTTTGGCACACAGAAAATGGGCATTGCAGTGGGTCAAACTGCCATCCAAAGTGTCAATCCGCTTTCGCTCTTTCCTATGAAAGATGGCATTCCCAATTGGGATGAACTGTTAAAACTGGTGAAACAGTGGCAACCCGATGTCTTTTTGGTGGGCTTACCGTTGAACATGGATGATTCAGAATCTGATTTGTCGATGCGTGCGCGTAAATTTGCCCGTCGCTTGCGTCATCAAACCAACATTACGACTTGGATGCTGGATGAACGCCTGACCACACGCGAAGCCCGTGAAGAACTCAGTGCCTTTCAACGTCAGGGACGTGCTAAACGTGTGGCTGCCGATAGTTTGGCTGCGGGATTACTGCTTGAAAGCTGGTATCGTCAGCCAGAAGGCATTACCCCTTAGCATTTCGACTCAAAATAAAAAAACCTGCAACAATGCAGGTTTTTTTTCTTGGGCATGTCGGATAAACACAACTTTTAGGTGATGTGCCCAAAGCGTGATTTACTTTTTGGCAGGCTGATTCTCTAAAATATGAATGGTTGCGGTACGCCCTGCCACAAATGCCAATGGATTATGTGGCTCTTCATCCAAAATAAACTTGACGGGAACACGCTGTGCCAAACGCACCCACGTAAAAGTTGGATTGACATTTGCCAATAATGTCGAACTGGTTGAGCGCTCACGGTCATCAATCCCTGAAGCCACACCTTGAACATGGGCTTTAATTTTTTGCGAATCACCCACGAGCTGAATGGTCGCGTGATCGCCCAAATGAATTCGGTTTAGTTTGGTCTCTTCAAAATAACCCACGACATACAACTGCTTACGATCAATCAATGCAGCGACATTATCCCCAACTTTGATATAACTGCCTGCACGTAAGCTAAAGTTCGACAATGTCCCATCCGATGGCGCAACAACCTGAGAACGATGTAAATTCAATACCGCCAAATTTAAAGTGCTTTGTGCAACATCAACAGCCGCTTTTTGCTGCTGAATATTGGCTTTGGCTTCTTCAATTGCAGCTTTGAGTTGTCCTTCTTCGGCATGTGACTCATCACGCGTTGCAAACATCTGATCTTGTTCTTGCTTCGATACCGCACCTTCCATCAAGTTAGCATAACGACTGGCATTTTTTTCAGCTAGACGGGTCGTTGCTTGGGATTTCACCAGATTGGCATTGGCTTGTAGTAGATTTGCCTGCATTTGTGCCAAGCCTGCTTTGGATTTGGCAAGATCAGCACGTGCCTGTTCAACATCTAACTGCTGACGAGCCACATCGATTTTAAATAAAACCTGACCTTTTTTGACGGTCTGGTTATCTTGTACCAAAACATCCGTGACCAAACCCGATACATCTGAAGAGACTTGAATGATATCACCTCGTACACGACCATCACGTGTCCACGGTTCAGCATTATAGTAGTCCCACAAATGTACCACAGCATAAATTGCAACGAGCAAGGTCACCAGTGTAACCACGGGTCGAACAACTTTACGTGCATCAAACGAACTCATAACTTTATCCTAAACTTACATCACCTAAATTAATACGAGAACTGGGCAAACACCCAGTGGGTCAGCAATAGGCAAACCATATACAGACTGAGGTTAAACACCCCAGGAAAGGCGATCCAGCCTTGTTGAATCAGTCGATCCGTGCCACGTCCTAACAGAAGAAAACCGATATAGGCTAAAATTGCCTGAATCAGAAAGCTTGGCACAAACACGCCATATAGATTGAATTCACCCATGTTTATGCCTCTGCCTGCATCGTTGGACGATGAAAAATACTGCTGCGAATGTTGTTTAAACTAATCTGTAAACGCTGTTGCAGATCGTGATCATTTGGCTGTTGTAATTGTTGCTCAATCTCAGTAATTTTCATCATCACCTGCGCTCTGATCTCTTCATCCAAGTGCAACTGCTTCTCTTGATTACGAAAGGCGTCATCCAGCAAATTTTGTAACTCACCGATGTGTATTTTTAACTGCTGACTGATGTCTGCACGGTGTGCCAATTCATCGAGTCGACTCAAATCCACAATGGCACTGGTTTCAATCAAGGCCAAGTTCATGGCTTGTTTTAATGCTGCTGATTGAACCAACTTGGTATTGAGCAACCCGATCCGATCGAGCATGCTGCGTAAATGAATATGAAATTCAACACCATACGGTAAATATAGCGCTTCACGCATAGCTTTATAATGTTTAGACAACAGCCTATTGACACTTTCCTCAGGGGAAATTGCCCGAATAAAATATACCGCCATGACCGCAATGACAGGTCCCGCAACACTCCCCAAACATGCTTCAAAGGACTTTAAAGGGTCAATACTATAACGGTTCTGTAAGTTCAAACTCATGATGAAGGACACCATGGTTGGAAGTGCCAAACCTGTGAGTGGCGGATGTGGATACATCATCACAAAAATAATCAGGGTCGGTGCAAGCACCAGTGCCAACTGCCAGAACTCTTTCACCTCAGGCATGATGCCCAAAATATAAATAATGGTGAGAATCCCTGCATAGATACTGCCTCGAATAAACATCTTTAAGGCAGGTACTGGGTTATCCATTGCCGTTAAAATACACGCTGAAACGGCGGCAAGCTGCGCCATCATATAACCTGCATTCCAACCACTATAAATCCACAGTGAAAAGGACACAAAAATTGCCACCACAGCCGCCAATGCACCACGCAATGCCATGCCGTGGTCACGGTGTAAGCTAGGATAGCTGGTGGTTAAGGTAGCGATTGATTCTGGAATATGCTTTTCACCACGTTGAATCAATTGCCAAATCAACTTGACAGTGAAAACATTTTGAATCAAATGACGAATGTCCATTTTCAGACCCGCCAAAATAATCTGCTGCTCTGGACATGCCAACCGCTTTAAATGCTGAAAATCTTGTTCAAACTCAGGGGGCAATGCCGTTAAATCAGCTTCTTGAATCTGTGTCTTACTGACAATAAATGCCCGAATATGTTGATGTAAGGTCAGCACCCCTTGCTGATAGTGCCCATCAATCGCGTTGAGTTGACGAATACGCTCTGCCGCTGCCGTCAGGTTTGAAACAATCATGGTGATCTGATGCAACAATTCCTGAATTGGCTTGGTCATGCCTTGCAGCTCACCTTTTTCATAGTTCAAATGCACAGCCAAGGCATGAATATCTGCAATATCTCGGGTAATCGCACCTAACAATTCACTATAGTTATTGTCCTGATGATGTTCCGTTAAAATCTTTTGAAAAATCTGGCGAGTATCATTTAATGTCTTATCAACACGTTGCTGAATCGCAGGGCCAAGATGGACAGGGAAAATCACTGAAAAAACCACCGCTGTACAAACCACTGCCAGTGAGATTTCCAAGACCCGCCCGAGTGCCATATCAAATACACTGACTGTTTCAATATTATTAATCGAGTTACAGGCAATCATTGCAGTGGTATAACCCGCTAGCATAAACACATAACTACGCGGTGTTCGATCAAGCAAAGAGATATATAAACAAAAGCCCACCCAAACAGCCAACACTGACATAAATAAAAAGGGGGTATTGATCAAATGCGGGGTAATGATGGTTGCCACAATCGCACCTGCGGCTGTCCCAAACAGACGATAGACCGCTTTAGAAGACACCATGCCCGAATATGGATTGACAATGATCATCACTGTGCCAATCGCCCACATCGGATAAGTCAAATCTAAACAAAACGCGATATACAGCGCTAGCATCCCTGCAATAAAGGTTTTTACCGCAAAGATAAAATCCATTTTTGAAGGACGAAATGCCAACAACTGTTTATAGAGCAACATGCCTATCTCTCAAGATAATGAAAATAGTGTTCTCTTCGCCAAAATCACAGACAGCACCTCGCCCACATTTGCTACACAAACAGCAAATGTACAATCTGTCACAATGCTATAGCTCGCCCAGCCCATAGACTCATCTATAGGAGTGAGATGTGATTCGGAGGTTTTCTCGGTTGTTTTAACAACGAGAATACGAAGAGTTGAATTCAGTTAATGCACAAAAGATGTGATTTAACGTCTTCATTCGATATTTGATTTGTCAATTTTTTCAAAAAAAAACATATTCGTCAACAATAATATCTTCATTTGATAATTTATGTTATTTTAGACGAATATCTTACGTTTTTTTCATGCGAAAAGATGTGCCGTTTTATAAACTATAACGACTTCGCCACTTTTGATTGGGAAATCTATTCTCTATGGCCGTTACGAGCTTTGGTAAAATTTTAACCGTTTTGGACTTATTCTCCATTTCTCGACATGTCATTAATGTCGATATTATTAGTCAGGAACTCGGCTTATCCCGACCGACAAGCTATCGCTATTTAAAAGAGTTGGTTTCAGCCGATTTATTACAGCGCATTAGTGGAACTTCGGGTGACTACACCCTTGGCCCTAAAATTGCGGTACTGGATTATATTTCGCGTACTACAGACCCACTGGTTCAGGTCAGTATTCCCTATATGAAAGATATTGTGGAACATACCGAACTCAGCTGCCTACTGACCTTTTTGAATCATGACTACTGTATCGACATTCACGATGAGTCTTTTCAAGGCAATCTGCTGGTGTCTTATGGTCGTGGTAGCCCGCGCCCTGTGTATATTGGTGCATCACCCAAAATTATTGTGGCGCACATGAACAAGCAAGGGCTGCATAACTTTTATGAGCGCTATGCCGAGCAACTCGGTCAAGTCGGTTTTGCTCAGGATGAAAACCAGTTTATTCAGCACATGCGTAAAATTAAGAAACAGGGCTATTACTTCTCGCAAGGCGAAGTCAATCCACTGTATTCGAGTTTATCTGTACCGATTAAATATTCGAATAAAATCGCGCCTGTAGCTTTAACGGTAGTCGGCTCGAAAAACCGTTTTGAATATGTCAATCTGGAAAAAATTATTCAGACTTTAAAAGAGCATGCCACTGAGATTGAGAAAAAATATCTGAATCTTGCTGAGCAGGTCGAGCAGCAATCGAGCCAACACTAAAGCTAGATAAATGCTCAATCACTAAAAATGTCACAAGGCGGATGCAAGCATCCGCCTTGTGATTTTAAGATCAATTATAAGAAATCAACTTGACCTGTTTTTACATCGTAAATTGCACCGACAATCCCAACTTCACCGTTCTCGACCATTTCACGCAGGACATCGCTGTGTTTTAAAATATAGGCGATGTTGTTTTTGACATTCATCATGGTGACTTCATCAATAAAACTGCGTGCCAGTTGATAATCGGTCATTTGCGTTTTGACGGTTTCAATCGCCGACATGATCGGTTTCAACACATACTGAATGTTCGGGGTATCTTTGGCTTGACTGACATCAAGCTGCTGCTGATACATCTTACATGCCGCTGTCACAGCGCCACAGTCGGTATGCCCCAACACTACAATCAGACGAGAACCCTTACTCTTACAGGCAAACTCCAAAGAACCTAAAACTTTTTCCCCTGCAATATTGCCCGCAATTCGTAAACTAAATAGATCTCCTACCCCAACATCGAACAACATTTCGGTTGGCGCACGTGAATCCATACAGCCCAAGACTGCCGCAATTGGATGCTGCCCATATTTCGCGGTAATCTGAATTTGACGAGCAATATCATGTTGTAAACGCTGCTGCGATACAAAACGCTGATTACCTTCTTTGAGTTTTTGCAAAACCAGTTCTGGGGTCAATTGCTGCTGCATTTCACGGGTACTGACATCGACATCAATCGCATCATCTTCATGTAATTCAGGATAATGTGCCTGAAAACCCACAAGTTTGAGATCAATCTGACGTTGTGCAGCTTTTTCCTGCTGAAATTCCTGAATCACCTGATACAAATCAGGGTCGATATACGCTGTATTACTGGCATCAATCACCACAGTTTCATGACGCTTAATTTTATTCAGCACCGACAGCAAAGCGACACGGTTTAAAAAGCTGACATTCTGTGCCAGTTCAATTCGAGTCAAGTTGCCATGTAAATGCTTTTCATGAATCACTTTGACACCGCTATGCATATTGCTATGTAAAATAAACAGTGTGCTGAGCACCAAGCCAATCATAATTCCAATCAGCAAATCGGTCAGCATGATGGCAATCACAGTGACAATAAATGGCAGGAACTGCTTCCAACCCTTTTGATAAAGCTGAATAAACAATTTTGGCTGTGCCAGTTTATAACCTGTCAGCAACAAAATTGCAGCCAATGCCGAGAGTGGCACGACATTGAGTAATGGGGTTAAAAACAGAATTGCCACAATCAGCAAAATGCCGTGAAAGATCGTAGCGACCTTAGTCTTTGAGCCACTGGTCGCATTGACTGAACTCCGTACAATCACTGAAGTCACAGGCATGCCTCCAACAAAACCCGACAAGGTATTGCCGATGCCTTGCGCCAGTAATTCACGATTTGGCGGTGAACTGCGCTTGTGTGGATCCATCTTGTCAGCAGCTTCCAGATTAAGCAAGGTTTCTAACGATGCCACCACCGCCAGAGTTACTGCACCGATATAAATTTGCGGATTATTCCAATGTGAAAAATCTGGAAAATAAAAGATTTGCTCTTGTGAAGTAAACAGGTTCGGTAAATCAATTAAATGCCGCTCACCCACAGCCAAACTTGAACCTGTCTGAATCAAGATCCAGTTCAGCACCCCAGCAAAGACGACTGCAATCAGTGCTGACGGCAATGGTAACTTCTTTAAAGGCGTTTGATCCCACAACAAAATCAAGGCAACGGATAACACCCCAATCAGGGCGGCACCGACATCGACATGCTGTAAAAGTTGTGGAATCTCTTGAATCCCCAAATCTTTCACTGTTGCCATATGCAAACCGAATAAATTGGGTAACTGATTAATAATTAAGATTAAACCAATCGCAACCAATAAACCCAAGATCACATTGGTTGGGACAAAATTGGCAAACGTCCCCAACTTTAAAAAGCCAAAGACCATTTGCAACAAACCCGCAAAAATCACACACAGCAAAAATGCCGAATACTGACCATCGAGCGCCATTAACTGCGCCAAAATAATTGCGGTTAGACCTGCTGCGGGGCCTGAAACACTAATATGTGAACCACTAAATGCACCAACGACAATTCCGCCGATCACACCTGCAATTACACCTGACAATAAAGGCGCTCCCGATGCATGAGCAATGCCCAAACACAGTGGCAACGCCACCAGAAACACCACCAAACCTGACATTAAATCGCTCGGATAAAACTTCCGATCTAAAAACATTGTTTTCATAAACAACCGTCTAAAATGAAATAATAAGACAGCTCGTTATTTTGTTCCTATCTATTCCTTGTGGTTACCACACATCATCCCTAATCCTTGAAGGAAAACTTCACGTGCCAAGATCATCTTGACAGAGGAATTTTTTCAAATAGTAGTTTTTCTCATTACAGTTGTCAGCATGTGTAATGTTATACAGTTTTATTGCTAACCGATCTTGCCTAGCTTTAATTTTTATAATATGAATTTTAAAATTTTTATTTTTAAATCATCAATATATTTTTCCCATACGCACTATTTTAGTGATTGGATTTGCACAATCATTGGGCATAAAAAAGCCCTGAATGATCAGGGCATTGTATTTTATGGTTGCTTTAAATACGGCCATGCGGCTTTCAAATAAATAAACATCGACCATAAAGTCAAAATCACAGCGGTATACAGCAAAATATAGGCAAAAGTTTCTAATGGCTGCCAATTCAGCAAAAATACGCTGATTGCGATCATTTGAAATGCAGTTTTATATTTCCCAACGGTGGATACGGCTACACTGGTGCGTGCGCCAAGTTCAGCCATCCATTCACGCAGTGCCGATACGGTAATTTCACGGGAAATAATCACAATCCCTGCAAATGCCATCATAATCGTCGGTTTCCACTGCACTAAAACCACCAGTGCCGCAGCAACCATCAACTTATCTGCGACAGGATCGAGAAAACGTCCAAATGCAGACGTTTGATTGAGCGCACGTGCCAAATAACCATCGAACCAATCTGTGATTGCTGCCAAAATAAAAATTGCAGTCAAAATAAGATGACGGGTGAAACTGCCTGAATGCCCTGCAACACCAATCGCAGGTGCCCAGTAAGCGACCAGTAAAAATACGGGAATAAGCACGATTCGTGCAATGGTGAGAATATTTGGAATGTTCAGGATTCGCCCTGTTGTCATAGCCACCGCCAATTTAGCCCTTGCAAGTCTGCATCGAGTGATTTTTAAACGTATTTTTGACTGTTCAATACTTGCATCACTTTATACGAAATGTACAGATGTGTCGACCATAAAGCCGTCGTGATCTTACAAAACCTTCTGATTGCAAGCCTTATAGCAGCATGCTTTGAATGCCCTGCATTATTCGTGTAAGACCTGATAAATGGTGCGTGCCATCACATTCCCCAAACCGGGGACTAAGGTCAATTCTTTTTCGGAGGCTTTGAGCACCCCTTGTATTCCACCAAAATGAGTCAGTAAATCACGGCGGCGTTTTGGCCCAAGTCCCGGAATCACTTCAAGGACTGAACCCGCACGGCGTTTATCACGTTTTGCGCGGTGCTTGGTAATCGCAAAACGATGTGCTTCATCTCGCACCTGCTGAATCAGATGCAGCGCTTTATGATCTTCTGCCAACTGGATTTTATGTCCATCAGTAAAATGCAGGGTTTCCAGTCCTGGTTTACGCCCTTCACCTTTCGATACGCCAATCATGAAGGCATCTAGACCCAAGTCTTGCATCACCTGCATCGCCATATGCAACTGACCTTTACCTCCATCAATCAACAGTAAATCAGGCAATGGCGCTTTTTTGTAACGGCGGGTCAAGGCTTGACGCATGGCTGCATAATCATCGCCTGCCTGAATATCTTCAATCGCAAACTGGCGATAATCGCGCTTACGTGCTCCGCCCTGATCGAATACCACACAAGAAGCAATCGTGGCTTCGCCCATGGTATGACTGATATCAAAACATTCAATCCGATCGATCGGACGATCAACAATCTGTTCCAATTGATAGAAGCGCTCATGCAATTCCTGATGCTGATTGAGCTGACCCTGAATCGCATGTTGTACATTCATTTGCGCCAACTCAAGCCACTCGGCACGGGTTTCTCGGACATTGGCTTTGATCTGGATTTTCTTCTGAAAGTGCTGACTGAGTGCCTGTTCCAATTCCAAACGGTCTGGCAACTCCGTATTCACAATCAATTCTTGTGGAATTTCGTCGGCGACCTGAAAGTAGAAATTCGCCATAAAGTCACTCAGCATTTGCCCCAAGTCATCACTGAGCATGTCTGGGAAATAACTCTTTCCACCGAGCATTCGTCCATTACGCACATACATCATTTGTACGCAAGTCACACCTGCCTGATGGGCAATCGCCAAAATATCCGCTTCACCTTTGATTTTATACACCGCTTGCTGTGCCGAGACTTCACGCAGCAGCGCCAAACGGTCACGGTAAAACACCGCTTTTTCAAACGCCAATTCGGCGGCGGCAGCTTCCATTTTGGCAATCAGTTCTTGGTTAAGTTCTTTGGTGTCGCCTTGCAAAAAGCGAATCGAATTTTGCACATCTTGCGCATAATCTTGTGGGGAAATCAGCCCAACACAGGGCGCAGTGCAACGTTTAATCTGATACTGCAAACACGGACGTTTACGCTGGGAAAAATAGCTGTTTTCGCACTGACGCACATTAAATAGTTTTTGCAAAATCAATAAAGTATCACGCGCTGCATAAGCACTCGGATACGGCCCAAAGAATTTTCCAACCTGATGTTTGCCTTTACCGCGACCACTAGCAATCCGTGGATAGGGCTGATCGGCAGAAATAAAAATATAGACATAGGATTTATCGTCCCGCAGCATGATGTTATACGGCGGACGATGCAGTTTAATCAGGTTCTGTTCAAGCAATAAGGCTTCGGTTTCCGAGCGTACTACCAGCGTTTCAATATCATAAATCCGTGCCACCAAAGCTTGGGTTTTCGGATGTTCAATGGTTTTAACAAAGTAGCTCGATACCCGATTTTTTAGATTTTTGGCTTTGCCCACGTACAGCAATTCACCATCCTTGCCGAGCATTTTATAGACCCCGGGAAGCAAGGTCATCTTGGCAAGCAGTTGTTCAATGTGTTCGCGGGCGTTCGGGTTCACGGCTGGCTCAGTAATCAAAACAGGTATGACAGTATGTAGCGCCTGAACCCACAGATTTCAAGAATAAATAGTTTAACGTGCTGCGGCATTACAGCTTGCCAGTTCTCGCGAGCCACTACGCCACTCTGCACCTGCCGAGTTGCTATAAGCACCAATCCGACCAACTTTTGCAGCCAGATTACGGCAGGATTCAACTGACAAATCATTGCCCCAAGGGCCAGACATGCTGCATTCATGTCCGTTACATTCCCAAATTACCCATGCACCCCCTGAAATTTGAGTCTGAACTTTGCCACGATACTGCGTTGCCGCATACCATACGGTTTCCCCACGATTGCTTGGGCGGCTCGCTGCCTGATTACACTGATTCAGCGCAGGAGAACCTGCTGCCCACATTCGCCCCGCAGAGTTGCCGTAATAGCGTAGCTCGCCCACTTGTGATGCCAAGTTCTGACAAGACTCTAGTGATAAATCATTGCCCCAAGGGCCAGACATTTGACACTCACGACCATTGCAGTCCCATGTCACAGGCGCACCGCCTGAAATACGAATATTCACATTGCCCCGATATTCCGTTCCTGCAAACCACGTGGTCGCATGCCCCAATACGCTTAAACTCAGCGCCCCCAATAGCACTGCAAGTTGTTTGGTTTTCATCGCTCTTTTCCTTTAGATTATTGTGATGACTTGATTGATTATTTTATGGATTATTTATTTTTAAACAATTGATTAAATATTGTCTTTCCCAATAAAAAAACGCCCGTGATTGGGCGTTCTTAAAGTTATGCTTTTATCTGGATATTTTATTTAAACACATAAGGACGAATAAAAATCAGGAAGAAAATTCCAAGCATCAGTACCCATTTCAAAATGTAGTACAACTGACGATTGGATTTTTTCAGTGCTTTGGCTTTTAAACGAATTTGATAGACATAAGCAAACGCTTTATTTAAGCCCCCTGTACGGTCACCCGTATCATTCGGTGAACTCGCTGCCGTCATGACATTTTTACCAAACCAGTGGTTAAATTTTTCCATCAGCCGGCTTTTCAGTGGACGCTCAACGTCTGCAAAGAAAATAATACGGTTCTGATCCGTCGCATTTTCAGCATAGTGAATGTAGGTTTCATCAAACACCACACTTTGCCCATCACGCCATGCATATTTTTGTCCATCGACATCAATAAAACAACGCTCATCATTCGGGGTCATTAAACCCAAGTGATAACGCAATGAACCCGCATACGGATCACGGTGACGAACCAGACGGCTATTTGGCGCGAGTTCGGTAAACATGGCTGCTTTAATGCTTGGCAAGGTTTTGAGTAATGCCGTGGTTTTTGGGCAAAGTTCTGCCGCAGAAGGATGAGCCGAGTCATACCATTTTAAGTAAAAACGTTTCCAGCCCGTTTTAAAAAATGAGTTAAAACCTAAATCATTATAGGAATCCGCAGCTTTAATGTTGCCTTGTGAATATAAAGCTTTGGCTTCATCGCGAATCATTTCCCAGTTTTCATCGAGAACTTTAAGATCTTTAAAGCGCTGCGTTTCGATATAGGGCTGATTCGGCACTTTCGAGAAGGCGTACATTAAAAAGTTAATTGGTGCGAGCAGCGTTGAATGGTCAAAAAATTGACGATAAAACGAATGCCGCACTTTACCACGATATTGGATATACAATGCAGATATCACAAAGATCGCCAAAATGATCCATTTAATCATAAGGTTACTCAGAATTAATCAACGATTACACCAGTGATAAATACCAACTGATTCTCACTTGGCGATATTTTAACAAAAATATAAAAACTTACTATAGACAGCATTACTCTGTTGAAAGTTCATCGTGATTATTTTTAAACAATTCATGTTTTTATTTTCTATAAAATCAGAAGACTAGGGTATTCTATGCAACGATTGAGCAAGAAAAACCACCCCAAACTGTTATAGTAGAAACAATGACTTTGGGCTTTTCTTGTATCTTTTAAATTTAAGTATTTGTTTTATATTCTTAAATTAAAAAACCCTTACAATAGACACGATCCATTCCAGTAAGCTTCATTTCACCTCTTTCCATTACAGAGATGGTCGGCACTTTTCTATATGTTTTACAGGACACAATGTTTCAAGCTAATTTGATCACAGTGACCTTTACAAAGTATTCAGCCTGTTAAAACCGTCATGTATGCATCAATCGTGTCTCATGCTGGGTCTTGAGGTTTCACTGCAAAACTCTGTGAATTTTTGTATGAATCTGACTCTAAACAGCAACAAAGCATTGACCCAAATGACAAAAAATACATTTTCCTAAACTTTCTGAATTACACTTTCATCCATTTAATAAACCAATGATTTAAATCATGATAAATCAGTATAACCCTCATTTTTTGTGTGCTTATTCAACAAAAAAACTGCCCAGTTCGCTTTTGATGCAAAAAATCAGTGACCATTGCGTCACGGCTTGATACAACTCGAAGCATATTTTTTGTTTAGAGTTATCGTAAGATGAAAAGCACTCCAAAGACGTGCTTTGCACAGCAACCCAATAACATCAACGAACAAGTCCTCCAGAATAAAGGAGATCAGGGCATGATCCACGCAGGCAATGCCATTACCGTCCAAATGCTACAGGACGGAATTGCAGAATTCCGCTTTGACTTACTCGGTGAGTCGGTTAATAAATTTAATAAGGCCACCATTGATGACTTCCAAGCCGCGATTGCTGCGGTACAGTCACATCCTGAAATTCAAGGCTTGGTGGTTACATCTGCCAAATCGACGTTTATTGTCGGTGCAGATATCACCGAATTTGGTGCAAACTTCGCGCAAGGCGAAGCGGTCATTCAAGAATGGCTGGTAAGTATTCACCAGATTTTTAACAGTTTTGAAGATTTAAATATCCCGAAAGTTGTGGCGATTAATGGCATGGCTTTGGGTGGCGGTTTTGAAATGTGCTTGGTGTGTGACTATCGTGTCATGGCGAAGTCAGCGCAAGTCGGTTTACCTGAAATCAAGCTCGGTATTTTCCCAGGTTTTGGTGGCACAGTCCGTCTGAGCCGCGTCATCGGCATCGACAATGCTGTTGAATGGATGGCGATGGCTGTACCGAAAAAGCCTGATGCTGCCCTTAAAGATGGCGCAGTCGATGCTGTGGTTGCCGATGACCAAGTAGTTGCTGCTGCAATTGATTTAGTCAAACAAGCGATTGCTGGTCGCTTAGACTGGAAAGCAAAACGCCAAGAAAAACTGGAGCCAGTCAAACTCAATCAAATTGAACAGATGATGGCATTTACCACAGCCAAAGCTGCGGTACTCTCTAAAGCCAATCCTGCCCAGTACCCAGCACCAAAACTGATGTTGGACTCACTACAAGCAGGCGTAACCTTAACCCGTGATGAAGCGGTCAAAGTCGAAGCACAAGGCTTTGCTAAAGCTGCGGTGACACCACAAGCAGAAGCCTTGATTGGTTTATTCATCAACGATCAGGTGGTGAAAAAAGCCGCGAAGAAACACGAAAAAGGCGCGCATCCTGTCAATCAAGCTGCGGTATTGGGTGCAGGGATTATGGGCGGTGGTATTGCCTACCAAACCGCGAGCAAAGGCACACCAATTATCATGAAAGATATTGGTAATGCTCAACTGGCACTCGGCATGTCTGAAGCCAACAAACTCCTCACTAAACAAGTTGAACGTGGCAAATTGACTGCGGCAAAAATGGGCGAAACCCTGACCCGCATTCGTCCATCTTTAAGTTATGACGAATTTAAAGATGTCGATATCGTGATTGAAGCAGTGACTGAAAATCCAAAAGTCAAAGAAGCGGTTTTGGCGGACACTGAAAGTAAAGTCCGTGACAATACGATTTTGGCATCGAACACCTCGACCATTTCGATTACCCGCTTAGCCAAAGCACTGAAACGCCCTGAAAATTTTGTCGGTATGCACTTCTTTAACCCTGTACACATGATGCCATTGGTTGAAGTCATCCGTGGCGAACACACCTCAGAAGAAGCGGTTGCAACAACTGTGGTATTGGCACAGAAAATGGGTAAAACCCCAATCGTGGTGAATGACTGCCCAGGCTTTTTGGTCAACCGTGTGCTGTTCCCTTACTTCGGTGCATTTGATCTGTTACTCAAAGACGGCGCAGACTTCCAGCAAATCGACAAAGTCATGGAAAAATTTGGTTGGCCAATGGGCCCTGCCTATTTGATGGATGTCGTCGGGATCGATACAGGTGTGCATGGTGCTGAAGTCATGGCGGAAGGTTTTCCTGACCGTATGAAACCTGATTTCAAAGGTTCTATCGAAACCCTGTATGAAGCCAAACGTCTGGGTCAGAAAAATGATGTCGGCTTCTACAAATATGAACTCGACAAGAAAGGCAAAAAAGCCAAAACCGTCGATGCAACGGCGTATGACGTGATTGCCCCAGTGGTCACAGGTGAAAAACGCGAGTTTGATCCACAAGAAATTATTGACCGTATGATGTTGGCGCTGTGCAACGAAACCGTTCGCTGCTTAGAAGACAACATTGTTGCCACCCCTCATGAAGCAGACATGGCGATGATTATGGGGATTGGTTTCCCTGCCTTCCGTGGTGGCCCATGCCGTTATATCGACCAGACAGGTGTGGCTGAATACGTGGCACTGTGCAACACCTATGCCCACTTAGGCAAAGCCTATGAAGCACCGCAATTGCTGCGTGACATGGCTGAAAACAACAAGAAATTTTACGGTTAAGGAGCAGCGTGAATGACTACTTTAAATCCACGTGACGTTGTGATTGTTGATGGTGTACGTACCGCCATGGGCAAATCCAAAAACGGAATGTTCCGCAATGTACGTGCCGAGCATCTTTCAGCTGCCCTGATTCGTGCTTTGGTGGCGCGTAACAGCTTCGATGTCAATGAAGTTGAAGACGTGATCTGGGGCTGTGTCAATCAGACCCTTGAACAAGGCTGGAACATTGCACGTAATGCAAGCTTGTTGGCTGGCTTACCAAAAACTGTGGCAGGTCAAACCGTCAACCGTTTGTGTGGTTCATCCATGCAAGCGATTCATACGGCAGCTGGGCAAATCGCCACACATCAAGGTGATATTTTCATTATTGGTGGTGTCGAGCACATGGGTCATGTCAACATGATGCATGGCGTTGACCTCAACCCTGAAGCCTCTAAACACTATGCCAAAGCCTCAAACATGATGGGCTTGACCGCAGAAATGTTGGGGCGCATGAATGGCATTAGCCGTGAAGAGCAAGACGCGTTTGGGGTTGAATCACACAAACGTGCTTGGGCAGCGACTCAAGAAGGTCGTTTTAAAAATGAAATCGTCGGTGTCGAAGGTCACAATGCCGATGGTTTTAAAATCTTCTGCGATGTCGATGAAGTGATTCGTGCCGATGCAAACTTGGCAGCATTCCAAGCGCTTCGTCCTGCGTTTGACCCGAAAGGTGGGACAGTGACGGCAGCAACTTCATCGGCTTTGTCTGATGGTGCATCTGCCATGTTACTGATGTCTGCTGAACGTGCTAAAGATTTGGGGCTTAAACCGCGTGCCGTGATTCGCTCAATGGCAGTTGCAGGTTGTGATGCAGCGATCATGGGTTATGGCCCTGTCCCTGCGACACAAAAAGCCTTGAAACGCGCAGGTTTAACGATGTCTGACATTCAAACCATTGAACTGAATGAAGCTTTTGCTGCACAAGGTTTGTCGGTCATGAAAGGCTTGGGCATTTATGACAAGCAAGACATGATTAACCTGAATGGTGGTGCGATTGCGCTCGGTCACCCACTGGGCTGTTCAGGTGCGCGTATTACCACGACTTTGCTCAATGTGATGGAGCAAAAAGATACGCAAATTGGTCTTGCGACTATGTGTATTGGTTTAGGTCAGGGTATTGCGACCATTATTGAACGTATCTAATTTCAGATTTAAAGAAAATCCCCGCTCAGTGCGGGGATTGCTTTTTTAGGACTTAATCGATTTCAATAAACTGGTTAATTGTTCCATGCCATCGAAAGTTGCAGGAATTTTTTCATCAGTCGAAACGATGGAAGAAAAAATAAGATTCTCAAATTTTTCAAAACCTTCTTTATTATTTTCTTTTAAAGTTTTGGAATGTTCAGCATAACTTTGAATAAATTGGCACAAGGTCATTCTGAGTTCGAGTTGTAAAATCTGCGAACGAATCGAATATAAATTATTTAAACAAACCTTTAATAAATAAAACAAAATAACAAGCATCGATATGGTTGGGAATGCAATAAATCCAATAATACTCGGATTATTTTTAAGACTCTCTATATTCAATAAAGCATAGATCAACTCAGAACAAGGTAATAAAACCAATAAACCACCCAACAAGTAAAATCTTTTATTTGCCCAAACCAAAGCCTGATCTTTTACTTCTTTTAAACTGGCAAAACCCTGATATAAACCGACAAAATTAAATGCCGTAGTATAAGTATCTAACTTTTCCTTTAAGGCATTAACCTTTTTTTCTTTATCTTCAAACTCTGCTTTCCAGCTTTCTATTTTAGAAAGTGCCTCATCTTTTGTGCTAATAAACTCTTGTACTTTGCCTATCTCGATACTCGGCAATGCTTTTGCAAGTGCAATCGCATGTTCTGAATGAAATTCAGCCTGCATAATTAAAGTAGGTAAATCATCATAAAAATCTATTGCCCAGTATGACTTCTCTGAAAATCTAGTTCTATTTCTAAGGAAAAAATTTAAGAGAGGATAAAATCCATGACTTTGTTGAACAATAAAATTTCCTCTAAAGCTAGCTTCTCGCAGATAAATGCATAAACAGATCAATATTCGTTCTAAACGAAATAAATTATCCGCATCTTGAAAATTATTAAATCCACCATCCCAAGCGCGTTGAATCTTACAATATGTATGCTTTTTAATCGTAGATAATTCACGATTTAATTGATCGAGATACTCTTGGCGAACACAAGAATCTTTAAAAGGAATTAAAACCCGAGCGATTTCACCTAAAAACCCATCACTGTTTTTATTCGCTTCGGCTACATCAAATAATTTTCTTAACGCCTCTAAATCTTGATGATCAAAGAAATCATCATGTGCTGGTGTTGTCATTTTATCCCCTATTTTATTTCATAAATTTTATAATTATTTAGTGCACTAATTTCACCAAATGCAACACTCGAATATCCTCAACTAAAGGCTGTCCGACATTGGCATCAATTGGATAATCCTCAGTTTCACCTGTCAGCACATAACCCCGACGTAGGTAAAATTCAATCAGCTCGGTTCGGCAAGACAACACCGACATTTCAAAGCCTGTGACTGCAAAATTGGCTTGAGCAAAATCTTCTGCAAGCTGCAATACCTGTTTACCCAAGCCCTGATTTTGTCGCTGTGGGTGTGTGGTCAACATGCCAATATAGGCATGATCTTGCTGTTTCTGAACATGTACGCAGGCAACTAACTCCGCAGCATCAAACATCAATAAAATTTTAGAATCAGCAACAAATAAATCCTGAAGCTGTTCAGCATAAATTCGATTTCCACTGACCACTTCAGCTTCCGATGTCCAACCACGCAGTTCTTTGGAACGGTAAGATAAATTCACCAATTCCACAATCTTAGGAATATGGCGTAATTCAGCTTCAATCAAATTCAGATCATTGTTTTTATTCATTGCATTCTTCTCAAGTTAATCTGATCAATCTGTGGATAATTCAATTTTTATCCACTCCACCAAAACCGCAAAATATGAAAGAAAATCGGTGCAGAAAAACAAATCGAATCAATCCGATCCAGCATACCCCCATGCCCATGAATCAGTTGCCCCCAATCTTTCACCCCACGATCACGCTTAATCGCAGACATCACCAAGCCACCAAAGAAACCAAACACACATAAAATAAAAGCAATCAGCGCGGCTTGCCACGTGTTAAACGGCGTGAGCCACGACATGGCAACACCGACCAACACCGCTAAAAATATGCCGCCCAACAGCCCTTCTACGGTTTTCGATGGCGACAACACAGGTGCAACTTTGTGTCGACCAAACAACTTGCCACAGATGTATTGCAACACATCCGAAATCTGCACTACCAGTACCAACCAAATCACTAGCCAAACATTCGGTTTCCCAAAATGCGCCACATGTAAATTCAGCAAAGCAGGCACATGCGAAATACAGAACACTGACACCATTAAGCCCCAATGAATCTTGGCACTGCGCTCCAAAAAGCGCGTGGTGTCTTCATGTTTTAAGGTGGCAATCGGAATCAGTAGAAATAAATACAGTGGAATAAAAATGGTAAATAAGCCGTACCAGTCGATATACACCAAGTAATACTGATACGGAATCACGATATAAAACGCGATCAACAACGGCAGATAATCCCCGCGCCGCGTGGGTAATAAACTGATAAATTCACGCAAGGCAAAAAATGAAATCAGGGCAAACAGCACAATGACACTGACTTGCCCCAAGTAAATCGCAATACCGAGCACCAACAACATCACCCACCATGCATTGATGCGCATGTTGAGATTGTCGATCACCGCATGCGGGGCAAACTGAATCCGATATTTCAGATAACCACCGATCAGCGATGCAATCAGTAAAATCACTGCCAGTGTTGCGAACAGTGCATTGGTGGTATGGAACTGTTCTAAATTCATTGATATTCAAACTCTTTTAATTTCAATAATTGCTGCTGTGCGTAGGCTAGAAACTCATCTTTGGGCATCTCTTGGGTATGCTGCAAGGGTTCACCAAAAATTACCGTAGACAATAATGGTAAGGGAATAATCGCACCTTTGGGCATCACCCGCTTTAAGTTAGAAATCCACACAGGCACAATTTCCACCTGTGGAAACTGTTGCTGCAAATGATATAAACCACTTTTAAACTCAAGCAGCTCACAATCATCATTCAGGTTACGTGTTCCTTCAGGAAAGAAGATGATGGAATCCCCTTGCGCTAAAATATCTTTCACAGGTTGCAAAGGGTCATCCTCCGCATGTTGCCGATGGCGCTGAATCACCACGCCTGAAAAAGTATCCTGAATAATAAAACGGCGAAAACGGTTTTTCAGCCAGTAATCTGAGGCGGCAATCGGATGGGTTTGATGGCGTACACGACGTGGCAGAGATGACCACAACAAAATGAAGTCAATATGGCTATTATGATTGGCAAAATAAATGCGCTGTTTCAGTTCAGGCTGACAGCCCCGCCAAATGCTGCGCGCACCTGTCAGGAGTCGCGCACTATAGCGTGTCATGATCGACAGCATTTCTGCCATTGCACGCGTCAACATATTGTTCTCCAGCTTGTTTTTATTGCATATTTTTCAGGATGATAATTTTTCATGCCAAGTGATTCGCTGCTCATTGTAGAGAAGCGCCTGCATTGATAAAAGTATTTTTCAACTGATCATGGTATTAGAACAAGCCTATTTTCCCTCTAAGAACATGATTTCTTTGACTATTTTATTCTCTAGTCGGCTTGCATCAACAGGTATCAACCTACTCCACGTTGCAGATTTAACAATCTGTGTTGCAGTCAGTCGCTTTTCATTGCCAACCACAAGGCTTACTATGCTCAATCGAAAGCAAAGAGATGATGAAAATGCGCGTAGATATTTGGTCAGATGTGGTCTGTCCGTTTTGTTATATTGGTAAGAAACGCCTTGAACATGTGGCAGAACAAGCAGGTATCGAACTTGAGATTCACTGGCACAGCTTTGAACTCGACCCAAATGCCCCCGTGAAACATAGCGTAAGCAATACTGAGCGTCTGGCACAAAAATACGGTCGTAGTTTTGCCGAAATGCAGGACATGGAGCGAAATGTTGCAACACTAGCTGCCAGTGAAGGGATTGACTTTCAATGGGAAAAAGCCAATTCAGGTAACAGTTTCAACGCTCACCGCATTATTCACTTGGCGCAAAGTAAAGGTTTAGGCAATCAAGCCAAAGAAGCGTTCTTTCATGCTTATATGACCGAAGGTCTTGCGATTGGCGAACGTGAAGTGATTGAAGAAATTGCCTCTCGAATTGGTTTAGATCATGCTGAAGTTGAGTATGTGCTCGATTCAGATGAATTTGCCGAATTTGTTCGCCATGACGAAAAAATTGCCCATGAACAGCTCAATGTGACAGGCGTTCCATTTTTTGTTTTTGAACAAAAGTATGCGCTATCTGGCGCACAGCCCCGTGAGGTTTTTTTACAAGCATTGCAACAAGCTGAGAAAATTCAGGCAGATACTCATGCAGCACAGTGTGATGATCAACAGTGTGATATTCCCCCTTCTTCAGCGCAGTAATTCTGCGCTTTTTCAAAATAAGAAAAACGTCACATTATTTTTTTTATATATTAAACATATCACTTAATTATCAACTATTTAAATATAGAGTAATGTTTTTCTACAACATGCCTTTTAAACCCAAAGAACTTGTTTATAATTAAAATTATCTGTGCTTTTCGTTGGACTGCTATGCAACGGTTACAAGAATTCCTACAAGAAAAAATTCGCTATGATCAACTCAATTTGGATGAGTTAATCGAACTTGCCAATGAGCATACTCATCCTGACACTGAGGAATACCGTATTTTGGAGTTGGCACTCAATCAACTCTTAACTCAATATCTGAACAAAGCTAAAAATTATATTAGCAAGTGATGTGGCTGAAACGATGAATTTATTAGAAAAAGCGTTACTCATCAAGGATATTCAGCAGACTATTCTGATTATTGATAATGATCGGGCACCCATGATTCAGCGTGCTCAAGCCATTCATCATTTAAAAGAAATTTTCCAAATCTGTGAAAAGCCGATTACGATTCAAGCCCCCAAAGGCATTAGCTCACCTGAAATTTATATTCATTTAAGTAATGAGCTGCTGAAGCTGTCTAAATTTAAAAACAGCTATCGGGGATTATTTCAAGATCGCTCTTTGTTATTGCAAGCGCTCAATCAAAATCCCAATATGGGTTGGGCAATTTTATATGATCAAGAACAACGCTTATGGCAAATTTGGTTGATTCCTCAAGCACGGCGTGGAGCAATCCATAGTAGTTGGCGCGGGCATCTCAATGAAACCTATCAGTGGATGTTACAACAACAAAATCTTTTACAATGTTTGTTAACCGATGATGAATTTAATCAACGCCTAGGGATTTCACCACCTGCACGCACTGATCTGACAGCAGCAGAAACGGCTCAAGCCAATCAGGTCATACAGGAACAGATTGAAGCCAGTGAAGAACCTGTGAAAAATCAGCTCAAGATTCATCAGGTTCTGCCGATTCGTATCGAAGGCTTTAACCAGCTTTGTTTTGAAATTGTATTTCATCATCAAAGTAACATTTCCCGCTACCTGACCTGTTTTAGCTTGTCACAAAGTATTGATGAGATGCACCAAACCCCAACCGTGATTGTAGAACGCATGAATACCCATGGTCAGTTCTTGGGTTATATCGCGATTTTAGGGATTCGTGATCTGCAGACTTCGGCTCAACTGGCACAGCAATATTGCCTACAAACCGATACCATTCTTGCCAGTGTCAAAAGCCTGAGTTGGGGGCAATTTCAAGCCAGTTATGACAATATTGATCTATTATTTGCTGAATATATTCAAGCCAAAAATCTTTGGCAGCAAAAACACACCTACCCCTTTATTCCTGCATCCATGATTTTACCGCAGCGCTTTATTCCTTTTGAAGAAGATGAAGCCAGCTCGACAACGCCATTGTTATTGATTAAAGAACGACAAAAATATCGGGTGGTACATGGTGAAAAACGCTTACAACTATCTCCTGATGAATTAGGCTATCCATGTATTTTATTTTCACGCAATGATGGTGTCACATGGCAGCTGTTCCGTGAAATTGTGGAAACACTACCACAACCGATCCGCGCAGAAACCTTATATGCCCAAACCCAAAAACTACTTTCAGAACGTTAAACTTTTAAGCCACGATTAAAATAGCAACATTAAACTGGCATCATAAACAGATGTTTTTGATGCTTTTATGCTCATGATTCATTGTCAATTTCCTAAATTTATTTTGATGGCTGTGCTAATTTCTAGTGCAAACTGTGCAAATGCGTCTATTCAACGACAGCCATGGCAAAGTTTTTTTAACTTGGCAAGTGATCAACGTTGTCACTTACGGCATTCGCACACAAAGCACCTCTGGCAACCTGCATCCACAAACCCTGATGCACCAGAATTTAACCCAGAATCACCTCAGCTTATTCAAGAATTAATGGCTCCATTTACGCAAGATTCTTTAGCAGAAAAAGCGCTTAAATCTGAACAGAGCCATCGTAAACCGCGTGTTTTCGGCATCAATCACAATAAAACAGCCTCACACAAAAAGGTCAGTACAGACAGCCATTGGGTCAAGCATGTCCTGTCTGATTTATCTAAAATGCTGCCTTTTCAAAATGATATGAATCTCGGTTCAAACTCAGACTCGGATGTTTATGTTGAACTCAGTGCCGAGAAAAACTGGAAACTCAGCCCAAAATTTAGTTTTAATGCCACACAAACTTTTCGCTATGGTGCTGAAAGTCGCAACTATTCTGAAACTAATTTCAAACTGACTCAGCAAGAATCCAAAACTGCGCTTGCTTCGACTCAGTTTTCGGTGATTAAAACTTACGATGAAGCTTATATTTGGGACAATCACTTATTTCGTCAGCAACAGCTCCCCAATGACCGCCGCTTAACCTATGGCATCTATTCCAATGGGATTTATGACAAAACCAAAGGCGACATCGAACTACAAAGTTGGGGGCCTTATCTTTCTTGGCGTCGCCCACTTTGGCGAAAATGGATTTATATTGAAAATGAAGTGTCTTATTACAAAGACTTAACTAGCGATGATGGTCGGCATATCTTTACAACTTCACTGCAGTTTGAAGCTAACTTTTAGTGATCAAGGATTGGGAGATAAGATTCATTTCCAAACTGAAACTATTTTCAATATTCTCAAGACTATTATTTTAAATTAAGTTAATGATTTAAAAGAATTTTTTACAAAAATATAAGTCTTTATTTTAAGAAATCACGTAAACTACGCAGATTGCTCCTTGCTGATAATTGAACTTTATGCTTTTACCTCACTTTGATGATACGCATGATGATGACTTCATTCATCCTGAACAACGCGCTCAAGCGGCGAGTAAAAGTACGTGGGTGAGTGTGGTCATTAATCTGTGTTTGTCGATTTTACAGATCGTCATCGGTCTGTTTTCCAAATCACAAGGTCTAGTTGCAGACGGGATTCATTCCCTCAGCGATCTGATTGCAGATTTTATTGTACTGGTTGCCAACCATTTCAGTCATCAAGATCCCGATGATGATCATCCTTTTGGGCATTATCGCTTTGAAAATGCTGCCTCTTTAATGTTGGGCTTAATATTACTGGGGGTGGGAGTCGGCATGTCGATCTCTGCTATTCATAAAATCATGCATCATGAGGACATTCCTCAAGTCCATAGCATTGCAATTTATGTGGCAGCAACCGCACTGATCGCCAAAGAGCTGCTGTTTCGTTACATGCTGCGCATCGCCAAGCAGGTGAAATCGAGCATGCTGGTTGCCAACGCATGGCACGCCCGTTCCGATGCTGCATCATCTTTAGTGGTTATGATCGGGATTATTGGAAATTTGATGGGCTACCCTATCTTAGACCCGATTGCTGCATTAATGGTTGGCTGTATGATTCTGAAAATGGGCGGTGAGTTTGCATGGGAAGCACTCAGTGACTTAATGGATCGTGCAGCCGATGACAGCGAAGTCCAAGCCATTCGCCAAACCTTTCTCAGTACAGCAGGTGTTAGCGGTGTACATAATATCCGTAGCCGCAAAATGGGTGACATGATTATTGTTGATGCACATATTGAGGTCGATGGTTCGCTCAGTGTCCGAGAGGGACATGATATTGCAGTCAATGTCCGCAATCAGATTATGCAAAAGCATCGAGTGATTGATGTGATCACCCATATCGATCCTGTATGAATTTAACCAACAAAACAAAAAGCCTCTGATCTACAGAGGCTTTTTGATGCAGCAAGCGATTATTTCAATAACAAGCTGTTAATCCGTTTCACGTATGCCGCAGGATCTTCAGGTAAACCACCTTCTGCAATCACTGCCTGATCAAAAATCACATTGGCTAAATCATCGAACTGCGCTGAGTTGTCGAGTTTTTTCACCAATGGATGTTCAGGGTTAATTTCAAGAATTGGTTTGCTCTCAGGAACAGCCTGACCCGCCTGTTTCAACATGCGAAGCAACTGCGGAGACAACTCACCTTCGCTAGTCACCAAACATGCAGGTGAATCGACCAAACGTGTCGTTACGCGCACTTCTTTGGTTTTGTCTTTCAATGAATCAGAGAGTTTTTCAACCACAGGTTTAAAGTCTTCAGCGGCTTTTTCCAATGCCTTTTTCTCTTCAGCATCTTGCAAGTCGCCCAAGTCTACCGCGCCTTTAGACACGCTTTGCATTGGCGTACCATCGAACTCATTGACAAAATTCATTGCCCATTCATCAACACGATCCGCCATCAACAACACTTCAATGCCTTTTTTCTTAAAGACTTCAAGTTGTGGTGAATTTTTCGCCGCTGCCAGACTATCCGCAGTCACATAATAAATGGCTTTTTGCCCTTCTTTCATGCGCGCTTTATAGTCCGCTAAAGAAGTGCTGATGTCGTCATTGGTTGAGGTGGCAAAACGTAAGATTTTTAAAATACGCTCACGGTTGCCAAAGTCTTCGCCCAAACCTTCTTTGATGACTGCACCAAATTCGCTATAGAACTGCTTGAATTTTTCCTGATCTTTTTCATCTTCCGATTTGGCTAAGCCATCAATCACCGTTAAAATACGACGTGCATTGCCTTCGCGAATGGTTTTGACATCACGACTTTCTTGCAACAATTCACGGCTGACATTCAACGGCAAGTCAGCACTGTCGACAACACCTTGTACAAAGCGCAAATAGTTTGGAATCAGATTATCTGCATCATCCATAATAAACACGCGTTTTACATACAGTTTAATGCCTGCTTTCGCTTCACGTGTGAAAAGATCTTGAGAGGCTTTGCTTGGAATATATAAAAGCTGGGTATATTCAGTATTGCCTTCAACACGGTTATGCGCCCAAGCCAATGGTGCTTCAAAGTCATGGGTTAAATTTTTATAGAACTCAACATATTGCTCTTCGGTCACTTCATTCTTGTTGCGTGTCCAAAGTGCACTTGCCGAGTTAATCGCTTCCCATTCATCGGTTTTGACATACTGACCTGCTTTTGGCTCTTCACCTTCAGCCACTTCTTCTTGCTGCCAAACTTCTTTTTGCATTTGAATTGGCAAGCTAATATGGTCAGAGTATTTATTAATGATTTGCTTAACTTTATACGACTCTAAATAGTCCAATGCATCATCACGCAAATGCAAGATAATGTCAGTCCCGCGTGAAGCTTTCTCAATCTGCTCAACTTCAAACTCGCCTGTACCACCGCTAATCCAGCGTACACCTTCAGATGCCGCAGCGCCTGCACGGCGCGATTCAACCGTAATTTTTTCGGCAACAATAAAACCAGAGTAGAAACCAACACCAAACTGACCAATCAGTTGCGCATCCGATTTTTGGTCACCTGTCAGTTTAGACATAAAGTCTTTCGTCCCTGACTTGGCAATTGTACCCAAGTTTTCAATCGCTTCTTGCTCAGTTAAACCAATCCCATTGTCTGAAATAGTTATAGTCTTTTGCTCTTTATCGAGGCTGACACGGACATGCAGGTCCGCATCATCTTCATAAAATTCTGGGTGATTGATCCCTTCAAAACGAAGTTTGTCGCAGGCATCTGACGCGTTTGAAATCAATTCACGTAGGAAAATTTCAGGATTGGAATATAGTGAATGCGTCACGAGATGCAAAAGTTGGGCAACCTCTGCTTGGAAACTATAATTTTGTGAAGCTTTTTGTTCGCTCATGAATCACTCCTTTTTTCATATCAATGTGAGGAATAACGATGAGCTATTGATGGAGCTATTTCATCAGATTTCAATAGGGTTCAATCATCCAAACTGAGATTTATCACCAATCAGGTCACTGAACTCCTGCTATACAAGATTGAATATGCTATATTAAGAAAATATATATAATAACTTTTATATTCTTCTAATCTATGATTTTATTAATTTTTTTAAACATAATTATCTGTTACTACAATGTCTTGATTAGCCTTATTCCTACCCTGATTATAAGTCTGATTCTGTGTAATAAAGTCAACCAAAGTTTGGTTTTTATTCGGTTGACCAATACACGAAACTTAATTTGTAGTTATGTTTTATGCTACGTTGCCTTTATTGCCATGATGGCATTTGATTTTAGCGATTTGAAATGTGAATCAACCGTCAGCATTTTTGAACAATTGATTGTTGGAGCAATATTATCCAGTATTGCCTATATATATCTTTATGCTTATCTTGTTATTTTTATTGGTTTTGCAAATACCATCAATCGACTGGTCATGCGAAAGTCTCAGGTAAAGCAGTTTCTCTTTCCTGCATTTTTTCTCACGACATTATTGGCAATCTGGGGTTTAAACCTACTTGCCGATCTAGAACTATTGAATGCCTTGCCGCGGCGTATCGTTGCATGGAAAATTATGCTGATTGTATTTCCATTAACTCCGCTCTTTATCACTTTTGCACTGGCGATCTATCGCAAGAGAAATCAAAAGTCTATTTCTTTTCCCCAACCACCAAAACTACCTTAAATGTAAATCTTAAAATGGGCCATGACTTAGAATTCGATTTTGCACAATTTGATCAAGCTGCTGCTGACGCTGTTGATAGGCAGTACTTAAACATGTTGTGTTTGCCCCGCATTGGTTGCGTGATTTGAGCCATCGCCACTGTATTTCCTTTTGTTGGTCGCGCCCACCCATCGGCAGTGCATGTAAAACAATTGGATAGATTGTTGCCATTTTGACATCTGCATCATTCAGTGCACGTACCTGACAAATGGTTTTTTCTGCGGTTAAATGAGCTTTCTCACATGCAAAACTCGCAGCTTGAGCAGATGAACCTACAACTAAGACAATCATTCCACTGATCAAAATACTTTTCCACATAATCTGCTAAACTCCAACATTATAAATGGGGTGTGGTTATTTTAAGCTGCAAATAAGTCAGTATGGATAATGATTTTGTCTAGTTTTATATGCAATAAAAAACCCCATTCAAACGAATGAGGTTTTAGTTCTAACTCTGTTGCAAAGAGACTTAGAAACGGTAGCTATAACCGATTGTGTAGACCAATGGGTTAATATCAAGATTGAAGCGAGTACCATCAGTTAAAGTCACTTTAGGACTTAAATCTGCATAACGTACATCGGCAAAGACACCCCAGTTTTTCGCATCGGCAGGTTGGAAGTTAAAACCAACTTGACCAGCAAAGCCATAGTCATTATCAACTTTTTCAGCTAAGCCTTTTTCATCCCATGCCAAGAATGCAGCACCACCCACGCCAATATATGGTGTAAAGCGAGTTGAGTTTTTGAAGTTATATTTTACTGTTAATACAGGTGGCAATTGCTTCAAACTAGCCACTTTCGTACCGTTTGCCAATACATCATGGTTGACAGGCGCAGCTAATAATAATTCTGTTGAAACATTGCTATCGCCAAAGAAGTATTCTACAGATGGTGTAAATGCATATTCATGATCTGCTTTTACCGTTGTTGTTCCACCTAATGTTGTATCACTTGTTGCAGAGATAACACTACCACCTACTTTAACTTGAAAGTTACCTGCAAATGTTGCAGAAGATGCTGCTAATAATGCTAGGACTAATGCTTGTTTCAACATTTTTAATACCCCTTTTTTAGATTAACTAGATATTAAAAGTTGATTTAAATGATTGCAATACATTTTTTTACAAGAGTATATTAATTATTTACAATAGACTGTTTTTAAAGTAAATATTTTTATATCCTATTATTTTAGTTGGTTTTTTAAATCTTTAAATATTATATCCTAGTATTTTAATATGATTAATAAAATATTATCTTGAGTATTTTTATCTGATTTTAATAGTTTATTTTATAATTTACTTCTTATTAAGCATCATAAATAAAACAGAGTGTGAAACCAGTCTTATTTTTATCAAAAATGTATCTATTTATGATAAAAAAATAAGGCAGTGTATTAACTATCACTGCCTTGCTTGAGATGATTATTTGTTCTCTTGTATCGCAGCGCCTGCACCACCACCAATTGCACCGCCAATTGCAGCACCGACATCGCCACCTAAGACACTTTTACCAATCACCGCACCAACACCTGCGCCAATTGCACTACTGGTTGTTGTGCGTGAACTACCATTTTGTGTATGACTTCCTACACCTGCACCTGCTGCTGCACCAACCCCTGCACCTAGACCACCACCGACATGATTACCTGCACCACCACCAATTGCTCCACCTAAAGCAGCCGCCCCAATACGCTGATTTGAAGGAGACATGTCTTGACATCCCCCCAACATCATGCCTGATAAAACGGTCATAAGGCAGGCACTGACTAATTTTTTCATCATTCTTCTCCATAATAAATTATTTAAACATCGACTATCAGACTAAGCTTTTTTCTTACAAACATTCATCACATTTTGTTACGCCCAAGCGCTTTGTTGCTATTTTTTGTAACCCCAGTGTTTTGCACTTATAAAGCGCAAAAAATGAACCGATTTGTAGCAGAAAGCACTAAATAGGGAAATATTGTGTGAACTCATAGTGAAGCTTCTATACAATATGCGCGCACGAATTGGAGTGAACAATGTCAGAGACATCTACTTTACAGCGTGGGCTTAGCACACGTCATATCCGTTTCCTTGCACTCGGTTCAGCAATCGGTACAGGGTTATTTTATGGTTCAGCATCTGCAATCAAGCAAGCTGGCCCATCGGTCTTACTTGCCTATATGCTTGCAGGAGTTGCGATTTATATCGTGATGCGCGCATTAGGAGAAATGGCGGTTCACAATCCTGTTTCTGACTCATTCAGTCGTTATGCTTCCGAATATCTCAGTCCACTGGCAGGTTTTACTACAGGTTGGACCTATGTCTTTGAAATGGTGATTGTTGCAATTGCCGATGTCACGGCATTTGGTATTTATATGGGGTTCTGGTTCCCCAATGTCCCGCACTGGATTTGGGTACTCTCGGTCATTTTATTCCTTGGTGCAATTAACCTGATTCATGTCAAAATCTATGGTGAAGTCGAATTCTGGCTGTCGATTGTCAAAGTCACTGCAATTATTGCCATGATTTTAGGTGGTTTTGGCATCATGCTGTATGGCATGCATCTTCCAAATAGCGACTTCACCCCAGGGATTGCTAATTTATGGCAACATGGTGGTTTCATGCCCAATGGTATCGCTGGATTTATTGCCTGCTTCTCGGTTGTGGTATTTGCTTTTGGCGGTATTGAAATCATTGGTGTCACAGCAGGTGAAACCCAAGACCCAAAAACCGCAATTCCACGCGCCATTAATGCCGTACCCATTCGTATTATTCTGTTCTATGTCCTGACGATTTTTGTGTTGATGTCGATTTTCCCATGGAATCAAATTGGAACTTCAGGCAGTCCATTTGTGCAGATCTTTGAAGGTTTAGGCATTAAATCTGCGGCAGCGATTCTCAATGTTGTGGTGATTACTGCGGCTGTTTCAGCCATTAACAGCGATGTTTTCGGTGCAGGTCGTATGATGTACGGTATGGCACTCAAAGGTCACGCACCCAAAATTTTCTGCAAAACCTCTAAAAATGGCGCACCATTGATGCCTGTTGTGGTCATGACACTTGTGCTTTTAGTGGGTGTGGTTCTGAATTATCTCATTCCAGAAAATGTCTTTGAAATCATTGCCTCTATCGCCACCTTTGCAACGGTGTATGTCTGGCTCATGATCTTACTGGCACAAATGGGTATGCGTAAAAAACTCAGTGTTGAAGAAATCAAAAAACTGGATTTCCCTGTGATTGGCTGGCCGATTGCCCCAATTCTGGCAACAGCTTTTATGATTTTTGTGATTGCGATGATTGGCTACTTCCCTGACTCACGCCCTGCGCTGTATGTCGGTGCAGCATGGCTGGCATTACTGGCTGTTGCACATAAGTTTTTGGTTTCAGAAAAAGATAAATAAGAACTGAATCACATTGATTCAACTCAAAGCCTTGTTGAAACACTCAACAAGGCTTTTTTATGTTTATAATTTTAACAAGCCTAAAATACTCACATCCCACTCGTAGTATGTCACTTTGAGAATGATTCATGAAAAAAGCCCAACATCACCATCGTGTAATTTATATTGCACTTTTGGGCAACCTAATTATTGCAGTTGCCAAATTTATTGGAGCTTTTGTCACTTCTAGCGCCGCGATGCTCAGCGAAGCAGTGCATTCTGTCGTCGATACGCTCAATGAAATTTTGCTGCTCTACGGTTTAAAAAAATCCCAACAACCACCCGATGAAGAACATCCTTTTGGCTATGGTCGTGAACTGTATTTTTGGTCATTTATCGTGGCATTACTGGTATTTGCCTTGGGTGCAGTCGTGTCGATTTATCAGGGCGTTCATCATATTTTTGAACCTGAGCCGATAAGTTCGCCATTCATCAATTATGTCATTTTGGTGGTGGCGTTTCTTTGTGAAGGTTTTTCATGGTTAACGGCTTTAAAAGGTTTTCGCAAATACAAAGGCAATATGGGCTACTTTGAAGCATTCCGCAAAAGCAAAGATCCGACCACATTCACCGTTTTATTTGAAGACAGTGCTGCACTGGTTGGCTTAGTCATCGCCTTTCTAGGTGTGTTTTTATCACACTATTACCATGCGCCAACACTCGATGGCATTGCCTCTATTTTAATTGGCTGTATTTTGGCGATTGTCGCCTTCTTGATGGCACGTGAAACCAAAGGTCTACTGATGGGTGAATCTGCCGATCCTGCGCTGCCTAAGCACATTTTAGAACTTGTTCAGCAAGATCATGCCGTACTGTATGCCAATGGAGTTTTAACTCAGCAAATGGGCGCACATCAGGTGATTGCCTCTCTGAGTTTAGAGTTTAAAGACAATCTGACCTCCGATGAAATCGAAGCCTGTGTCAATCGTTTAGAAACACGGGTCAAACATTTGCATCCTGAAATTGTGGGGCTATTTATCAAACCACAAACCAAACAGGTTTGGTTACAACGCTTGGCTGAACGTCGCCACAGCGCACAGCAAAACTAAATACGCATAATAAAAAAGACAAGGCATTTACCTTGTCTTTTTCATGTCTGTTCTGTACTTATTCGTCAGCGAACAAGCCTTCAAACAATACGGAAGATAAATAACGCTCACCACTATCAGGTAAAATCACCACAATGGTTTTATCTGCATTTTCAGGGCGTTCAGCCAGTTTAGCAGCAGCGGCCAACGCTGCACCACATGAAATACCGACTAAAATCCCTTCTTGAGTGGCAGTTTTACGTGCCCATTCCAACGCTTCTTCACTAGCAATTGGCAAGACTTCATCGACCAAATCAAGGTCTAGGTTCTTAGGAATGAAGTTTGCACCAATCCCCTGAATTTTATGTGGTGCTGGGGTAATGCTTTCACCACGTTTGGTTTGACTGATGATTGGGGATTCAGCAGGTTCAACCGCAACTGAATATAACGGTTTGTTTTGTACTTGTTCAAAGTAACGCGAAATCCCTGTGATCGTACCGCCAGTCCCCACGCCAGACACTAAAATATCCACCTGACCACCTGTCGCCTGCCAAATTTCAGGGCCAGTGGTGTCTTGGTGAATTTGCGGATTCGCTGGATTTTCAAATTGTTGTGGCAGGAAGTAAAGCTCAGGCTGTTCTGTAGCAAGGCGCACAGCTTCATCAACCGCACCTTTCATGCCTTTTGCAGGTTCAGTCAGTACCAAGTTTGCGCCAAGTGCTTTGAGTACTTTACGACGTTCAAGGCTCATGCTAGCAGGCATGGTTAAAGTAATCGGATAGCCTTTTGCTGCTGCAACAAATGCCAAAGCAATACCTGTATTACCACTGGTTGGCTCAACAATGTGCATGCCTGCTTTAAGTACGCCACGTTTTTCCGCATCGGCAACCAGTGCTGCACCTACACGACATTTCACTGAAAATGCAGGGTTACGGCTTTCGATTTTCGCCAGAACTGTTGCACCGCCTTGAATAATACGGTTAATTCGAACCAGTGGTGTGTTACCAATTGCTTCTGCATTATTGGCATAAACGGCAATACCTAAGTTCGCAGGGGCTTGAAATTGTGCATCAGTTGCCATGAGTCTTCCTGAGTGATTTTTTAAAGATGATTTTAAAATCATAAACCGTTTTAATTCACAATCTCAAACAATCTTGCTCGGCATTTATGAATTTTTATGCTAAGCATATTCGATAAGCCGCTAAGCAAAGCCTGTTTTTGTTGATTAAGTTCTAAAGGGATTATGTGAGCGTTTTACGTTAAAAGTTTTATCTGCTGTTTGTCCCAAATACTGCAAGGTACTCTCATGCTGTAATGCGCCAACTGATAAAAAGATTTTTTCCATTGCGGGTAAAATACTTTGGTAATCCACATAAATACGATTTAATTTTGGGTCTAGGTCAATTTTTTCATCATTCCACTGGGTAATATAAATGGTGCGGCACTCCTGCTCTTCTTTAAAAGCATAGTGCTTAATCAGATAACGTAAAGGTAATAGGATTTCTTCAATCAACTCAGCTTCATCTGAGTTTTCAGCTGGATTGATCTCTTTGATTAATTTCTGAATATCTGCAATTAACTCTCTCACAGACTTATTCACCTGATCAATTTTGAGTTTATATTCTTCCCAACCATTATCTTGACAACTGCCCTTTTCACGACAAAATGTCCATTCTTCGCGCTGTGCCACATGGATTAAACCCGAATCAGGATCAAAGTAAATACAGCGATACAAAGGCAGTTTTAAATCAGAGAATTTTGGCTGTTCTTTACTATTTTCAGAATCTTCTTTTTGCTGAATTTTTAAATTTCTTAAATCTACTAATACCTGTTCTAAGATGAATACATTATGATTAAGAAAATTAAAATTAGATTGATTTTCAAATAATGTAGAACGATTCATCACAAGACTAACACCCGATGCTTCTCGTTGATTTTCTTTACCATATAAACGGAATTGATTGAGTGAATCATGGTGCAACGTAAAACACCCAATAAAGGATTTATGCTGTTCAATTTGAGCATTTGGTTTTTCTTGGGCTTTTAAACTGAATAGCTGATGAATCAATGCCCCTTCTGTCGGGTCATTCATAAAATCAGTTGGGTTGAGTCTAAGTTTAGATACTTGCTGTTGATTCTTATGATCTAGCATCAAATAAGCAACGCTAGGTGTAGTATAGTGGGCAATCAAATTATCTTTATCTTGCTCAATTATTAATAATGATAATATTTTTTTTATTTTAGAAAACATTAAAAAATATTGATCTCGATTCTTCATTTTTATTATCTTTTTAAAAAGATTAACTTGATAATGTATTTCTCTTAAGTATTGTTCTTGATCAAATTTAATTTGTGTAAATTTTTTATAAACTTCATGAAGTTTATTTTGATCCAAATAGATAGAAAGTATCTCCCACTGCGCTTTAATATATAACTCCTCTTGGCTCTCTAAAACATTACCATAAAATACAATCGCTTGATCAAAGTCCTTATTAAAATAATATATATAACCTAAAGTATATTGTGCTTTTGAATACCATTCTTTTTCTTCTTTTGGAATATGCTTAAAATCAAGTATTGCTTCTTCTACTCTTTCCTGCTTCAAACAGCAAAAACCTAAATTGAATTGTACTCTTGCAGACCACCATTGCTTTTCTTGCTGAATATTTCGGTACGCAACAATCGCTTTTTCAAGTTTTCCTTGATATTGATAAATCTCTCCTAAAATTACTTGTACTGAAACATAGGCTTTTTGAAATTCTTGACCTTGATTGGGATTAATCTCAGAAGAAAGTTGTTCAAATATTTCTCTAGCTTGATCAATTTCATCTTTCTCAAACAAATCTTTAGCTTGTTTAAATTGCTGAATTGCTTCTTCTAAATTCATTTTTTAAATATTCCTATTGTTATTTTCAAAGTATATAAACAAAAAAAGAGCCTCGAAAGGCTCTTTTTTTAGTCAGTCAATTCAATCTTAGAATTGGCTTTCATTTAATGCTTGGCTAAATGCTTGATCAACATCACTAAAGTCATTGTGAAGTTCGAACTCAGCCGCTTCAGCTTCTTGACGACGACGCTCCAAGTGATACGCAAGACCCGTACCTGCAGGAATCAAACGACCTACAACCACGTTCTCTTTCAGACCACGCAAGTCATCTTCTTTACCTGTTACAGCCGCTTCAGTTAACACACGAGTGGTTTCTTGGAACGATGCAGCAGAAATGAACGAGTCAGTAGAAAGCGACGCTTTGGTAATACCCATCAATTGACGCTCAAATTTCGCAGGGAATTTGTTTTGCGCTGCAACTGCTTGGTTTTCTTGTACCATGCGGATGTAATCGACTTGCTCACCTTTGATGAAGCTTGTATCACCGCCATCAGTGATATCCACTTTACGCAACATTTGACGTACGATAACTTCAATGTGCTTATCGTTGATTTTTACACCTTGGAGACGGTAAACGTCTTGAACTTCGTTCACGATGTAGTTGGTCAACGCCACTTCACCTTTCAAGCGTAAGATGTCATGTGGGTTTTGTGGACCATCAGAAATGGTTTCACCACGGTTCACATGTTCACCTTCGAACACGTTGATGGTACGCCATTTCGGAATAAGCTCTTCATAAATCTCAGAGCCATCGTCTGGGCTGATCACAAGACGGTTCTTACCTTTGGTTTCTTTACCGAAGCTGACAACACCTGACACTTCTGCCAAGATTGCATGTTCTTTCGGCTTACGTGCTTCGAACAAGTCAGCTACACGTGGCAAACCACCAGTAATGTCACGAGTACGTGAAGTTTCTTGTGGTACACGACCAATAACGTCACCCACACCAATCGTTTCGCCATCACGGACAGTCACGATTGTGTTTTGTGGTAAGAAGTAGAACTGTTCAGTGCCATCTGCCGTATCAAGTACGATTGCAGGACGCATATCTTTACCAGATACAGGACGAGCTGTTACAGGCAAGATTTCAACAGTAGTCATACCTGTTGCATCATCAGTTTTTGATGTTGCAGTTACGCCATCAGCAATTTGAGAGAAACGTACTTTACCTGCCACTTCTGTTACAAGTGGATGTGTATGCGGATCCCAAGTTGCGACTACGCCGCCAGCTTCCACGATTTCGCCATCTTTCAATACAATGCTTGCACCGTATGGAAGTTTATAGCGTTCGCGTTCACGACCTAAATCATCTGCAATACCGATTTCACCTGAACGTGAAACAGAAACCAAGTGACCTTTCGCATGTTGTACAGTTTTCACGTTATGGAAACGTACAGTACCTTTGTTACGCACTTGTACGCTGTTTGCCGCAGAAGTTCGGCTCGCTGCACCACCTACGTGGAACGTACGCATGGTTAACTGTGTACCTGGTTCACCAATTGACTGTGCTGCCATAACACCCACAGATTCACCTGGGTTCACCAAGTGACCGCGAGCCAAGTCACGACCATAACATTTCGCACATACGCCAAATGTAGATTCACAGTTTACAACTGAACGAACTTTAACTTCGTCGACACCTGCTTCTTCAAGATAAGCTGCAATTTTCTCGTCGATCAATGTACCACGAGGCAATACAACTTCATCATCAGATGCACGTTTTACATCTTCAGCTGTTACACGACCCAATACGCGGTCACGTAATGGCTCGATCACGTCACCACCTTGAATGAGTGGAGTCATGACTAGACCGCCTGCTGTACCACAGTCAGGTTCAGTGATGACCAAGTCTTGTGCAACGTCTACGAGACGACGAGTCAAGTAACCTGAGTTCGCAGTTTTCAATGCGGTATCGGCCAAACCTTTACGCGCACCGTGCGTTGAAATAAAGTACTGGAGTACCGTTAAGCCTTCACGGAAGTTCGCCTTAATTGGCGTTTCAATGATCGAGCCATCTGGTTTTGCCATCAAGCCACGCATACCTGCAAGCTGACGAATCTGTGCTGCACTACCACGGGCACCAGAGTCAGACATCATGTAGATACTGTTGAATGATTTTTGCTTCTCGTCTTCACCTTTCTTGTTTTTCACAAGGGTATAAGACAAGTTATCCATCATCGCTTTCGCTACTTGGTCGTTAGTACGTGCCCAAATATCGACAACTTTGTTATAGCGTTCACCCGCAGTGACGAAACCTTGTTCGAACTGTTGTTCGATTTCACGAACTTCAGCTTCTGCTTTGTCAATAATCGACTGTTTCTGTGGTGGAATAAGCATGTCTTCCATACCTACAGATACACCAGAACGAGTCGCTTGACGGAAGCCAAGGTACATCAATTGGTCAGCAAAGATAACGGTATCTTTCAAACCAAGTTTACGGTAGCAAGAGTTGATCAATTTAGAGATGTTTTTCTTAGTCATCTCAAGGTTGATTGACTCGAAGCTTAAACCTTCAGGAACGATTTCCCAAAGCAAACAACGACCTGGAGTTGTATCTACAACGATCGTTTGTTTTTCACGTTCGCCATTTTCGTTGATCACAGTTTGGTATACACGTGCTTTTACGCGAGCGTGCATCGCCACTTGACCTGTTGCAAGCGCACGGTTTACTTCGTGAGTATCCGCGAACATCATGCCTTCACCTTTGGCATTTACCGCATCACGGGTGATGTAGTAAAGACCCAAGACAACGTCCTGAGATGGAACGATGATTGGCTCACCGTTGGCAGGTGACAAGATGTTGTTGGTTGACATCATTAACGCACGAGCTTCTAACTGAGCTTCAAGTGTTAATGGTACGTGTACCGCCATTTGGTCACCGTCGAAGTCGGCGTTAAACGCTGTACATACGAGTGGGTGCAAACGGATTGCTTTACCTTCGATCAGGATTGGTTCAAATGCTTGAAGACCCAAACGGTGAAGTGTTGGCGCACGGTTCAACATCACTGGATGCTGACGAATGACAGATGCCAAAACGTCCCAAACTTCTGGAGTCTCGCGTTCAACCATTTTCTTCGCAGCTTTAATGGTTGTTGCCTGACCTGAAGCTTGTAGTTTCGCGAAAATAAACGGCTTGAATAGTTCAAGTGCCATTTTCTTCGGAAGACCACACTGGTGCAAACGTAAAGATGGACCAACGGTAATTACCGAACGACCAGAATAGTCAACACGTTTACCCAACAAGTTTTGACGGAAACGACCTTGCTTACCTTTGATCATATCAGCCAAAGATTTAAGCGGACGTTTGTTCGAACCTGTAATCGCACGACCACGACGACCGTTGTCTAACAAGGCATCCACAGATTCTTGCAACATACGTTTTTCGTTACGTACGATGATGTCTGGTGCAGCCAAGTCTAAAAGACGTTTCAAACGGTTGTTACGGTTAATCACACGACGGTAAAGATCGTTCAAGTCAGAAGTCGCGAAACGACCACCTTCAAGTGGTACAAGCGGACGCAAGTCTGGTGGAAGTACTGGAAGTACGTTCATCACCATCCATTCTGGCTTGTTGTTTGACTCTTTGAATGCTTCCATCAATTTCAGGCGTTTAGATGCTTTTTTCAACTTCGTTTCAGAAGTTGTTTGAGGAATTTCTTCACGCAAACGTGTAATTTCAGCTTCAAGGTCAATGTCTTTCAACAAGTCTTGAACCGCTTCTGCACCCATTTTCGCAGTGAATTCATCACCGTGTTCTTCAAGTGCATTGAAGTATTCTTCGTCAGTCAGAAGTTGATACTTCTCAAACGGAGTCATACCTGGATCTGTGACAACGTATGATTCGAAATACAATACACGTTCGATATCACGTAATGTCATATCAAGAAGCAAACCGATACGGCTTGGTAATGATTTCAAGAACCAGATGTGTGCCACTGGAGATGCAAGCTCGATGTGACCCATACGTTCACGACGAACTTTTGCAGTTGTTACTTCAACGCCACATTTTTCACAAATGACGCCTTTGTATTTCATACGCTTGTATTTACCACACAAGCATTCGTAATCTTTTACTGGACCAAAGATTTTGGCACAGAACAAACCATCACGTTCTGGTTTAAACGTACGGTAGTTGATTGTCTCTGGCTTTTTAACTTCACCGTGAGACCATGACTTAATCATTTCTGGTGACGCAAGACCAATACGGATGCGATCAAACTCTACTGGAGCATGACCGTCTGAGTCCGTCTTTTTGCGCATGATATCGAGCAAGTCTTTCAATTTTTTTCTCCGTGTGTTGTGAAGATTTTCACTTCACAACTGGGTCACAAATATTGTTTCTTAACTGATTTAATCCCCCTACTCCCCCTTTAAAAAGGGGGAAAGTCCCTCTTTCTCAAAGAGGGATTTAGGGAGATTTAATGGGGAGATTTAGTCACCATTTTTCAGTTCAATGTTGATACCTAAAGAACGGATCTCTTTGGTCAATACGTTGAACGATTCAGGCATACCCGGATCCATGTAGTGGTTACCATCTACAATGTTCTTATAAATACGGGTACGACCTTCAACGTCATCCGACTTCACAGTAAGCATTTCTTGAAGTGTGTATGCTGCACCGTATGCTTCAAGTGCCCAGACTTCCATCTCACCGAAACGCTGACCACCGAACTGTGCTTTACCACCAAGCGGCTGTTGAGTCACTAATGAGTAAGAACCAGTTGAACGCGCATGCATCTTGTCATCAACCAAGTGGTTCAGTTTCAGCATGTACATGTAACCAACAGTGACAGGACGATCAAATTTCTCACCTGTACGACCATCGTACAGCTCCATTTGACCTGTCTTCGAGTAACCAGCAAGATCGAGTAACTCTTTGATTTGGTTCTCTTCAGCACCATCAAATACTGGAGTTGCTAAAGGAACACCTTTACGCAAGTTACCTGAAAGCACCAGTACTTCTTCATCAGTTAAGCTATCAAGCTCTTCTTGCTCGCCACCAACTTTGTTGTAGATCTTGTCAAGGAAGTCACGTAACTCAATCATGGTACGTTGTTGTTTGAGCATCTTGTCGATTTGCTCACCCAAACCTTTCGCAGCCAAGCCTAAGTGTGTTTCTAGAATCTGACCCACGTTCATACGTGATGGTACGCCCAGAGGGTTCAATACCACGTCAACAGGAACACCATTAGCGTCATGCGGCATGTCTTCTACAGGCAAGATGTTAGATACAACACCTTTGTTCCCGTGACGACCCGCCATTTTATCACCCGGTTGGATGCGACGTTTTACAGCCAAGTAAACTTTAACAACTTTCAATACGCCAGTTGTCAGTTCATCGCCTGTAGAAAGTTTGCGTTTTTTCTCAGCAAATTTCTCATCAATTTCAGCGCTCTTTTCTTTCAAGAACACTTGAATTTGACTTAAACGCTCAGCAATTGCTTCATCAGTCGGCTGAATTTCAAGTAGATCAACCAACTCAAGACCCGATAAAACAGCGTCAGTCAGTTTGTCGCCACGTTTAGTTGTACCGCCACCATTTGACTCTTGACCAGTCAATAAACGGACAATACGTTCGCGAGCCGCTTCTTCGAAGATTTTGTATTCTTCTTTCAAGTCTTTACGGTATGCATCTAATTGAGCTTTTTCAATCGCTTGCGCACGTTCGTCTTTTTCTAGACCATCACGTGTGAAGACTTGAACGTCAATGACTGTACCTTTCGTACCCGATGGAACACGTAAAGAAGAGTCTTTCACATCAGCTGCTTTTTCACCGAAGATTGCACGAAGCAATTTTTCTTCTGGTGTTAACTGAGTTTCGCCTTTTGGTGTAACTTTACCAACAAGGATATCCCCTGCTGTGACTTCAGCACCAATGTAAACGATACCTGATTCGTCAAGTTTAGAAAGCGCAGCTTCACCTACGTTAGGAATATCAGCAGTAATTTCTTCTGCACCTAACTTGGTATCACGTGCTACACATGACAACTCTTGAATATGAATCGAAGTTAAACGGTCTTCTTGAAGTACACGTTCAGAAAGCAAGATCGAGTCTTCGTAGTTAAAGCCGTTCCATGTCATGAACGCAACACGCATGTTTTGACCCAATGCCAACTCACCGCCATCGGTAGAAGGACCATCAGCCAAGACATCACCACGACCGACTTTATCGCCCAAGTTCACAAGAACTTTTTGGTTGATACAAGTGTTTTGGTTAGAACGTGTGTATTTGATCAGGTTATAGATATCTACACCTGCTTCACCCGCAATCATTTCATCTTCGTTGACACGAATAACAACACGAGAAGCGTCAACAAATTCGATGGCACCGCCACGTTTTGCGATGACACATACACCAGAGTCACGCGCTACGTTTGCTTCCATACCTGTACCTACAAGCGGTTTATCCGCAAGTAAAGTTGGTACAGCCTGACGTTGCATGTTTGAACCCATCAATGCACGGTTTGCGTCATCGTGTTCAAGGAACGGAATCAATGATGCTGCAACAGATACAACCTGCTGTGCAGAAACATCCATATGCGTCACTTTTTCAGGCGGCATACGTACTGTTTCACCTTGATGACGAACAGTGACCATTTCATCGATCAAGTTGCCTTCTGCATCAACTGCAGAGTCAGCTTGTGCAATGACTGTACCGACTTCTTCAATCGCAGAAAGGTATTCAGTTTCTTCGGTCACTAGACCATCAACCACTTTACGATATGGCGTTTCCAAGAAACCAAAGTCATTGGCTTTTGCATAAACAGACAATGAGTTGATCAAACCAATGTTTGGACCTTCAGGTGTTTCAATCGGACAAACACGACCATAGTGTGTATGGTGTACGTCACGTACCTCAAAGCCTGCACGTTCACGCGTCAAACCACCTGGCCCAAGTGCTGATACACGACGTTTGTGTGTAATTTCAGACAATGGGTTGTTTTGGTCCATGAACTGAGACAACTGGCTTGAACCAAAGAATTCTTTGATTGCCGCAGCAACAGGTTTCGCATTGATCAAGTCTTGTGGAGACAAATTATCCGTTTCTGCTTGGTTTAAGCGCTCTTTTACTGCACGTTCAACACGAACCAAACCAACACGGAATTGGTTTTCAGTCATTTCACCAACTGAACGTACACGACGGTTACCTAAGTGATCGATATCGTCAACTTCGCCTTTACCGTTGCGGATTTCGATCAAAGTACGCATAACATCGATGATATCGTCATTTGACAAGATACCTTCGACTTCGCGAGATTTCTGATCTGTACCCACTTCGTATGGACGACCCAAACGACGGTTAAACTTCATACGACCAACAGGAGACAAGTCATAACGTTCTGTAGAGAAGAACAAGTTATGGAACAAGTTTTCCGCTGCTTCTTTGGTTGGTGGCTCGCCTGGACGCATTACTTTATAGATTTCAACTAGCGCTTCATCACGACCTGTTGTCGTATCAGCACGTAGAGAATCTGCAATAAATGGACCACGGTCGATGTCATTGGTAAACAGAATATTGAACTGTTTAACACCACCTTCAGCCAATTTCACCATAATGTCATGGCTAAGTAAGGTATTGGCAGGAATCACATCACCATTACGCAATGTGATATTTTCAGCAGTAATACGCTCATATAGATACTCATCTGGAACAGGCAGTTTGGTTAAGCCTGATGCTTCCATTTGACGTACATGACGCGCATTAATACGTTTGCCTTGCTCAACAATCACCTTACCAGTGTTGTCAGCAATGTCGAACTGTGCCATTTCACCACGTAAACGATCTGGAACCAGCTCAATTTGATAGCTGCCCATATCGACATACACAGGTACTTTTTCATAGAACAAATTAAGAATTTGTTCATCTGTGTAATTTAATGCACGTAAAATAACAGTCGCGAGTAATTTACGACGACGGTCAATACGAACATAAACAAGATCTTTAATATCAAACTCAAAGTCCAACCATGAACCACGGTAAGGAATAATACGAGCAGAATATAGAGTTTTGTTCGCGTGAGTTTTACCCTTGTCGCTATCAAAGAATACACCAGGTGAACGGTGTAACTGAGATACGATCACACGCTCAGTACCATTGATCACAAACGTTCCGTTTTCAGTCATCAATGGGATTTCACCCATATAAACTTCTTGTTCACGAACGTCTTTGATTGATTTCGTTTCGCGATCTTTAATGATCAAGCGAATTTTTACGCGCATTGGTGCCGCATAAGTTGAGCCACGAAGAATACATTCGCGAACATCGAACTCAGGTTTACCAAGGCTATACTCAACAAATTCTAAAGCAGCATTGCCAGAATAGCTTTCGATTGGAAAAACTGAACGAAATGCGGCTTGGAGACCGATATCTTCTCGATTTTTTGGTGTTTTGCCATCTTGCAAGAATGTTCTGTACGAGTCGACTTGAATCGAAAGCAAGTACGGAACGTCCATGACTTTGGGCAAATTACCAAAATTCTTACGGATCCGTTTTTTTTCGGTATATGAGTATGCCATTTGGAGTCCTCGGAAAGTACAAAACTAAATCCGCCTGCAGTTCGGATTTAGATGGAATGACGCAGGCCGATATGGCCACCACTACTTACAAATGCTGCAATTTAGAGTGGTAATAAAACGCTTAACAATATTTTTTATTGAAAAATATTGGTAAGCGTTTGATATATTGCGTTATTTTATAAAATATTCGTTTTTGCTCAAGAAGAACAAAAATCGAGCCGATTATTGTAACGCAAAAAGGCTGATGACCCAAGAGCCATCAGCCATTTTTTCGGAGCCAATTAAAAATAACCGACCCCTTTGCAAATTACTTAAGTGTAACTGTAGCACCAGCTGCTTCAAGTTTCTTCTTAAGTTCTTCGCCTTCTTCTTTAGAAACTGCTTCTTTAACAACTGAAGGAGCGCCTTCAACAAGATCTTTAGCTTCTTTAAGACCAAGGCCAGTAGCTTCACGAACTGCTTTAATAACCGCAACTTTGTTAGCACCGAAAGAAGTCAACTCAACGTTGAATTCAGTTTGTTCTTCAACAGCAGCAGCAGCGCCAGGAGCAGCAGCAACAGCTACAGCAGCAGCAGATACGTTGAATTTCTCTTCGAAAGCAGAGATAAGTTCAACAAGTTCAAGAACAGTTTTTTCAGCAACTGCGTTTAAGATTTCTTCGTTAGTTAAAGCCATGAGAATAACTCCAAATGGAAATTGAATGGTGTGTAAATAAATTTAAGCTTATGCAGCTTCTGACTCGTTTTTCTCTTTGAGCGCTGTAATGAGGCGACCCAATTTCGAAATAGGAGCTTGAAGAACATTGGCAAGCATAGTAAGCGCTTTTTCTTGGTTCGGAAGATTTGCGATAACGCTAACTTCAGCACCTTGATAAACTTTGCCGTCAAATGCTGCAGCTTTAAGTTCAAATGCTTTGTTAGTTTTTGCAAATTCTTCGAACAAGCGTGCTGCTGCACCCATGTCATCTTCAGAAGTTGAGAAACCTAGAATGGTTGGGCCAACAAGGTCATCGTTCAAGATATTGAATTGAGTATCTTGAAGAGCGCGTTTAGCCAAAGTATTACGCACGATACGTGTAGTAACACCGAGCTTACGAGCTTCAACACGAAGTTGTGTTAATTGCTCTACGCTTGAACCTTGATAGTTAGCCACAACAACAGAAAATGCTTTCGCAGCGACTTCGCTAACTTCAGCAACAATCTGTTTTTTGTCTTCGATAAGAAGAGCCATTGTAAAACCTCCTAACGGTGATTTATGTACCTATGTCAGGTACACCCCAATTCGTAAGTCTTTTCAAACTTACACGCGGAGGAGGATCAAATCACACCACCGCGTCTACGCAGGCTGGGTTATTAAGAAAAAGTTTCCTTTCTCGCCTGAGGTCTTTGACGCTGATAAATTTACACTTATCAATTCAAAGTCCGCCTGAGTGAGGATTGGTTATTTCTACCTGAATGATTAAGAAAATCGAAGACTTTCTTTACTCACTCTCCTCTTTCAGGACTTTAAAATTCTTTTCTAAGCCGAAACTTAGTTAGAAACGTTGCTTACATCAACAGTAAGACCAGGACCCATAGTTGAGCTCAAAGTGATCTTTTTGATGTATACACCTTTAGAAGTCGCTGGCTTCAATTTTTTCAAGTCAGCAACTAAAGTTTCAACGTTTTGGCGAACAGCTTCAGCAGAGAAACCTACTTGACCAATCGCAGCGTGAATAATACCCGCTTTGTCTACACGGTAACGTGCTTGACCAGATTTAGCATTTTTCACAGCGCCTGCAACATCAGGAGTTACAGTGCCCACTTTCGGGTTTGGCATCAAACCACGTGGACCAAGGATCGTACCTAATTTACCTACAACGCGCATTGCATCTGGAGCAGCAATTACAACGTCAAAGTCAAGGTTACCCGCTTGAATGCTTTCAGCTAGATCATCAAAACCAACGATGTCTGCACCAGCAGCTTTAGCCGCTTCTGCATTTGCACCTTGAGCAAACACTGCAACACGTACAGTTTTACCAGTACCTGCAGGAAGTGTAGTCGCGCCACGAACAACTTGGTCAGATTTACGAGGGTCAACACCTAGGTTTACTGAAACATCCAAAGATTCTTTGAATTTTGCAGCAGGAAGGCTAGTAAGAACTTGTACTGCTTCTTCCAAAGTGTAAACTTTGTTTGCTTCAATAGCAGCAGCAATGGCTTTTTGACGTTTAGTTAACTTTGCCATGTCTTATAGCTCCACTTCCAAGCCCATAGAACGTGCAGAACCAGCGATGGTACGAACACGTGCGTCTAAATCAGCACCAGTCAAATCTGGTTCTTTAGTAGTCGCGATCTCTTCTAATTGAGCACGAGTCAACTTACCAACTTTAGTTTTGTTTGGTACAGATGAACCCTTTTGGATACCAGCAGCTTTCTTAAGAAGAATAGATGCAGGCGGAGTTTTCATGATGAATGTGAACGACTTGTCGTTGTACACAGTAATCACAACTGGAATTGGCAAGCCAACTTCAAGTTTTTGAGTCGCAGCATTGAATTCTTTACAGAATGCCATGATGTTAACACCACGTTGACCCAATGCAGGACCAATTGGTGGAGATGGATTAGCTTTACCAGCTGGAACTTGCAGCTTGATGTAGCCGTCAATCTTCTTAGCCATTTTAATTACCTCTGGGTACGAACGCCGCTAGGCTCCCCAAACCATATTTCGTAACACAATTGTTACAATAACAATGCCCGAATAAATCGGGCGTTTTTCAAACAATTCAAATTAAATGGTTTTTTCGACTTGGCGAAATTCCAATTCAACTTGAGTTGGTCGATTAAATACATTAATCGTCAACGTTAAACGCGACTTTTCGTATTGAACTTCTTCCACTACACCTTTAAAGTCTGTAAATGGACCGTCAATAACCAATAATTCTTCACCTGGTTCAAACATCGTCTTAGGACGAGGTGCTTCACCCGTATTACGTACGCGAGCAAGAATCGCATCTGCTTCACGTTGAGTAATCGGTGCAGGTTTTTCTGCTGTTCCGCCGATGAAACCTAAAACTTTAGGACACTCTTTCACGATGTGCCAAGTTTCATCATTCATTTCCATTTCAACTAACACATAGCCAGGAAAGAATTTACGTTCAGACTTACGTTTCTTACCATCCTTCATTTCTACCACTTCTTCGGTAGGAACAAGGACATCACCAAAGCTATCGGCTACAGCGCTACGCTGGATTCGATCATTAAGTGAACGCATCACCTGTTTTTCATAACCTGAATAGGCATGAATAATATACCAACGTTTCATAGCTTCTTACCCGATAATCAACTTCACTAACCAGCCCAAAGCGTAGTCAAAACACCACAGCACTATTGATGCAATAACAACAACAAGAACCACTTGCCATGAGGTTGTTACCGTCTCTTGCTTGGTTGGCCAAGTTACTCGACGTAATTCTACGCGTGCGTCCTTCAGCAAACGGATAAATCCTTTGCCTTGGTGGGTGGCGTATAATAAACCTAAAGCCACAACGATACAAGCTAAAATTGCACCTATGCGAACCCAAATATTATTCGCTGGTGCCCAATATGCAGGAAGATACTGATTCACCAAGGTTGCACAAATCAGGAGAGCAACCGCAACAACCCACAAAACAACATCGAATGGTGAGCCAGAACGAACAACTTCAGCAGAATTATTTCTTTGAGGGATTGGCGCTTCGCTTAATGCGTCACGCAGTTTATCATTCGACATGGGTATACTCGTCGTAGAATTCGCGACTTATTATAAGACAATTTAGCCAGCATCAAGCTTTAACTTTGAAAATAAATGGCAGGCCAGGAGGGACTCGAACCCCCAACATTCGGTTTTGGAGACCGACGCTCTACCAATTGAACTACTAGCCTACAAAATAAACCGAGAATCTAGATTCTCGGTTTAAATATGGCAACATGAATTATGCAGTTACTTTAGCAACAACACCAGCACCTACAGTACGACCACCTTCACGGATCGCAAAACGTAGG
>NZ_JAKLTL010000050.1:0-367 GCF_022012315.1 Acinetobacter sp. ME22
TTGTGTCATATGTTCCGCGCTTAACTGTGAGTGTTAAAGTAGCAGCATCATAAGCAACGAAAGTCATCAACTCATTGTCAATCTGAATGCGATTACCCGCAGCCAAGTTTGCAAACTCAGCAACGTTGGCAATTACAAATGACGTATCAAGATAACCAATGTCGGCGGATAATGTTGCATACGGGCAAAAGTCCAAAGTGGCTTGTTGGGCATACCCTGTACCTGCATCACTGTATACACTGGCATTGATGTGGTAATTGTTAGGGCGAATAGCAGCCATGCCTACATAAGACAAGTCATTGTTTGCTGTCAGCTTTTGATCTATTTCAAATTGCCCATATTGTTCCACCAACTCGATATAAGGTAG
>NZ_JAKLTL010000051.1:0-364 GCF_022012315.1 Acinetobacter sp. ME22
TATCAACCTGATTTTAAGGGATAGTGGTGCATTCCCTGCGCCAATCTCAACGGCATCATCGGGAGATACACCACTGACTGGAAATATGGAACACATCTGTTTAATGCGAAAAGAGGGCGTGTTTTATATATTCTCAGGTGGGCGACTCTTTGGGTCGAGTGCAGCCTATACCGCGTTCAGCCTGACAGGAACAATGCTGTATTTGGGTGCAGGTTCAAACATTGGTGATGGAACAGCAGGCTATTGGGATTCGTGGCGTTTGACCCGTCATGCCCGTTATGACATTGCAGGCTTTACACCACCTACACGTAAATTTATCGCGGCTTAATTCATACAAATAAATGATGACCACCAATAACGGTGG
>NZ_JAKLTL010000052.1:0-364 GCF_022012315.1 Acinetobacter sp. ME22
CACGATCAGATAATGACGAATCATGATGGCACGACCTGCAGCAGAGGCAACCGCGGTATTGGGTGCTGCAAGGGGTGCTGTTGCCAGTGTTCCAAAGGGTCCCTGAGCTGAAACCCACAAATCATCTATGTAATCTAGCCCTGCATATTCGGACAGCTGACCTAAGTCGGTAAAGCCATCTTGCACGTGATACAGGAAGTAGCCATCTGCATCCACCTGATCACCATAGCGAAAGATTTCAGCCTTTTCGTCATACCATTGCGTTGCTCCATTTTGTACTGTGTGAATGCGTTGCACCCGCCACTTGGAGTCTGGCATGGTGGGTGAAGTTCCAATATAGACATCTTCCAGAATGACCGACAAT
>NZ_JAKLTL010000053.1:0-364 GCF_022012315.1 Acinetobacter sp. ME22
AACAACTAGATAATGACGAATCATGATGGCACGACCTGCAGCAGAGGCAACCGCGGTATTGGGTGCTGCAAGGGGTGCTGTTGCCAGTGTTCCAAAGGGTCCCTGAGCTGAAACCCACAAATCATCGACATAATCTAACCCTGCATATTCGGACAGCTGACCTAAGTCGGTAAAGCCATCTTGCACGTGATACAGGAAGTAGCCATCGGCATCCACCTGATCACCATAGCGAAAGATTTCAGCCTTTTCGTCATACCATTGCGTTGCTCCATTTTGTACTGTATGAATGCGTTGCACCCGCCACTTGGTGTCTGGCATGGTGGGTGAAGTTCCAATATAGACATCTTCCAAAATGACTGACAAC
>NZ_JAKLTL010000054.1:0-363 GCF_022012315.1 Acinetobacter sp. ME22
CATTAACCTGATTTTACGTGATGGCGGGTCGTTTCCCGCGCCAATCTCAACGGCATCATCGGGAGATACACCACTGACTGGAAACATGGAGCATATCTGTTTAATGCGAAAAGAGGGCGTGTTTTATATATTCTCAGGTGGGCGACTCTTTGGGTCGAGTGCAGCCTATACCTCGTTCAGCCTGACAGGAACAATGCTGTATTTGGGTGCAGGTTCAAACATTGGTGATGGAACGGCAGGCTATTGGGATTCGTGGCGTTTGACCCGTCATGCCCGTTATGACATTGCAGGCTTTACACCACCATCTAAGAAATTTGCTACATCAGCATAGATTTAAAACAAATATCAGCCCCACATCGGGGC
>NZ_JAKLTL010000055.1:0-362 GCF_022012315.1 Acinetobacter sp. ME22
GTGATTTCTGAGATATATTCATCCGTATAGTCATTCAAATCACTGCCTTTTCTAATATATTGCCTGATTAAGCCATTTGTATTTTCATTTGTACCTCGCTGCCAAGCACTATAAGGATCAGCGAAATACCAATCTATACCTAACTCCTGAGCAGTATATTCATGCAGACTGAACTCTTTACCATTATCCGCGGTAATCGTCTTTAACTGATCCTTGATCGGCTCAAGCAGACTGATTGTGGCTTGGCAAATGTCTTCTGCCTTGCGTGTACTGCACTTCTTTAGCCAAAGATAACCCGTCTTTCGATCTACAATTGAGACCAGTGATTGTTGGTGTTTCTTGCCAACAATTGTATCTATTTC
>NZ_JAKLTL010000056.1:0-301 GCF_022012315.1 Acinetobacter sp. ME22
CTTTTTCGACTCTTAGTCCGTAAATGTAACTCGGGCAATCGCTTTTTTACCTGACTGAACAATTATCGTCGTGTTTTCTTTCACCGAATAACCCGCATCAACAATAAATTTCTGTATGTAAATCTAAAGGTATCTCATAAAAACAACCGCATCGTTAAGGGAAATACACACTATTTAATAGACAAGATTTTTCAGCCAAGCATGATTGGTAGCTCTTAATTCCAAACCTACTCACTCCAGCGAATAGCGAATAGCGAATAGCGAATAGCGAATAGCGAATAGCGAATAGCGAATAGCGAAT
>NZ_JAKLTL010000057.1:0-271 GCF_022012315.1 Acinetobacter sp. ME22
AAGTTCATCTTCATCATAATCATCGCGAATCAGCTTTAAGGTCCACAGATTAGAAATACGGTCGACATACAGCTCAGCATTGATATGATCCAAAACATTGCTGATAAAATCTTTGATGGTCTTGGATTCAGTCCATGCCAGTGACAGCCCGAGTTGTTCGTCATAGAGTGTATCTGCTGCCGCAATAAAGCTACTATCGTCAATTTGCGACTCACTTGCGCCTTTGCCCCACAAGGTATTGGTCAAGCATTCACGGATGATATGCGCTGCA
>NZ_JAKLTL010000058.1:0-271 GCF_022012315.1 Acinetobacter sp. ME22
CAGACTCTCCCGATCATAATCATCGCGAATCAGCTTTAAGGTCCACAGATTAGAAATACGGTCGACATACAGCTCACCATTGATATGATCCAAAACATTGCTGATAAAATCTTTGATGGTCTTGGATTCAGTCCATGCCAGTGACAGCCCGAGTTGTTCATCATAGAGTGTATCTGCTGCCGCAATAAAGCTGCTATCGTCAATTTGCGACTCGCTTGCGCCTTTGCCCCACAAGGTATTGGTCAAGCATTCACGGATGATATGCGCTGCG
>NZ_JAKLTL010000059.1:0-270 GCF_022012315.1 Acinetobacter sp. ME22
TTATCCGTAATTTTTTTGATTTGCAAAAGTTTTGCAATTATCACTTCAAACTTTTCTTTTATATCTTTAGTAAAGCCTGATTTATTATTTTAGGGCATATAAAATGATTTGGTAACTTGCCCAGTTGCTGCTTCTCGTAGTACATCTTGATATTCAAGCAAAATATCTACCGTTTCTTTGCCAGTTAAAGCTTTAGTGGTTTTATTTTCACAGTCGGTATTATGTACCCATAATTTAGCATCATCGATGAAATAAGTGTGATTATCCTCC
>NZ_JAKLTL010000006.1:0-252368 GCF_022012315.1 Acinetobacter sp. ME22
AATTATTAAATCAATAACCATAAATATTGCAAGAAAAAAGATATGACCTAGTAAAAATCCAACAATGACAAAAATAGGTGAAGCAAGTACGAATAAAGCAACTCCTAATGCATATGAACCACTTGCATTATCAGGCATCTGAGGATGATTTAAGTCTTTATAAAAGATGAGCCAAACAAGCGGAAGAATACATATACAAATCCAAAAACTGCGTTTCATAAATGAATAAATTTGAGTATTACTATATTTTTTATCAAATGTAGTTCTAATGAATAGAATAAACAAAATAAAAAATATAATAATACAGATAGTTATAATCAAAAAAATTTCCTTATTAGTAGTTCATATTTCAGTTCAGTGACTATTAAAAGATAATCAAAAAATAGATTTTCTCTTTTTTTACTAAAATTATTGGTGGCTATTCATTAAGTCTTGCTAAAATCAACATAAACATCTTATATGAAATTTGTTATATAATTTGTTTTAATTCAATATTTTATCTTGTTGTGAATAGCCTGATTCTCATCAATTGGGCTTTTTACATGAATCGTAACGTTCCATGCCTAATGTTTAGTCAATGTTTCACGATTTTGATTCGTTCCCGTGAACAATCTCGCTGCTACTCATATGGCTTGAAAAATAGGCTCTAGAAGCCCTTTAGCTTAGGTTCCAGATCAGCTGGTGGGACAGAATCTTGATCGGTAAACGTGGTCATATGGGATTGTGTAGCTTCTAAAAATATCTGGCGGCCACGATGATTTCACACAAAGGCTTGTATCTAAATGCTATTGTTCACTACAAACAGTGTTTAGAGCATGATTTAACATGATAAATCTTCGTTAATCTCTGTTTTAAACCACCAAATGAACAGGCATCGCACTTACGTTGCCTGTTCCATATTTAAATTTAAGGACGCAGCAAGACTTTACCCTGTTTACCTGAACTTAGACTGCGTTTCACCGCTTGCTCAATTTCGGCAAAAGGAAAAATCGCCTCAACAGGCAGTTTCAGTTCTTGGCTGACAAGGTGCTGCATAAGCTCAGTAATCAGGCGCTTTTTATCTGCCACACTCATGTTTTGGCTGACTTTACTGCCCCAAAAACCTTTCACAGTGGCTTGTTTAAAAATCAAATCCCCCGAAGCAATTTGCATTGGCTCGCCAAGCTGAGTCCCAAAGGAAACCAATGTGCCATTTTCACCCAGCAGGCTGATTAAGTCCGCACTGGCTTGTCCGCCAATCGAGTCCACCGCAGCCCGAATCGGTGCGCCCGCCACAATTTGCTCAACTTGCTGTTGCCAGCCATTTTGTGCAGTTGAAACCACATGCTGAATGCCCAAAGCCTGTAATTCAGCCACGGCTTCATTGCGGCGCACAAGGTTAATGCTATGCACGCCACGCGATTGAGCCAGCATCGCCAGTGTTTTGCCGACCGTCCCATTCGCAGTATTCTGGATAATCCAGTCACCCGCATTGACCTGTAAAAATTCTAGTAACATCAGGGCGCTGAGCGGCATGGCAATCAACTGCGCTGCAACTTCATCGGGAATGGCATCGGGGAGTGGAATGACCATACGGCTTGGGGCAATAAAATATTCTGCCCATGTGCCATGGACTGAAGCCACCGCAACCCGTTGTCCGACCTGTAAATGTTCAACTTCTGCGCCGACAGCATCTATGATTCCAACCGCTTCACTGCCCCCAATCGCAGGGAAGCTAGGCTTGTAACCATAGCGTCCGCGTACCGTCCACAGATCATGATGATGAATCGGTGCAAGCAGGGTACGAATGCGTACCTGATCAGCTTGTAATTCAGGTACAGGCTGATCCGCCAAATGCAGCACCTCTTCAGGTTCGCCAAAGCGCTCATGAATTAAACTTTGCATGAGCATTACTCCTGAGTTGGGTTCAGCATCTTCTGTAATTGTTGATACGCTGCTGCATAAGGCGCGCGTAAACGTAAATTGGATTCACCTTGTGGGCTTTGCACCACAATCGGTTTGGCATGACTAAAACGTCTGAACCCATGAACCCCGTGATAAGCCCCAATTCCCGATGCACCAACACCGCCAAATGGTAAAGTTTCAATGACCACATGGGTCATGACATCATTCACCACCAACGCACCCGAAGTGGTTCGTTCAGCAAAATACTGTTGTGCTGCGGCATCTTCTGAGAAGTAATAAGCTGCCAACGGGCGTGGATGTGCATTGATATAGTCAATTGCTTGCTGTTCTTGCTGATAGGTTTTAATCGGCAAGATCGGACCAAAAATTTCTTCCTGCATCACCAACATGTCATCGCTGACATTCAGCACCAAAGTCGGCACAATTTTACGACGGGCATCATCATGAGTGGCATCTTGAGTGTGCGCAGTCAAAGGAATCAGAGTCGCTCCTTTGGCTTGAGCATCTTCTAACACATGCAATAACCGCTGATAATGACGCGGGTTAATAATCGCGGTGTAATCAGGATTGTCTTGGAAATGGTTGAAGCTCTCAGCCATAAATTTCTGGGCAAATTCCACAAAATCCTGCTGTTGCTGTTCAGGCAACAACACATAATCAGGTGAAATACAGATTTGCCCTGCATTGAAGGTTTTCACCGTCAAAATGCGTTGTACCGCCTGTTCAAGTTTGGCATCAGGGGCAATCACCACAGGCGATTTACCACCCAGTTCCAAAGTCACAGGCACCAGATTTTCTGCGGCGGCGCGCATCACATGGCGTCCGACTTGGCTACTCCCTGTAAACACCAAATGATCGAAAGGCAGTGTGCTAAAGGCAGCGCCCACCTCGGCATCACCCGTCACTACACCCAGTTCCAGTGCATCGAAATATTGTGGAACCAGTTCTGCCAATAACTCAGCCGTTTTTGGGGTGAGTTCAGACGGTTTAATCAGGGCACGGTTGCCCGCAGCAAACACACCCGCCAGTGGGCTAAAGGCAAGATTCAGCGGAAAATTCCACGGGCTGATAATTCCCACCACACCGAGCGGTTGCTGATGAATCTCGGTACGCATCTCGGCATACGGCGCAGCCACAATTTCAGGTTGTGTCCACTCAGCCAGTTGTTCTTGGGCATAACTCAGCGCAGCAACCGAAGCCAAAATATCTGACACCAAACTTTGGTAGGCACTGCGATGTCCAAAATCTGCTGAAATCGCCGAAATCAGTGCTTCACGATGTTCAATCAATAATTTTTTGGCACGTTCCAAACGGTCATGGCGTAGTTCCAGACTGGCAGGCGCCGCTTGGGTATGCGCTTGGCGCATGGTTGCCAAGCGTTGTTGTAAAGTTGAAATATCCATGTGACGTACTTAAGCCTCTGCATTCAATAAAACGAGAAGCTGTTCTGCGACGGCTTCCGAGCTGGCAGGGTTTTGTCCTGTCACCAAATGTCCCTCAGTCAAAATGAATGACTGCCAGTCTGCACCTTTTTGGTAATGTGCGCCTTGTGCCTGAAATTCATCTTCAATTAAGAATGGTACAACCTCAGTCAGTCCAACCGCAGCTTCTTCACTGTTGGAAAAGCCTGTGACATTTTTACCTGCCACAAAAGATTGACCTGCTGCTGTTTTGACATGTTTGAGTACCGCAGGGGCGTGGCAGACCAAGCCCATTGGTTTACCTGCGCGGTCAAAATGCTCAAGCAGTGCAATCGAGTCGGCATTTTCAGTCAGATCCCAAAGTGGGCCATGACCTCCTGGGTACATCACGGCATCAAAACCAGTCACATCAAGCTCAGCAAGGACGTGGGTGTTTGCCAAGCGTGCTTGTGCTTCAGTATCTTGCTCAAAACGTCGGGTTGAATCCGTCTGGAAATCAGGTTCGTTACTTTTTGGATCAAGTGGTGGTTGTCCACCTTGTGGTGATGCAAGGGTAATCTCTGCACCTGCATCTTTAAACACATAATACGGTGCAGTAAATTCTTCCAACCAAAAACCTGTTTTATGACCTGTGTTGCCTAAGCGGTCATGTGAAGTCAGTACCATTAAAATTTTCATCATATTCTCCAAAATGCCTTAGGCGCTCGCTTGACCGAGCATAAATTCTGTTGCCCGCAGTGCATCGTGCATCGGGTCTTTGCTTTGACTGAGTTTGCTGAGCAGGGCAGCACCGAGCCACATCTGATACAGCACTTGTGCGGTGGCAGCAGGGTTGCTGCACAGTTGCATCGAAGCTTCATCGACACCGCGTTGTAGTAATTCACTGAGGCGAGCGAGAAGGACTTGCACGCCTTGATTCATGATTTGACGCATATCTTCCGATAAATCAGCGACTTCAGCAGCGAGTTTGACGATCAGGCAGCTTTCAGCCCAACCTGTATCAGGCTGCTCAGGATCTTGAATCCATGCCTGAAAATAGCTTAGCAGTTGCTCACGTGCCGACCGTTCAGGTTGATTCCAAAGCATCGAAAGGCGTTGTCCATAGTTGCTGATGTAGTGTTGCAGTAGCTCGCAGCCAAACACCTCTTTAGACGCAAAGTAGTGATAGAACGAGCCTTTAGGAACACCACTGGTTTTTAAAATTTCCTGCAAACCGACACCGACAAAGCCTTTACGCAGTACCAGCTCAAAGCCTGTATCTAAAATATGCTGTCGAGTTTGTTCTGCTTTTTTGCTCAGGGTCATCAGATTACCTATTTAGAAATAGACCGGTCGTCTATTGATTAGATTACAGCAAATTATTTTCTTGTCAATTGTGTGGTCTTAAAGAGGGTGGATGACTAAAAAATTACACTAATGCTTCTAAATTCAAATACTTTTGAGAAAATGCTCAAGATTAAAGTCTAAGATTTTTTACAAAAGGCTACAATTGTGATGAATTCACCTGATGATGAATTTTGCTCAGAATGAAACCGATAAACATCATATATAAAACTTAAATGATGAATATTTCTCATTTAAAAATCACCATTTTTGCTGATGTTTTTTCAGCTTTTGATGAAATATAGTCATATTTGTGTATTTTATTTGATCAATAGAAAATTAACTCAATGAAAATAAAAATGTATTTTTATAAATGAGTAAAATTAATCTAATTTTTAAAAACATGAAAATTATTGTTTAATGGTGTTCAACGATAAAATATAAATGTTGAGTATTGCCATGAGTAACACCACTGCACAAGCACGACAACAATATGCAGGTTTCAAAGCCGATCACGTCGGGAGCTTTTTACGTCCACAGCGTATTAAACAAGCCCGTTTAGATTTGGCGGCAGGCAAAATTAGCCAAGCTGACTTGACCCAAATTGAAAATGAAGAAATCATTCAACTGGTTGAACAACAAAAACAAAATGGCGTGCATGCCATTACCGATGGCGAACTGCGCCGCGCGTGGTGGCATTTTGACTTTATGGAACACTTTGTTGGTGTTGAAGGGTTCGACGAAGCAGAAGGCTATAAATTTAAAGGCGTTGAAACCAAACCGCATCAGGTACGTGTCATTGGCAAAATTGATTTTGCCGATACTCATCCACATTTACAGCATTTCAAATTTTTAAAAGACGTAGTGGGGGATGATGCTGAACATGTGGCGAAAATGACCATTCCAAGCCCGAACATGTTTTTACACCGTAAAATCCGTTGTTCCAATGAATTTTATGCCAATAACTTGCAAGCTTATGCTGAAGATTTGGGGCGTGCTTACCAAAAAGCTGTACGTGCATTTTATGAAGCGGGCTGTCGTTACCTGCAACTTGATGATGTGTACTGGGCATTTTTGGTGTCACAACAACGCCAAGATGAAGAACAACAATTTGGTGAAAGTACGAAAAGTCTGGCAGAAGCCTGTGTCACAACCTTGAATTTGGCGTTGCAAGACAAGCCCGAAGATTTGGTGATCGGCATGCACATTTGCCGTGGTAACTTCGCATCAACATGGATTTATGAAGGTGGTTATGACGGCATTGAAGACTACATCTTCAAGCATTTGCAGAATATTGACCGTTATTTCTTGGAATATGACAACGAGCGTTCAGGTGGTTTTGCACCACTGGCAAAACTCAAAGGCAGCAATGCGGAAGTGGTCTTGGGTTTGATCACCTCTAAAGTGGAACAGCTTGAAGATAAACAGGAAATTGTGGCACGTATTCGTGAGGCAGCACAGTATTTACCACTTGAACAGTTGGCACTTAGCCCACAATGTGGCTTCTCTTCGACTGAAGAAGGTAACCATGTTGCGTATGAAGCGCAGTGGGAAAAACTACGTCTAATCAATGAAATTGTTGCAGAAGTTTGGTCATCCGTTCCGCAAGCGAGCAGCAAAACATCATTCGCTGTTGAATGCTAATCTGACTGAAAAGGCTGCATTCAACGTGATGCAGCCTTTTGCTATTTTTCTTGTGTCTGGGTCTTTGCTAAAATACGTCTTTAGATTGATCTCCCTGCACACATGTCGGCACTTTCGCATTATTTGCAACAGCAACAATTTTGTCTGATTCTCGAACAGATCGTCTCGAAACGTGCGACTTTGCCCTCGGTTGCCAGTTTGGCAGGTTTGCCGTGTGTCATGGCTTTTGCAGATCGTGTACATGCTGATGATGATCCATCCCCCATCTCTTTGGCGCAAAGTGTCAGCCCTGAGCAAGCCAAGTTATTACATTTCTCAGGTAAAGCGCGTGATCTCAAAGATTTAGAACAGTTTATTGAGCAAGCCAAACAACACAATATGCGTGATGTATTGTTACTGACAGGCGACAAACTCAAGCAGCATAATTTTGGCAAACAATATCCGCTGCAACGCACACGCTATTTAGAGTCAGTCAGTAGCCTGATGTGGGTGAAAGCACATGCGCCCGACATGTACTGTGGTGTAGCGTTTAATCCCTTTAAATACACCGAAAGTGAAGAACAAGCCCAGTATTTAAAATTTGAAAAAAAACAGCGTGCTGGCGCAGATTTTGTGATTACCCAGTTGGGGTATGATCTTGCCAAGATTTTAAAATTTAAACAATTTGTAGATCAAACAACGCAGCCTTGTCCAGTCTTGGCCTGCGTGATGCCGTTGACCTATCGCCGTGCCAAATTTATGGTCAAGCAAGAAGTGGCAGGTGTCGAAATTAGTCGTCATTTACTACAACATTTAAAAGCTGAGCTACAGCAAGATGCCGCATGGGCAGAGCAGCGCGTGTATGCGCGGGCAGCGCTACAAATCTGGATTTACCGACATTGGGGATTGGCAGGCATTCATGTCTCAGGCTGTCAAAATTCAGAACAGCAAGCCCTACTTGAACAGGCATTGGCTCAGTACGAAACATGGACGCTTGAGCAGTGCCTAATAGAATGGAATCATCTGTGCAAGATTGTGCGTGGCGATGAAATGCAGCCTGATTTATCGGCAGCCTATCCGCAGCAGCAGCCTTCGGTGTTGAAATATCAGATGTTACAAGTGACGCATGACTGGTTGTTTGACAGTACATTGGCGCAAAACATCGGGCGATGTGTCTTTCAGTTAAAATTCTGGCAAAAAGGCTGGGCAGCGAAAAGTATCTTGTCGATTGAACATGCCAGTAAACACGCGGTCGTTGGCTGTGAAAGCTGTGGGCAATGTCGTTTGGCAGAAACCCTGTATATTTGCCCTGAAACCTGCCCGAAAGGTTTAGCCAATGGACCTTGTGGTGGTACGCGGTTAGATCGCTGTGAATTTGCGGATCGTGAATGTATTCACAGCCAAAAATATCGTTTGGCTAAACAGGTCAAGCAGCAGGCGCTTTTGCGGAATGAATTGATTCCTGCTGTACCTGTCGAAGTCCGTCAGACCAGTTCGTGGGTAAACTGGTTTCAGCCGAAAAATCAGTGATTTTTCCATAATTATTTTGAAAATTTCAAGGCAAAATTTCTTGTAAAAAATGACTGTAAAAGAATGTAAAAAAACGAATTATGGTATTTTTTAACAAGGTATTTGTCCACGACTTCGCACATAATGAAGAAAATGGGCTAAAAAACGGATAAAACATTGGATATTGCAGTCATTGGTAGTGGCATGGCTGGGCTTGCCACAGCACGAATTCTCAAAGATGCAGGACATAATATTACCGTATTCGAATCGTTGCCCGGACGTGGCATGGACAGTCATACGGTTGAATTTGATGGGGGAATTATCGATGCGCCATTGCGTGTCATGAACCCTTATCTCTGGAAAAATACCTTAAGTCTTGCAACGCATTTAGGCATTAAAACCTTTCCAGTACGTACTTATATGGCATGTAGCTGGTTGTTTGAAGATAAAACAGAAACGTGGTTAACCACGTCACGCGCACCGATTGGGAATTTCCCGATCATCAATAACCGTAAAGGTTTACAACAATACGGTGTGCGTATCGTGAAAGGCATGCTCCAGCTGAAAACTGCGATTCACCGTTTCTTTAAATCAAAAAACCAGAATATTACGCTCACCGAATTTATTAATAAAAACGACATTGAAGAAGTGTTCTGGCATGGTGCGGTCATGCCTGTGCTGTACACGATTTGTACCTGTAACCCGAAAACCATTGGTGAATGGCCAGCAAAACCGCTATTGGTCTTTTTAAGCCAGTTGACCAGTGGTGTTGAGTTATTACGTTTAAAAGGCGGTACGCCTGCTTTTGTGAATAAGTTGATTGAAGGAATCACAGTGCATAGTGGTGCTGCGGTGACTAAGGTTGAACTGAAAGACGATAAAGTCTTTGTTGAAAATCAGGCAGGTACACAGCAATTATTTGACCGTGTGATTGTGGCAACCCCAACCAATAAAGTGGAAGACTTCCTGAATCCAGAACAGTTTGCTGAAGATTTGCAGCTCTTAAAACAGTTCCGTTTTGAAGAAGGTGATTTGGTCATTCATACCGATGCAACAGTGATGCCACCACGTCGTAAAGACTGGGCAGTCCTCAGTTATATGATGGATCGTAAATTTACCCGTCAGCAGTTTACCGTGTGGATGAACGCGATTGAGCCAACTTTGGTCGGTAAAAGTCCTGTGTTCCAAACATGGCGTCCAGTGACACCGATTGATCCGAAGAAAGTCATTTCAACGGTGAAATTGAGTCGTGCTGTGGTGAATTCACAAACTGTGGAATTGAGCCAAGAATTGCAGCGTCGTCAAAAAGCGCCAGACCGTAAAGTGTATTTCTGTGGTTCTTGGTCTTGTGATGGTTTGCCAATTCTTGAGTCTGCGGTGACTTCAGCGATGCAAATTGCCAAAAATCTAGGTGCGCCAATTCCATTTGTGGGCTTAAAACCAAAACCAGAAGTTGCACCAGAATTAGGTTACTAATTTGCGCTTATTGCAACGGCTCCGCCAAAAACTCCCTCAGCATAAGTATACGATAGATACAAAAATGCTAGGGGATGCTGCAACACTGGCGTGGAGTAATTTGGGCTTGTGGTCGTCACAAGCCCAAACTTATGTCGAGGCCTGTGAACAGCTTGCAGCGCATCTCGCTCAAAGTATTCAACTCTCAGCACAAGATTGCCTGCTCGATTTAGGCTGTGGGCATGGCGCGAGTTTGCAATATTGGGCGCAGCATTATGCAGTGCAGCATATTGAAGCAGTTGAAATACAAACCGCATGTATTGATAAAATTCAGCAACAAGCTTTGGCTTGTGTGCGTGAGTTGTATCAGTGTTCGTTTATGAATTTAAATGCGGCAAATTTTGCTCAGAAATTTGATGCAATTGTGTGTTTAGATGCACTTTATCATTATGATCTGCATCAATTTATTCCTCAGATTCCCACACTGTTAAAACCTCAAGGTCGAATTGCCTTTCACACGTTACAGCTCAGTGAGAATTGGTCAAATGCCCATTTTTTGAGTCAGCAACGTGATCAATATTTATTAAAACTGGCGGATGTTCAGCTCAAGCATCTAATGCCACAAGCGCAATTACAACAATTACTTGAGCAGCAAGGCTTTAAGCAAATCCAAATCCAAATTTTATCTGAACCTGTATTAGGTGGCTTTGCTGATTATGTTCAGCGACAACCTCAATTCCATGGTTTTCAGCAGGACTTGAATGCCTTAAAAATCCAGATGACAGGCAAACTTTGTCAGCAACTTAGACAAAGTCATCGGATTGATTATGTGCAAGTCAGTGCAACTTTGGCTTAATCCAGCGCTGTCCAAAGACATTAATCACTAAGCCTGAGATAATCACGGATGTCGCAATCATTTGATTGATGCTGAGATGTTCTCCCAAGAAAATGGCTGCGGTGATCAGTCCCACGACAGGCACGAGCAAGGTCAGCGGTGCAATCATTGAAGTTGGGTATTTGCTGAGTAAGTAACCCCAAAGACCATAGCCCATAATCGTGGCAATAAAAGCCAAATAACCTACCACAAAAATCTGATGCACATGGGCATGCTGCAAGCTCCAAACAATCTTGTCAGAACCTTCAAATATCCATGAGCATAGAAAAAATGGCAAAATGGGAACCAGTGCACTCCAAACCACCAAAGACATTGGGTTGACCTGATGCTGTTGCACAATCACTTTATTGCAAATATTGCCACATGCCCAAGACAACGCGGCAGCAAAAACTAAGAGCAGGGGAATCATTGGAAGATCAGTTTTACTGCCTGTATGCGATTCGACAGCCAGTAAAAGAATGCCCAAGACTGCAATCGCCATTCCAGCATAATGATGACGCTGGATTTTTTCTTTCAGTAAAGAATGACCAAGCCATAAAGTAAAAAAAGCTTGTGCTTGTAACAGTAATGAAGCCAAACCTGCGGGCATTCCCAAATGAATTGAAAGAAACAGTAAGGCAAATTGCCCAAAACTAATGCTCATGCCATAGGCGATTAACCATTTGAGCGGAATACGAGGCGCACGAATAAAAAATAAGGCAGGAAACGCCACCGCACTAAAGCGTAATCCTGCGAGGAGTAAAGGTGGAATTTCTGTGACCCCAAGTTTAATCACAACAAAATTGAGCCCCCACGCGAAAATGATACACAGCGCTAAACAGAGATCTTTAATTGACATGGTCATCATTAGATTTTATCAAATGGTTGAAACGTATTTTAAATACACCCAGCCTAAGCATAGCTTAAAAATTGATTTTTAATGCAATAAAAAAAGCCCCAAGTTTTTTCAAACTTGGGGCTTTTTGAATTCGATGGTGCCGACACACGGATTCGAACTGTGGACCTACTGATTACAAGTCAGTTGCTCTACCAACTGAGCTATGTCGGCAACGTGGCGAGAATTTTACTGGATTTGAGTAAAAGGTCAAGCCAAAAAATAAACAATTGAACAGGGCATAAAAATAAAGAGGGCAAAAGTCCTCTTTATTGGGTTTTAAAATCTTAGAATGCGTAACGTAGACCTAGAGTTACGTCATGAGCAGAAACTTTGACTTTGTTCTTCTTTTCTAAGTGATCTGTACGGACATAAGTGTTTGTACTATCTACGATGCTGACATCATAATAATTGCTACTTGTTTGACTGCCGGCATTTAAGTAACGATAAGTTAGATCTAGACTTAATTTAGGTGTAAATTCATAAGAAAAACCAGCACCTACAGCCCATGCAATACGGGATTTATTTTCAGTGATTTTGTTATCTTCCACTGAAACATTGCTTGTTATTTGAGTTAATGTGGTCAGTTTTGTATGTGCTAAACCAACACCAGCAGAAACATAAGGAGTGAAGCGTGAGCTATTTTTAAAATCATAATAACCATTTAGCATAAATGTTTGTAGTGTTAACTCATGCTTATCTTGAATGGTGTATAACCCTAAACCTGTTGGTGTATAAGTTAAATATGGTGATGCTGATGAGTTTAAGTTCGCCTTACCATGATAGCTATATTCAACTTCAGCACGAACAGGTACATGATAGGCTGGTTCAAAATTCACACCATATGCCACATTTCCACTAAAAACGGTTTTTTTATCATCACTCAGTTTAACTGCTGAACTTACATCTGTTGTTGATGTTGAGGTATTTGTATAGCTAAAAGAGCTTTTATTATCATAATTAGCAACAGAACTTGCACCAAGTTTTGCGGAAACATAGGCAGACTCAGCAAGAGTCACGGCATGGCTTGAAACACTTGCCGCTAAACATGAAAGAGCGACTGCTGATAATGTAAGTTTTTTCATTGTTAACCTTTTAGTAGTTTAACTTGTTATTAATTAAGAATCTGTATTTTACAAAATTTATACATATTATCAATTAGAAATTCATTTTTATTTTAAAGGAATAAAAAAGATGGCAAGTGCCATCTTTTTAATCTCTTAGATTAGCTGTTTAAATTACAAACGCATTTCAATGCCTTGCGCTGCCAGAAATTGCTTCGCTTCTGGAATTGTATGTTGACCAAAGTGGAAAATGCTGGCTGCAAGCACTGCATCTGCACCGCCTTTTAAAATTCCATCTGCCAAGTGTTGCAAGTTGCCGACACCACCAGATGCAATGGTTGGAATGGTGACACGGTCATTAATGGCACGCATTAAAGCAATGTCATAACCTGCTTTAGTGCCATCAGCATCCATACTGGTGATCAGAAGTTCGCCCGCACCATAGTCTGCCATTTTAACTGCCCAGTCAATCGCATCAATGCCTGTGGGTTTACGACCACCGTGAGTAAAGATTTCCCATTGATTGTCGCCCGTTTTTTTGGCATCAATTGCAACGACAATACATTGAGCGCCAAAACGTTGAGAAGCTTCCTGAACAAATTCAGGGTTAAACACGGCAGCCGAATTAATGCTGACTTTGTCTGCGCCAGCATTGAGTAATAAGCGAATATCTTCAACTTTACGGACGCCACCACCCACAGTCAGAGGAACGAAAACGCTTTCTGCCATACGTTCAACAGTACGATAAGTGGTGTCACGTCCATGATGGGTTGCCGTAATGTCGAGAAAGGTGATTTCATCTGCACCTTGTTCGTTATAACGGCGTGCAACTTCAACAGGATCACCTGCATCACGAATATCTAAAAATTGTACGCCTTTCACTACACGGCCATTGTCCACGTCAAGGCACGGAATAATACGTTTTGCAAGCATTGTGACATCCAAATGTATCGGTCTATGGAAAGAAAGTTCCCGAGAAAGGGTGACATCTTGGTAAACTGTGGCAACATTCTACCAAACTTATTTTGTTTCACGCAGGTTTTCTATGTCGGTTTACACTCCTTTGAGTTTAAATGAAGTTCAGCAATTTTCCGCAGCCTATGGATTGGAGGTGGTTGAGCTGATTCCGATTCAAGGTGGGATTCAAAATACCAACTATTTCATTGTGACTCATGACCAAAAACAGTTTGTACTGACCGTCTTTGAAAATGAAACAGAGCAAAGTGCAGGAGAGTTGGTTCCTGTCTTGCAACAGTTAGCAGCACATGGTGTACCTGTCGCTGCACCACTCTCGCATGGTGGGCGTGCAATTCACTATATTGTGGGGAAACCTGCACAAATTGCCCCACGCGTTTGGGGTGAGCATCCTGAGATCACCACAACGGGACAAGTGGCAGAAATTGCCAAAGCGCAAGCCAAACTGCATGTTGCATTGCAAGATTTTCCACTCACCCGTAGCCATAGCCGTGATCATGGGTATTGGACAGAGATAGGACAAGATTTAAAAAATAGCATGTCCATAGCCGATGCTGAGTTATTTGATCAGGTCTATGCGGTATTTGCTGAGTATCAAGCCCAATATCCGCAACGTCCAAAAGGCTGGGTACATTCAGATTTATTCCGTGATAATACGCTATTTAAAGGCGATGAACTGCAAGGCATTCTGGATTTCTTTGAACTGAATTTTGATGAGTTATTGTTTGATGTTGCGATTACCATCAATGATTTTTGTAGCCAGTTTCCAAATGTGGAATTGGATGCTGACAAACTACAAGCCTATTTAGATGCCTATCAGCAGATTCGTGTTTTAACTGACGATGAACAAGCATGCTTGGATGTTTACTTGGCAATGGCAGCATGTCGTTTCTGGTTGTTACGTTTAAATGTTGCTCGTCTGAATGCAGCGCAAGGACGTGGTGGAGATGATGTACACTGTAAAAATCCAAATGAAATGCGCGCGATGCTACAGCAGCGTTTAACTCGATTAAGTCAGGAATCATAACAATGCGTGATCAAGGGCGCTTAGTTGAATGGTTGGATGACAAAGGCTATGGATTTATTCAGCCCAATGATTTGAGTAAGCCACGAGTTTTTTTGCATATCAAAGATTTTGCGCAGCGTGGCCCACGTCCAATTTTAGGCTGCGCACTGGATTACGTGGTGATTGTAGATGAGCGTGGGCGCTTTCGTGCCAAGCAGGTGGTTTATCTAAAAGCCAAGCAAAGTCAGCCTAGTCATCAGCCTCAAACACGAGCGGCAGCATCGAGTTTGCATCCCATCGTGATTGTTATGGTGATTTATGCACTATTTTTATTGTTGGCAGTGGGACTCAAGGCTTTGCCAAGTGGTTTGTTGCTTTATATCGTGCTGATCAATGCGGTGTGTTACTGGCAATATGCGCATGATAAAAAAGCAGCTCAGCAAAAACAGCGTCGTGTTCCTGAGCAAACACTGCATATTTTGTCTTTGCTTGGAGGATGGCCTGCTGCATGGTTTGCACAACAAAAGTTACGTCATAAAACTCAAAAACAACCATTTCGCCAAATTTATTTTTCGACCATTGTGCTAAATATCATATTGTTATGTATGGTTATAGCATTCTTTCCAAAATTCATACATTAGATGAGGAGAGTTAAATGTACATTGATAGCGAACTACAGGCGAAAAAAAATCTCACCTTATTGCTGTATGTGCTGTATGGTTTTGCAATTTTTTCCGCAGGGATTTTGGCAATCGTTGCCTTGATTGTGAATTATGTCAAACGTGATGCGATGCACGGTACGATTTATGCCAGTCATTTTACTTGGCAGATTCGTACGGTGTGGTGGTACTTGTTTTGGAATATTCTTGGTCTATTGCCTTGTGGGTATTTGTTTTTTAGTTTTGATCAGCCTGACGTGTTTATTGGTGGATTATTTGCCGCACTGGTGTTTTGGGTGGTGGTGGCAACAGTTTCTTGGATTTGGATTGTCTATCGAGCAGTGCGTGGCGTGATTGCCCTGAATGATGAACAACCGATGTATCAGAATTAAAAAAAGAGCTCAGATGAGCTCTTTTTTTATAAGCTTGAATTAGATCAAAATTTTGTCTTCATCAAGTAAGATTTGTGCATCACGTAAGTTGAGTGTGCCTTCATAAATTGCACGACCTGTGATTGCGCCAAGAATGCCTGATTTACCTTTTAATGCACGAACATCTTCAAGATCGGTTACGCCACCTGAAGCAATAATCGGTAAGCCACAGTAGTCTGCAAGCGCAACAGTTTGCTCAACATTAACACCTTGCATCATGCCATCGCGGGCGATGTCGGTATACACAATGCTCGATACACCTGCATCGGCAAAGCGTTTTGCCAAATCAGTCGCTTTCAAGTCAAGTACGTTTGCCCAGCCATCTGTCGCAACGTAACCATCTTTGGCATCAATACCGACAATGATGTGACCTGCAAATTTTTTGCATGCTTCTTCTACAAACTCGGGTTCTTTCGCCGCTTTTGTACCAATAATCACAAAAGAAACGCCAGCTTCCAAATAGTGCTCAATAGTTTCAAAAGAGCGAATCCCACCACCGATTTGAATCGGTAAATCTGGGTGTGCTTTGGCAATCGCTTCAACCACGCCTTTATGAATCGGTGTTCCTGCAAAAGCACCATTCAGATCAACCAAGTGTAAACGACGTGCGCCTTCGTTCACCCAATGGGTTGCTGTTGCCACTGGATCGTCAGAGAAAACGGTATCATCTTCCATACGGCCTTGTTTTAAGCGAACACATTTACCATCTTTCAGGTCAATCGCTGGGATGATGAGCATGCTGTAGCACCTTATTAAAATTGCAATCTAAGAATGGGATTTATCTTAGCAAACTATTTTTAAATCCTTAATCCTTAATCACTTGGATTTTTAATTTTCTGCAAAGCCAAATAAACCTGCAAACTGGCATAGGCATCATTGGCTGCATAGCGTTTTTGCATTAAGGATAAGGGTTGTTGACTCCAGTTCGATACAGTAACACGATGTGGCTTGGCTAAATATTGCTGCAAAATCAATGCAACAGCAGTTTGAATACCGACCTGATTGTCATAGCCAAAGTCTTTGAATTGGTGAGATAGATCGAACAGTCCTTCCAGTTTAAGCTGATGCTTATGCAGCAATTTTTTATCATTTTTTAAACCGAATCCCACTTTGAGAATCTTCGGGTTGGCGAGTAATGCTTTGAGTGCAGGCTGTTGAAACTGCGAGTATGGGAATAAAAATGTATAGTGAGGCGTGGCGATTTGAATCAGATGTGGTCCTGTTTGCACTTCACCCTTTTGAAAAGTGGGTTTGCTTTCTGTGTCAAAACCGACACAGTTGAGTGTTTCGAGCTGTTGCTCAAAGAGAAAAACCTGTTCAGGTTGCTTAACATCAATCATCTGTTGATCGCTTACCCCTTGAAAAGCAGGCAGTTGAGACAGTGTGGCTTTATCTAAAGGCATACAAAAGGCAAAAAAAATCGACCTAGATACTATAGGTCGATTTATTCACTTCTGGAAAGAATTAAATATCCCATTCCACAAAGTTTTTGAGCAGTTGCAAGCCTGCGGTATGACTCTTTTCAGGGTGGAACTGTGTCGCAAATAGATTTTCTTTCAAGATTGCAGTACAGAACTCAAGTCCGTAGTCACATGTTGCAGCAACGACACTGGAATCTTTCGGTTCAACATAATAGCTATGAACAAAGTAGAAGCGGGCATCTTGTGCGATGTCTTTCCACATTGGATGGCTTGGGTCATGTTGATGGACTTGGTTCCAACCCATATGTGGGACTTTTAAACCTTCAATTTTTGGAAAGTGTTTCACCACACCTTCAAAAATACCGAGTGCTTCACTACCGCCATTTTCTTCCGAGCTTTCAAGCAACGCCTGCATGCCAACACAAATTGCGAGTACAGGTTTGTTGAAAGCAGCATTGCGAATTACGTCATCAATGCCAGCTTCACGCATCCCCTGAATACAGTCACGCATAGCGCCAACACCAGGGAATACGATTTTATCAGCTTGAGCAATCAGTTTAGGATCATTGGTCACATCAACCGTTGCACCGACATATTCTAGGGCTTTTGCCGCAGAGTGAAGATTGCCCATGCCATAGTCAAGTAAAGCGATACGGGTCATTACAAGCTCCCTTTGGTTGACGCGATACTGTCAGCAGCACGCGGATCAACTTCACACGCCATACGTAAAGCACGCGCAAACGCTTTAAACACGCTTTCAATTTGGTGGTGGCTATTTTTACCTTTGAGATTATCAATATGTAGCGTCATCAGTGCGTGATTGACAAAACCTTGGAAAAACTCGGAGAATAAATCGACATCGAATGTACCAATACGTGCGCGGGTAAATGGAATATCCATAAACAAGCCAGGACGGCCAGAAATATCCACAACAACGCGTGATAAAGATTCATCGAGAGGTGCGTAGAAATGTCCGTAGCGGCGAATGCCTTTTTTGCTACCAAGCGCTTGAGCAAAAGCCTGACCGAGTGTGATGCCACAATCTTCAACAGTATGGTGATCGTCAATTTCCAGATCGCCGTCGCAATGGATGTCGATGTCGAACAGACCATGTCGCTTGATTTGATCAATCATATGGTCTAAAAAGGGAACACCAGTATTTAATGTGCCTTGACCCGTACCATCGAGGTTAACCCGAACTCGAATTTTGGTTTCGTTGGTATTTCTGACCACTTCACTGATACGTTGCGTCATAGACACATTCCTCAAAAACGTCAAATTTTGCGATAAAAATAGCTGTGCGATTGAACACAGCATATTAATTTGCTCAGGAGGGTTAATCAATGCCTATTACCGTACATGCTTATACTTCTCTTCCAAATGAAGATATACGCAATCAGCTTGAGCGTTTATATGACACCAGCCCTGAATTTAGCGATGGGCAAGATGCAATTGATCAACTTGAACACAATCTCACTCAGTATACCTTACTTTACACTGCAGAATTTAATAGCCGTATTATTGGTGCAATTTGGTGTCGTGGAACAGGTGAAGAACGGACTTTAGAATATATCGTTGTTCACCCAGCCAATCGTGGACGTGGGGTTGCTGAACGTTTGGTGGCTGAAGCGTGTCGTATGGAAAAAGATAAACAAGCGCTACGTTTTATTCCGGGTTGTGGCGCAATACACCGCTGTTTAGTTCATTTGGGACAGTTATCTGTGGCAACGACGCCACAACAATAAAATGAAAAAAAATGATTTAATACTTGACGTTTTTAGAATTAAGTTGTTTAATACGCCCACATTGGCGCGATAGCTCAGTCGGTAGAGCAACGGATTGAAAATCCGTGTGTCCCCAGTTCGATCCTGGGTCCCGCCACCATAATTTGTGTTTTCAATCCCTGATTCCTAAATCAGGGATTTTTTTTGCTTAAAGCTTAGCCAAATAGTATTAAAAACAAAATTTTACGTTGACACAGTGCTGAAGTTCAGGCTTAATACTTTGCATTCGGCGCGATAGCTCAGTCGGTAGAGCAACGGATTGAAAATCCGTGTGTCCCCAGTTCGATCCTGGGTCCCGCCACCATATTCAAAAAGCCTCAAACTTAAGTTTGGGGCTTTTTTTATGTTTGTTATTTTCTATTTTGTTTTATGATGCAAGAACCACAAAGATAAAAATATGTAAACAATAATCATTTTCAAATAGAATAAAGGATTATTGTTGTTGAGCATGGATATGCCAGAGAACATCAAAAAAAGTTTAGATGAATTACATGCAAGTGTTTCGGTTCCTGAGGTGCATGCAGGATTTTTTAAAAAATTATGGGCATTTTCTGGGCCAGGTGTACTTATTGCTGTTGGGTATATCGACCCTGGAAATTGGGTTACTGCGATTCAAGGTGGGGCACTTTACGGATATTTGCTGCTGTTTGTGATTTTACTATCCAGTTTGATTGCCATGCTATTGCAAGCTTTATGCGGCAAGTTAGGTATTGTCACAGGTATGGATCTCGCGCAAGCGACACGTGCGTGGGTTGGTTCAAAATATGCTTGGATACTGTGGTTGTTTGCTGAACTTGCCATTATGGCAACCGATTTGGCTGAAGTGATTGGGACAGCAATTGCCTTTCATTTATTGTTTGGAGTTTCATTATTTTGGGGAGTGGTGTTGACTCTGTTAGATACATGGCTGCTTTTTGTATTGTTATCAAAAGGAATCCGAAAGCTTGAAGCAGTCGTTTTTGTATTAATCCTGACGGTTTTTGCAATCTTTGCTTATGAGGTCGTACTTGCTGAACCGAATATGAGCAGTATTGTGCAGGGCTTCTTACCCAGTCCAGCGATTTTGACCGCAAAGCTTGAAGGGCATGATTCTGCACTGTTAATTGCTTTAGGAATCGTTGGGGCAACAGTCATGCCGCATAACCTGTATTTACATTCAGCTTTGGTTCAGTCACGTAATTATGTGCGCTCAGATCGGCAGCATTTACGTGAGGCAATTCGTTTTGCGACATGGGATTCCAATTTACAATTAAGCTTTTCTTTTATCATTAACTGTTTACTGTTGGTTTTAGGCGCAGCATTGTTTTTTGGGCATAGTTTACCAAATACAGGTCATTTTTCTGCACTGTATGCCTCTTTACAAGATAAAAATATCGTCGGGTCAATTGCCAGTGAAACATTAGCAATTCTGTTTGCAATAGCTTTACTTGCTTCAGGGCAGAACTCAACGATTACAGGAACATTGACTGGACAAGTGGTGATGCAGGGCTTTTTGCAACTGAAAATTCCTGCATGGGTACAGCGTGGGATGACACGTAGTATTGCGATCCTACCTGTATTGCTGTGCTTGTATATTTGGGGGGATCGTGAGAGTGCTTTAGAAAATCTGCTGGTTTATTCTCAGGTATTTTTAAGTTTAGCTTTGCCGATGTCGATGATTCCTTTAATTTATCTGACTTCAAGTTCAAAAGTGATGGGAGAATTTGTAAATTCAAAGTTCACCAAAGTGCTGGTGATATTATCTGCAGCACTTTTAATCGGGTTAAATTTATTGTTGATTATAGAATTTATGTTTTCCTAATCCTGAATCAGGCGTTTACCCAAACAAACGGTTTCAACTTCCTCGTAACCGAGCTGATCATAGAACTGACTGACCGCAAGATTTTCCTGCCGCACCAGCAACTGAACTTTGGGACAACCTAAAGCAGTCAGGCGATTTTCCATCTGTTGCATGAGTGCCGTAGCAACACCTAAGCGCTGATAATGTGGATGTACAGCTAAATAATGAATCCAGCCACGATGTCCGTCATAGCCTCCCATAATTGAGGCTATCAAACGCTGATCTTTTTCTGCAACTAAGAATAAACCATCTTTCTGCTGTAGTTTACGAAAGGCATCAATTTCTGGATTATTCCATGGGCGGGTCAGATTGCACATTTCCCAAAGTGAAACGAGGTCTTCAATATCTTGATCTTTAACTTGGCGAATGACGAACATAATTTTTATATCATTAGAATGGTTCTAATTAAAATAATCAAAAAATTCGGGTTGTGTAAGGTGTTTTAGACAAAAGAAAAGAGGCATGTAACAACATGCCTCTTTTTGAAGATTCAGCCTAAAACTGAATTAAGGCAGCATTTTGCCTTTTTCTTCAAAGTTGGTGTGCCACTCAACTGCTTCTTTAAGTAGGTGAGGGGTATGACCACCTTTTGCACAAGCACGGTCAAAGTAGTCATTCAACGCAGCTTGGTAGTCAGGGTGTACACAGTTGTCGATAATCACGCGTGCGCGTTCACGAGGTGCAAGACCACGAAGGTCAGCAAGACCTTGTTCAGTCACTAAAATATCAGTGTCGTGTTCTGTGTGGTCAACGTGGCTCACCATTGGAACAACAGAAGAAATGTCACCGCCTTTAGCAATTGATTTGGTGACGAAAATTGCAAGGTGTGCATTACGTGCGAAGTCACCAGAACCACCGATACCATTCATCATTTTGGTGCCGCCAACGTGTGTTGAGTTCACGTTACCGTAAATGTCAAACTCAAGTGCAGTGTTGATTCCGATAATACCTAAACGACGTACTAATTCTGGATGGTTAGAAATTTCTTGTGGACGAAGTACAAATTTGTCTTTGTATGCTGCAAGGTTGCCAAATACACGCTCACCACATTTTGGAGAAAGTGTCATTGAACAGCCTGAAGCAAATTTCATTTTACCAGCATCAATCAACTCGAAAGTACAGTCTTGTAGTACTTCTGAGTACATGACAAGGTCTTCAAAGCTCGAGTGTTTAAAACCAGTCAATACAGCATTGGCAATTGAACCAATCCCTGCTTGTAGTGGCCCTAAGTTTTTAGGTAAACGACCTTCAGCCACTTCTTTTTCAAAGAAGTCGATCAAGTGGTTAGCAATTGCTTGAGTTTCTTCGTCTGGATCAGTCACGTTTGATGGTGAATCTGGAAGATCGTTAAATACGATACCCACAACTTTTGCTGGATCAAACTTGATGCCTTTTGTACCAATGCGTTCTTCAACATGCGTTAAAGGCACTGGACCACGATTTGGACGTGATTCAGGAATATAAACGTCATGTGCACCTTCAAATTCAGTGCTGACAGAGGTATTGATTTCGATGATGAGTTTGTCAGCAAATTCAACAAAGCTTGCAGAGTTACCTACAGACGTTGTTGGAATGATGAAGTTGTCTTCTGAAATAGCAACCGCTTCAATGACCGCGATATCTGGGCGTTTTAAAGTCAGGTTACGCATTTGTTCAACAGTTTCAGACAAATGCTGGTCAATAAACATCACTTGACCATTATTGATCGCTTTACGAAGTGTATTGTCCACTTGGAATGGCATACGACGTGCTAAAGCACCAACTTCTGTGAGTTGTTTGTCTAAATCATTACCTAAGCTTGCGCCTGTAATTAAAGATATTTTTAAAGGATTTGTTTTTGCGCGCTCAACCAAAGCCAAAGGTACTGCTTTTGCTTCACCAGCACGAGTAAAACCGCTCATCCCTATTGTCATACCGTCTTGAATTAATTCTGCTGCTTGCTCGGCTGAAATGACTTTGTCATGTAATGAAGCTAAGCGAATACGATCTAATGACATGTTCTACTCTCAAAAAAATGGATTTTTAAGTTATGCAGAGGCGATTCTACCCTTTGAATCACGAATTTTCATGCTTGTTAGGCTAAGGTCTAATTTTTAAAATAAATATAAATATCAAGAAAATAAATGATTTTTAAGGTGTTGAAAATCATCAATAAATAAAAAAGAAATCAAACGTTTGTCTAATAATTTTTTGATGAAAAAACAAACATATTATTTCGATTTTGTAATGTCTTTTACCCAGTGTTCAAAAAGGGGCTTGAACTTTTATGAATTTTCAGATTTAGGTAGAGGGAGTGAAATAATCGCTTCAAAGCCACCTTCAGCACGATTGCGTAGAGTAAGTTCGCCTTGGTGAATATCCACAATTCGTTTCACAATTGCGAGTCCTAAGCCACTGCCTTGAATCGTGCGGGCGCTATTGCCGCGTACAAAAGGCTGCATCAGGTCATCAATTTGATCTTCAGGAATACCTTCACCATGATCGGCTACACAAATTTTGATGCTCTCAGCATCAGAACTTGCAGACAGTTCAATAGGTTCAGCACCATAGCGTTTGGAATTGTTAATCAGGTTGCCAATCAAGCGTTTTAGTGACAGGCTGCGAGCAGGAATAATCGGAAGAGGCTCTGGTGTGAAGCGAATATCAAGAGGCTTAAATTGCACAACTAATTCTTGCAGTAATGTATTGATATTGGTATCTGAGAGTTCTTCATCAGATCCATCGCGCATATAAGAAATGAACTGATTTAAAATCGCATCCATATCTTCAACATCGTAAATTAGCCCATCCCGTAAAAATTCATCGGGGAGCATTTCAGCGGTCAGACGAATACGGGTCAGCGGTGTGCGTAAATCATGTGAAATTCCTGCAAGCATAATACGGCGGTCTTTTTCGATTTGCTCAAGCGTGTAAATCATATGATTAAAGGCTTGGTTGACTTCGCGAATTTCAAGAGGTCCATGATTGGTTGCCAAGAAAGGTGCTTTGCCTGTTTTACTGTAGCTATTGGCTGCATTTTGCAAGCGTTTGAGTGGTCGGTTTAGCTGACGCACTAAAGTCAAAATGATCACCGTAGAGAAAATTGGGACACCCAAGAACCAAACTAAAATCAGTTCTAAGCTGTAGTTGGCATAGTTTTTTAGCGGTTCACGAACCCAAGCACCATGCATACTTGGCGTTTGTACCCAAATACTCGGGGTTGGCTTGAATTTAAAGAAGACAGTGACATCTTGAGGATTGGCACTGATTTGTTCAGCTAGACTTTTTTCAATACGATCTGTGAAAAAGTCAGCGATGGGCTTGTCAACAATTGCAGGGAATTTACGCTTATCGGTAATAAACTCCACGCCCAAGCGTTTATTGAGCCATGTATCAACAGGAATTTCCTGTCCATTGTGTAAGATTTTAAAATTTGGGTTATGAATAATTTCAGATTCAATTGCCAAATAACCCGCATGCTGTTGAAGCTCGGGTAAATAGAGTGTGCGCCAGAAAAACCACAATGACATAAACAGGCTAAAACACACTACAAAGGTGACAAGCACTGTGGTGCGTAATGCTGCTGAGCGTGGTTTAAATTTATCTAAAAAACGCTCAAGTCGTGTACGAGGTTTTGCATAATAACCCGAAGAATCAATCACGATATCCTTCGGGTCAATTGGTTCAAGCTTCACTCAATCTTGCTCTTTTATTCAGCGCCATCTGGAACAAAGACATAACCGACACCCCAAACCGTTTGAATATAACGTGCACGGGCAGGATTATCTTCAACGAGGCGGCGTAAACGTGAAACCTGTACGTCAATCGAACGTTCCATCGCACCCCATTCACGACCACGGGCAAGGTTCATCAACTTGTCACGGGTGAGGGGTTCACGTGGGTGCTGTACCAAGGCTTTAAGAACGGCAAATTCACCTGTAGTTAAGGTCACGACTTGACCTTCACGGGTCAAAGTACGCGTCGATAAATCAAGTGACCAAGGGCCAAAACTCACAACTTCCATATGTTGGCTTGGTGCGCCTGGAACTTCGCGGACTTGGCGACGCAAAATCGCGCGAATACGTGCAAGCAGCTCATTTGGATTAAATGGTTTTGGCAAGTAATCGTCTGCGCCAGCATCTAGACCAGAAATACGGTCAGCATCGCTGCCACGCGCAGTCAGCATAATGATTGGCGTATCGATATTCGATTGGCGTAAACGGCGGCAGATGCTTAAACCATCTTCCACAGGTAACATGAAATCGAGCACGATCAGTGAAAACAACTCACGTTGTAACAGGCGATCCATCTGAGTGGCATCGTGGGCAGTTTTAACGACAAAGCCTTTGTCTTCTAAAAAACGTTGCAATAAAGTACGAAGGCGAACGTCATCATCTACCACTAAAATTCGTTCGACGCGATCAGTGTCGTGAAGTGCGACATCTTTATTGTCAGCAGGTACCACTAAACTCATGAAGTGCTCCCTTGATTATCATTTATATAATAGTCGATGCTTTGAGTATAATGCTTTCATATTACTTATGGCTATGTATTAATTTGCTCAAATTAACAAATATATACAGTCGCCTACGATATTTTACCTAATTTTTATTCAATTGATTTTATTCAGCTCTTTTTCTAAAAAGCAAGTGACAGCAACAACGGAAAAACCAAGAAACAACTGAATGATGATGATAATTTTAGTTTTTCGGCATAATTTCTGTAGATTTTACGAGCATGGTCTTTATAATCACTGCTTTTAGTTCTATTCCTTATGGGATCAAACACGATGACTGACCTCGTTCAGCAGTTGGCAAGCGAGCTTGCCGTACGTCCGAACCAAGTAGAAGCTGCGATTCGCTTAATTGATGAAGGCGCAAGTGTTCCGTTTATTGCCCGCTACCGTAAAGAAGTCACCCAAGGCTTAGACGATACACAACTGCGTCAGCTCGATACGCGCTTGAGTTATTTGCGTGATCTCTATGAGCGCCGTGAGAAAGTAATTCAATCATTACAAGAACAAAACAAGCTGAATGATGATTTATTGGCACGCGTCAATGCGGCAGAAACCAAGAATGCGCTTGAAGAAATCTATGCGCCATACCGCCCAAAACGTACTAGCAAATCGTTCAAAGCACGAGAAGCAGGTTTAGGTGATGCAGCAGAGAAAATTCTGACAGAACAGCTTGAGCCAGTGGCTGCAGTTGCAGGTTTTGAACATGCGGGCTACCCAGATGTTGATAGTCAGCTCGATGCGATCCAGCACATTATTATTGATGACTGGGCGCAAAATATCGCACTGACCACAGAATTAAAAGCGCTATTTGCAAAAACTGCCATTTTAAAAAGTGCAGTAGCTTCTGATGAGAAAAAAGAAGTTGGCAAAAAGTTCCGCGACTACTTCGAATTTTCCGAAAATCTCAACAAAGTCCCATCGCATCGTTTATTGGCGATGTTGCGTGGTCGCCAGGAAAATGTCTTGGGCTTAAAGGTTGATGGTGAAGATGATGCAGCGATTGCACGTATCGAAACCGAATACAATCTAGATCAAATCCAGCCACAAGCGCGCCAGGATTTCTTAAAGCAAACTGCAAAACTGTTCTGGTTAGGTAAAGTACGTCCGCAAATCGAGCATTCTTTACTGACTGAAAAACGTTTGGCTGCTGAAGCTGAAGCAATGAACGTATTTGCTGAAAACTTACGTCATTTATTGTTGTCTGCACCAGCAGGGACACGTTGTACACTGGGTGTTGACCCAGGTATTCGTACAGGCGTGAAATTGGCGGTTGTGAACCAGTCGGGCGATGTGGTTGCACACAGCACGATTTACCCATTTGCACCCAAAGAAGATAAAGCAGGTTCAATTGCTGAGTTAGCGCGTCTTTGCCGTGAGCATCAGGTTGAATTGATTGCGATTGGTAACGGCACAGCAAGCCGTGAAACTGAAGCAGTGGTTGCTGAAATGATGGCGCAAAATACCGATCTTCAATTGACCCGTATTACGGTCAGCGAAGCTGGTGCATCAGTCTATTCAGCAAGTGAGCTTGCATCTCAAGAATTACCAGAACTTGATGTTTCAATTCGTGGTGCAGTGTCGATTGCACGTCGTTTACAAGATCCATTGGCTGAGCTTGTAAAAATTGATCCAAAATCCATTGGTGTCGGTCAGTACCAACACGATGTCAACCAAACAGGTTTGGCAAAAACGCTAGATGCCGTGGTTGAAGACTGTGTGAACGCGGTGGGTGTGGATGTGAATACCGCATCGGCAGCAATTTTGGGTTATATCGCGGGTCTAAACAAAGCGATTGCTCAGCAAATTGTGGACTATCGTAAAGAAAATGGTCGTTTCGATACGCGTCAAGGCTTGAAAAAAGTGCCTCGTTTAGGTGAGCGTACCTTTGAACAAGCGGCTGGTTTCTTACGTATTCAGGACGGTGCTGAACCATTAGATGCTTCTGCTGTTCACCCTGAAAGTTATGGTTTGGTTGAAAAAATCGTCGCAGCCAAAGCAACGACAGTGAAAGATATGATCGGCAATACTGAAATTATCCGTCAGGTCGATGCCGATCAGTTTGTCGATGAGCAGTTTGGTTTGCCGACCATTAAAGATGTTTTGGCTGAACTTGAAAAACCAGGTCGTGACCCACGTCCAGAATTCCGTACAGCGAAGTTCCGTGAAGACATCACTGAAGTGGCACAGTTGACTGAGGGCATGGAGCTTGAAGGTGTTGTGACCAATGTCACGAACTTCGGTGCTTTCGTGGATATCGGTGTGCATCAGGATGGTTTGGTTCACATTTCTGAATTGGCGAATGAATTTGTTTCTGATCCGCATAAAGTGGTGAAACCAGGTCAAATCGTCAAAGTGCGTGTGATTCAGGTTGATGCAGAGCGTCATCGTGTGAATTTGAGTATGCGTCCAGAAGGTTCTCAAGCACCTGCGAAACCACAGCGTCAACCACGCCGTGAGCAGTCTGCTGATCAGGCGGATCGTAAACCAAAACGTCCACAACAGCCTCGTAAAGAGCAGGGCGATCGTCCACAGCGTCAAGCTGGTCAGAAACCACAAAGCAATAAACCACAAGAACAGAAAATTGGTGGTTTAGGTGCGCTGTTGCTACAAGCAGGGATTAAAGGTTCAAAATAATTTGAACTGATGAAACCTCCCTTCGGGGAGGTTTTTTATTAAAGTCTGTCAAAAACTGAGCCTACACTTGGAATACATAACTTTTGGTAGGTTTTATTAGCATATTCATCTGTCATTCCAGAGATATAATCACAAATAATACGATCTGGATTTTTATCTTGTTCATAATGATCATAAATATTTTTAGGCAACAACCGCTTAGGGTTGGCTTTTAAGATTTCAAATAATTCAAGAATTAATTTTTGTCCTTTATATTCTAATAGTTGTACTTCAGGAGACTGGATTACGACTTCATAAACAAAATCTTTTAATAATTGTAGTGCTTTTATCAAGTTTGATGGGTGCACAGCTTGAAGTTTTAACAAGGGGTGAGAAAATTCAGTTCTTTCAATTATATTTATGCTATGAATGAATAGCCTTACTAATTTACTAATTGCGTGCTTACGAGAATTCTTATCCTTTTTAAATAGTAATTGAGAGAGTTCTTTACATGAAGAAACATTTAAGATATTTAATGATTTTTGATCACAATCAATTAAATTTTCTAACTGGTATAGAACCTTATCATTCCATAAATCTTCAGTAATGAGTTTTAGTGCAATAGCATCTTCTAGATCGTGTATGCCATATGCAATATCATCTGCTAATTCCATGATTGATGTATCAAAGGCTTTATATTTTGTTTTGTAATGTTTTTCTTCATTATTATGGATTACTTGCTGAAAGAGTTGTTGATCATTTTGATTAAAAGAGGACAGAATCCAATTTAATTCTTCTGTTTCAGATGAGAGAATGCATTTGGGTGGTTTAAATGCATCTAAATTTAGAGTAGAGGAACCATTGATAGTTAGAGATGGTATATTTTTATTAATAACATTCTCATAAGTAGCAGGATATTTAAGTAGTCCTAACATTGTTCGTCTAGTTAAATCTAGCCCATAACGTGGGTCAAATTCCCCCAGTTTTGTGACAATTCTGAGAGTTTGCCCATTACCTTCAAAACCTCCTTGAGACTGCATACAGTAATTTAGAGCTATCTCACCTCCATGCCCAAATGCAGGATGACCTATGTCGTGAGCTAAACAAATTGCTTCTATTAAATTCTGTTCAGGAATCCATTCTTTAATTTCTGCATTTAGAGTTGTCTCTTGTTTTAATGATTCACATATGCCTGAGCCTATTTGTGCTACTTCTAAAGAATGGGTGAGGCGTGTCCTATAAAAATCACTATCGCCTAATCCTAGAACTTGAGTTTTTGATTGTAAGCGTCTGAATGATGCACTATGTATGATGTGTGCTCTGTCTCGTGAATATGCGGAGCTAAAATTTTTATTGTTATTAGATAATGACTGACTTTCATGCCATGCTATATCAGTTGGTTTATACATATAAAAATTCCAATCTTTCAATTGATTAATATGAAAAGACCGCCTATTAGGCGGTCATCTAAGTAATTACCAGTGCTCACCAGGGAACAAACGTGCATACGTGCGTTGTACCCAATTCAATTTTTCCTGTTCGCCGACAGAAGCGCTGGAGCTAGGGAATAGGTTAAAGCCAATTGACATTAACTTGTTATTGATTTCAGGCGCAACTGCATAAGTGATTGAAGATAAATAGCCCAAGTGAGTGGCAATTTTCTTCGGTCTTTTCACAATCGCATAGGCCACCAAATCTGCTGCCTGCTCAGGTGAAAGCGTTGGGACATATTTATAAATTTTAGTCGGTGCAATCATTGGCGTGCGTACCAAAGGCATATACACCGTGGTAATCGAAATTTTATGCGAGTGTACTTCGGCAGATAAACAACGGCTAAATGCATCGAGAGCCGCTTTAGATGCCACATAAGCAGAAAAGCGAGTCGCGTTGGCAAGCACACCAATTGAACTGATGTTAATAATTTGCCCATTCTTACGTTTAATCATGTGCGGCAAAATATTCAACACCAAGCGTACAGCACCAAAGTAGTTGAGCTGCATGGTACGTTCAAAGTCATGGAAACGATCAAGTGATTCGTGTACGGCACGGCGAATAGAGCGTCCTGCATTATTAATCAAAATATCAATATGATCGACATCGGCTAAAATCTGCTTAGATACGGCATCAATCGCGTCCATTTCATTGAGATCGCAAGGATAAACAGAGGCTTTGCCACCTGCTTGTTCAATTTCCGCTTTAACTTCTAAAAGTTTTTCTTCTGTTCTCGCAATTAAAAGTACATGTGCGCCTGCACTTGCTAGTCTTTTAGCGACAGTCATGCCAATGCCACTTGAAGCACCTGTGACTAATGCAATTTTGTCATGCACCTTATCTTGGAATAGTTTTTCAAGTTTCTTATTCACGTGTTTAGCCTGCCTCGATTCAATCTAAAGGAAATAGAGTATGTAATTATTCTATGGGATATTGATGGCTTTCTTGAAAGAAAAAACGTCAAGATTGCTAAAAAAGCATACAACCAATATTGAGAGGAAATCTAGAGATAAGTGTATGAATTTATAAATAATAAATAGAGTAAATACTCTATTTATTATGTGGGTTAGATGATTAAAACATGAAATTGCCCAACGGTCTAGCACAGGTCAGAGAGATGCACTAAAAGCAGGCAATTTCATTTGAATTAAACAGCATTTAACGCTTGTGCAAGGTCTGCAATCAAGTCATCAATATGCTCAATTCCGATGGATAAACGCACCATGTCGACACTGACTCCAGCGGCTTTCAGTTCATCAGGATTGAGTTGGCGGTGTGTGGTCGTAGCAGGATGGCAGGCTAAACTTTTGGCATCGCCAATATTTACAAGGCGCGTAAATAGTTGCAGGGCATCAATAAAGCGTGTGCCACCCGCCAAGCCATCTTGTACGCCAAAAGATAAAATTGCAGAAGGTTTACCTTGTACGTATTTTTTTGCTAAAGCATGCTGTGGATGCTCAGGCAGACCTGCGTAGTTGACCCATTTAACTTTTGGATGTTGTTGCAGGTGTTCAGCAATTCGCTGTGCATTTTCAGTGTGGCGTTGCATGCGTAAGGATAAGGTTTCCAAACCTTGTAAAATCAGAAAAGCATTAAATGGGCTAATTGCCGCACCTGTGTTGCGTAAAGGAACAACGCGCGCCCGTGCAATATATGCCGCTTCGCCCAAGGCTTCGACATAGTTGACACCGTGGTAGCTTGGATCTGGGGTATTTAACGATTTAAAGCGTTCAGGATATTGTCCCCACGGAAATTTACCACTGTCGACAATAATTCCACCAATGCTGTTGCCATGTCCGCCAATATATTTTGTCAGTGAGTGGACAATAATATCGGCACCAAATTCAAATGACTTTTGTAAAATCGGTGTGGCGACGGTGTTATCGACCACCACAGGAATACCATGTGCATGCGCAATCTCGGCAATTTTTTCCAAATCAATAATATTGCCTAGCGGATTACCAATCGATTCAACAAATACCAGTTTGGTTTTTTCATCAATGAGCGATGCAAGTTGATCAGGCTGTTGATCATCAAAGAAACGAACTTCGATACCTTGCTTCGGCAGGGTGTGGGCAAACAGGTTGTATGTGCCACCATATAACGTCGAAACCGATGCAATATTGTCACCTGCTTCAGTGATGGTCTGAATGGCATACGTAATCGCTGCCATCCCTGATGCTAACGCCAGTGCCCCAATCCCACCTTCGAGCGCAGCAATACGTTGTTCCAACACGGCTGTAGTCGGATTCATGATGCGGGTATAAATATTACCCTGAACTTTTAGATCAAATAAGTCTGCGCCATGTTGAGTATTATCAAATGCATACGAGGTGGTTTGGTAAATCGGAACAGCCACCGCTTTGGTGCTGGCTTCAGGGTGATAACCTGCATGAATAGCAAGGGTTTCGTCTTTCAGGCTCATGTTGTTGTATTGTCCTATGTATTTATATTCATTGAGTTTAAGGATTTTAAAGAGACTGCTCTATAAGCTTTTATGCGTTACTTATCTTAAATTTTGCAATCAATTGCTTCCCGTAACAGTATAGCTCAAAGCATTTACAATGAATTGTCACAAACTGCTGCCATGATCTAGGCGATAGTCTTATGTTTTTGCCTGATTCATCGTATAATGCGAGCAATTTTTGTCGCGGTTTGCGATGTGTTGCTTTTTCAATTGAGGAGTCCTAAGTGGCCCAATATATTTATACGATGAACCGAGTGTCGAAGATGGTTCCGCCTAAGCGCGAAATCCTCAAAGACATCTCTTTATCATTCTTTCCGGGTGCCAAAATTGGTGTACTCGGTCTTAACGGTGCAGGTAAATCGACCCTACTCCGAATTATGGCGGGCGTAGACAAAGATTTCTCAGGTGAAGCACGCGCACAACCAGGAATTAAAATTGGCTATCTAGAACAAGAACCACCACTAGACCCAAATAAAGATGTGCGTGGTAACGTTGAAGATGGCGTACGTGAAGCCCTCGATGCACTAGAACGCCTAGATCAAGTATTTGCTGAATATGCAGAACCTGATGCAGACTTTGATGCCTTAGCCAAAGAGCAAGAAAAACTGGAAGGCATTATCCACGCTTGGGATGCACATAACCTCAACAACCAGCTTGAAATCGCTGCGGATGCATTGAACCTTCCTGCATGGGATGCCGATGTTAGCCTGCTTTCAGGTGGTGAGCGCCGTCGTGTTGCGCTTTGCCGTTTGTTATTGTCTAAGCCTGACATGTTGCTTCTTGACGAACCAACCAACCACTTGGATGCTGAATCGGTTTCTTGGTTGGAACGCTTCTTAAAAGATTTCCCTGGCACCATCGTGGCGATTACGCATGACCGTTATTTCCTAGATAACGTGGCCGAGTGGATCTTGGAGCTTGACCGTGGACACGGTATTCCTTACCAAGGTAACTACTCTTCTTGGCTTGAACAGAAAAATGCCCGTTTAGAGCAGGAAAATAAACAAGAAGAATCTTTTGCTAAAGCATTGAAAAAAGAACTTGAATGGGTTCGTTCAAATGCTAAAGGTCAGCAAAAGAAAAACAAAGCGCGTATGGAGCGTTTTGAAGAGCTGAACTCTCGCGAATTCCAGCAACGTAACGAAACTTCTGAAATCTACATTCCACCTGGCCCACGTCTAGGCAACAAGGTTGTAGAAGTTGAAGGGATCAGCAAATCGTTTGATGGTCGCTTACTGTATGAAAATCTGTCTTTCACAGTGCCACCAACAGCGATTGTGGGTATCGTGGGTCCAAACGGTGCGGGTAAAACCACACTATTCCGTATGATGACAGGTGAACAACAACCTGACACAGGTACGGTGACTTTGGGTGATTCGGTGAAAGTGGCGTATGTGGGTCAGATTCGTGACACACTGGACGACAACAAAACTGTTTGGGAAGAAGTGTCTGGTGGTTTAGACATCTTGAAAGTTGGCGATTACGAGATTGCTTCTCGTGCTTATATCGGTCGTTTTAACTTCAAAGGTCAAGATCAGCAAAAACGCGTGGGTGAATTGTCAGGGGGTGAGCGTAACCGTTTACAACTTGCAAAAATCTTGCAGCAAGGCGCGAATGTCATCTTACTGGATGAACCATCGAACGACTTGGACGTAGAAACTTTACGTGCGCTTGAAGACGCGATTTTGGTGTTCCCAGGAACAGTGATGGTGGTATCGCATGACCGTTGGTTCTTAGACCGTATTGCGACGCACATCTTGTCATTTGAAGATGAACAGCCAGAATTCTACACAGGTAACTATACCGAATTTGAAGCTTACCGCCGTTCTAAGTTAGGTGATGATGCTCAGCCACACCGTAAAAAATACAAAAAAATTAGCGGTTAATTGTCGCTCACTTAAAAAACCAGCTTTCGAGCTGGTTTTTTTATGAAAAATAGCTTTGCTGAAACTGATGATCCAATACTTGTTGTGCGGCTAAATGACCATGACTCGCAGCAAGTTCCAACCACCTTTTGGCTTGAGTAATATTTGGCTTTAAACCGAGTTGCCCATGTAAATAGCAGAGTGCCAGTTGATACTGTGCTTCAGGATAGCCACGACTTGCGGCACTTAAATAATTCCAAAGAGCATTGCGTTGATAATTGTATTCTAGTGTCTGCTCAGGATGTTGTTGGAGTAAGTCCTGATAATGCTGTGCTTCCAGAAACTCATCCATGGCTTCTGTACTTTGAATCGGTAGCTGATCATCTGATACAAGTAAATGAAACTTATCAAATAAGTTATGAATCTTAAACATTTTCTATCCTCCGTTGATATGAATGTTGATGGTTTTTTTATTGTTATATTTCTCCTGATGTGCTGCTTTTATCTTCAATATAGCGCTGAGTTTCTGTCTTGAATAGCACTGCTGATTTAAAATTTTTCAAATTGCGTTCAGCGCATGATTTGGTTAGACTCGGCACGATTGGTGCTGTTGTTCATGGAAATCATGTCACGTTTAACGGTTTGGGTCATGCTACTGGCTGGTTTGTTTACATTTCAAAGTGTTTGGAATGTGGCTGCGGCATTTTGCACCCATGAAAACCAAGCTGTGATCCAGCAAACCCTGACAGAACACTTTGGACATCACCAACTGGCATCAGAGCATCGCACAGAGCATGCGAAGCTGTTGACTGCGATACAAGATTCGCCTGATGTTCAAGATCATAGTGACCATTTACCCTCATTTTCACCTGTGATGACCGTGGCACAAGCGCATATGCTTGTTCCGCATCATATTTCTACGCAAGTACTGCGGCATTATGACTGGAACAATTTATACCAGTCGCCTGACTTGTTTGCCGCCAATCCACCGCCTGTTTTTGCCCCGCTATTGGTGGGGTAGCCGAAAAATCGCCCACCGTAATCTTTTTTAATTACGGGGCAAAACCATGTCTTTTTCTTTTTTCCATGCATCCGCATGGCGTTGCAGCATGCTATTTGGCATTTGTAGTCTGGCAACTTCTGTGGGTTATGCCGCAGAGCAACCGCTGACTTTTCAGCAAGTTCTGACTCAAGTTGAGCAATATCAGGCGCAGCAAGGGCTGTGGCAGGCACGTGAAAACATTGCCAATGCACAGCAGCAACAGAGCCGTTTGTGGGAAAATCCAAGTCTTTCAGTACAGCAAACGGGTTTTGGTTCAGGTGAAGATCGTGAACTTGAAATCAATCTATCGCAAAAACTCGATCTGTTTGGTGAGCGCCGTGCAGCTCAGCAGTTGGCAAAACTGGAGCTGAGCCAAGTCCAACTTGATCGACACCTTTATCGGGCACAGTTGCAACTGGCACTCAAATATCGCTGGGTGCAACTCGCAGTGTTGCAACAAGAGCAGCAACTGACTCGGGCACAACTGAACAGCAGTCAGGCATTACTCGATGCCACCCGTCTGCGCTATCGGGCGGGGAGTATTTCCCTGCTCGATGTAGATCGTGGTTTGATGGCGCACATCGACAATCAACTGCGAGATCAACAGCTACAGCAAAGTGTCCAAATTGCCAAACGCCAGTTGGCACATTTATGGGGTGAAAACAGCAACGCTGCCTTTGATCTGAAACTTGAAAATCCACTCAGCAGTACAGAAGCTGCCATTGAGCAGCATCAACAGAACAACCTGATGAATCGTAGTTTGCAATTGCAAAGTCAGCAACAGCAAGCACAGCGTCAGCATTTACGTGCTCAAGCTCGCCCCAATCCAACTCTGTTGGTGGGCATGGTGCGTACTCAAAGTGCCAATCAAAATAATACCGAGCAACAATTACGTGTCGGTGTGGAAATTCCACTGACGCTATTCAATCGGCAGCAATATGCCCAGCAGATGGCACAGAGTAAAGCCGATTATTTAGATCGTACTCAGCAGCGTTATCAGCAAGATACACAGCGTTTACTTGAAACAGCATTGTTGGAGTTACGCAATTTAAATCAGCAATTGAGCTTGGTCAAAGATCAACAAATTCCATTGTCGGAGGGCATTTTACAAAAAACCTTGCAAGGTTTTCAGGCAGGTAAATATGCCATGAGCGATGTGCAGCAGGCGAATTTGCAATTGCAGCAACAGCGATTGCAACAGGCACAACTTTTTAAAACAGTCTGGCAAAAAGCACTGGATGCCGAGAGCTTGGCTTTGGGTGTCGAGCCGAGTGTGGTGGGTGCAGAAGATGCTATTGCCCAGATTCAACTGCGTTTTTCCGCTAACCTTGCAGGAGCACAATAATGTCAAATTCAATACAAAAATCGCAATGGCTTTGGGTGGTGGCAATCATCCTCCTGACTGTGGTGTTGGCGGCGGGGTTATTACTCAGCAATCAAAAAGAGACCCACGCTGAAAGTGAAACTGAGCATAGCGAGCAAAAAGCAGCAGGGCATGCTGATGAGCCTGAGGGTGTAGAATTTAACGCGGCACAAATTCAACAGCAGGGCATTCAACTGGCACAAGTCGCCTATGGTGAGGTCAAGCAAAGTGTCAGTTATCCTGCGACGTTGTTGGTGAATACTGATCAGCAGGCGCATGTATCGCCAAGTTTTGCGGGGCGTGTGGAACAGGTCAATGTCGAACTGGGTCAGCAGGTGAAACGCGGGCAGGCATTAGCGACGTTGTTTGTGCCTGATGTAGTTGATCAGCAGGCTAGCTTAAGCATCGCGCAGCAAAATTTGCAGCTTGCCGAGCAGGATTATCAGCGTGAACGTCAACTTTGGCAGCAGGGAATTTCTGCCAAGCAGGATTATCAGCGCGCCTATAGTGCCTACCGCCAAGCACAAATTACGGTGCAGGCAGCACATTCGCGTTTGAGTGCATATGGGGTGAATGCTAACAGTCAGGGGCGTTATGTATTGTATGCTCCGATTTCTGGGGTGATCAGCAATAAAGACTTGGTGGTCGGGGAAAATGTGCAGCTCAGTGATCAGCTATTTACTATTGATCAACTGGGGCAATTGTGGCTCGAATTTGTCTTGCCAAGTTCAGCGCAGAACCTGCAACCTGAGCAAAAAATCCAGTTTAAGTCCTTACAAACAGGCAAGATTTTCCAAGCACAGATTCAGAGTTTAACGGTCGAAGCAGATAAATCTTCGGGGCGCTTAAAAGTCCGCGCCAAAGTGCTGGAGGCTTCGAGCGAATTACGTCCCAACCTGATGGTCAATGTTTTGTTCGATGCCGAACAGCCGAAACAGGTGCTACGGATTGCTAAAACCGCCGTGCAACAGCTTGAAGGCAAACATGTGGTTTTTGTGGCAAAAGCCGAAAAGGATAAAACCCATTTTCAGCCTGCTGAGGTTCAGTTGGGTGCATATTCGAGTGATGGTCAATGGGTCGAAATTGTGTCGGGACTCAAAGCTGAGCAACGTTATGTTTCGGCAGGCAGTTTTGTGCTGAAGTCGGAAATGGAAAAAGGCGAGGCTGAGCATGGACACTAAATTGCCACAGCCTGAAGGCTGGTTTGACCGAATCATTCAGTTCGCCATTCAAAATGCCCTGTGGGTGATGCTATTTACCTGTGCTTGGATTGGTGTTGGAGTGTACAGCTATCAGAAACTCTCAATTGATGCCGTGCCTGACATTACCAATGTACAGGTGCAGATTAACTCGCAAGCCAATGGATTCACTGCACTAGAAGTCGAGCAGCGAATTACTTATCCGATTGAAACTGCGATGGCGGGCATGGCACATTTGCAGCAGACCCGTTCCATTTCCCGTTATGGGTTGTCGCAAGTCACGATTATTTTTGAAGATGGCACGGATATTTACTGGGCACGGCAACTGATTAGCCAGCAACTTCAACAAGCCAAAGCTGAGTTACCTGAGGGCATTGAACCGCAACTTTCACCGATCTCAACAGGGCTAGGCGAGATTTACCAATGGGTGATTAAGGCTGAACCGAACGCCAAAAAGCCAGATGGACAAGCCTATACTGCAATGGATTTACGCGAGATTCAGGACTGGATTGTGCGTCCGCAGTTGCAGCGGGTGCAAGGTGTGGCGGAAATCAACAGTATTGGCGGTTATAACAAAACCTATGTAGTTGCCCCTGATTTAAAACGTCTGCAACAACTGCAAATTCCACTGAGTGATTTACACAATGCACTGCGCGATAACAATGAAAACCGCGGTGCAGGATTTATTGAGGACAATGGACAGCAGCTCACGGTGCGTGTCCCAGGCGTACTGAATTCACTACAGGATATTGAAAATATCAGTGTTGCCAACAAAAATGGTTTGCCGATCCGTGTGGTAGATGTCGCACGAGTTTTCATCGGGCATGACTTGCGTACAGGTGGTGCGACATATAATGGTCAGGAAACCGTGCTGGGCATCGCCATGATGATGATGGGTGAAAATAGCCGTACTGTTGCCCAAGCGGTACATGCCAAAATGCAGCAGATTCAAAACAGCCTGCCCAAAGGTGTGGTGATTGAAACGGTGTATGACCGAACTTCACTGGTGGATAAAGCCATCAAAACCGTGGCGAAAAACCTGATTGAAGGTGCGGTGCTGGTCATCGTGATTCTGTTTGTTTTCTTGGGAAATTTCAGGGCTGCGCTGATTACCGCCTGTATTATTCCACTGGCAATGCTGTTTACCCTGACAGGCATGGCTAAGCAACAGATCAGCGCCAACCTGATGAGTTTGGGGGCACTGGACTTCGGCATCATTATCGATGGCGCGGTGGTGATCGTGGAAAACTGTATTCGGCGTTTGGCAGAAGCTCAGCACCGAACAGGCAGATTGTTAACCCGTAGCGAGCGATTTCGCGAAGTGTTTTTAGCGGCAAAACAAGCGCGCCGTCCGCTGATTTTTGGGCAAGCCATTATTATGGTGGTGTATTTGCCGATTTTTGCCCTGTCAGGCGTGGAAGCTAAAATGTTCCACCCGATGGCATTTACCGTGGTGATTGCCTTGGTCGGGGCGATGATTTTGTCAGTGACCTTTGTACCTGCGGCAGTGGCGTTATGGGTGACGGGTAAAGTGCAGGAAAAACCAAGCCGCTGGATGCTGACTCTGCAACAAAGCTATGCCCATATTTTAGATCGTGCTTATCAATATCGAATCGTGGTGTTAACCGCAGCACTCAGTTTATTGCTGCTGACAGGGGTACTCGCGACTCGAGTCGGCAGTGAGTTTGCACCGACCTTGAGTGAGGGCGACTTTGCAGTGCAGTTGATGCGTGCACCGAGTACAGGCATTGAACAGTCACTGAAAATGCAAGAACAAGCCGAGCAGCAACTGTTGCAAAAATTCCCTGAAATTAAAGCCATCTTTGCCCGTACAGGCACAGCCGAAGTGGCTACCGATGTCATGCCACCCAATATTTCGGATGGGGTGATCTTACTCAAACCGCGTGAACAGTGGTCAAATCCAAATGAAAGCATCGATCAACTCCGTGAGCGCATGCTGAAATTTGTCGGCACTTTAGCAGGCAATAACAGCGAATTTTCCCAACCAATTGAACTGCGCTTTAATGAGCTGATTTCAGGGATTCGCAGTGATGTCGGTGTAAAAATCTTTGGTGATGACATGACTGTACTGAATCAGGAAGCTGAAAAAATTGCCCAAAAACTGCGAGGAATTTCAGGTGCAAGCGAAGTCAAAGTGGAGCAAACCTCGGGTTTACCTGTGCTGAATGTCGCGATAGATTCAGCATTGGCTGCGCAATATGGCTTGTCGGTTAAATCAGTTCAAGACTTGGTCGCGAGCAGTGTTGGTGGGCAAAATGTCGGGCAGATTTTACAAGGTGATCGACGTTTTGATTTCGTGGTGCGCTTGCCTGAGGAATCACGTAACGCTCAGCAATTGGCTCACCTGCCGATTCAGTTGCCAAATGGTGGGTTGATTCAACTGCAAGATATTGCCAAAGTCGAGCAGGTCTTGGGTTTGAGTCAGGTCAGCCGTGAACAGGGTAAACGCCGTGTGGTGGTGACTGCGAATGTACGGGATCGTGACCTAGGTTCATTTGTGGCAGAGATGCAGCAAACCTTACAGCAACAGCCATTACCGACAGGTTACTGGCTCGGTTTTGGTGGGCAGTTTGAAAATCTGGCTTCGGCAAAAGCCCGTATGCAGATCGTTATTCCTTTGGCTTTGCTGATGATTTTTGCCTTGCTCATGGCGGTTTTTTCTAATGTTAAGGATAGCCTGTTGGTGTTTAGCGGTGTGCCATTTGCCTTGTCGGGTGGTGTAGTTGCGCTGTGGCTGCGTGATATTCCCTTGTCAATGTCAGCAGGCATTGGATTCATTGCACTTTCAGGTGTTGCAGTTCTTAATGGTTTGGTGATGCTGAGTTTTATCAAGGAATTGCGTGAAAACTATGCGGTGCACCGTGCCACATGGCAGGGAGCAGTTTTGCGTTTAAGACCTGTGTTGATGACCGCCTGTGTCGCATCTTTAGGTTTTATTCCGATGGCGCTTGCGACAGGCACAGGTGCAGAAGTGCAACGACCTCTGGCGACTGTGGTGATTGGTGGGATTCTGTCTTCAACACTGCTGACTTTGTTGTTATTGCCTGTGATTTACCGTTGGCTGAATGAGAAATCTAGCTAAGTCTTTTTAAAATAATCACGTTGGACAAAGTTCAGCATTTTGTCTAACGTGGTTGTGATTACCATAAAAACAGGAGTTCCTGTATGAGTGGACACCATCATGGTCATCATCATGCTGTTGTGACCGAAAATAATTCAAAAAAACTATGGTTGGCATTGGGTTTGACCAGCAGCTTTTTAGTCGTTGAAATTATTGCTGGGTTTTTAACTCAAAGTTTGGCATTGCTGTCAGATGCAGCTCACATGTTTACCGATGCTGCTGCCTTGGCAATTGCATTGATTGCGATCAAGATTGGCAAACTGCCTGCCGATGATAAACGCACGTTTGGCTATCAACGCTTTGAAATTTTAGCAGCACTGTTTAATGCACTGATGCTGTTTATTGTGGCACTCTACATTTTATATGAAGCTTATATCCGCTTGAGTCATCCACCCGAAATTCAAAGTCTTGGTATGCTCATGGTGGCAATCTTGGGACTGATCATTAACCTGATTGCCATGAAAATCTTGATGTCGGGTGCAGAAGATAGCCTGAATGTAAAAGGGGCGTATCTGGAAGTCTTGAGTGATGCTTTGGGTTCGGTGGGGGTGATTGTTGGTGCAGTGCTGATTTATTTGACCCAGTGGGTTTGGGTGGATACGTTGATTGCAGTGCTGATTGGTGTGTGGGTGTTGCCGCGTTCTTGGCTCTTGCTCAAACAAAGTATCAATATTTTGCTGGAAGGTGTGCCTGATGAAATTGATATTGAGGCACTACGCCAAGACTTGCTCTCACTGGAGGGTGTGGAAAGTATTCATCAGTTAAAAGTTTGGGCAATCAGCTCGAAGAATATTCACCTTGCGGTACATTTATATGCCCCACAGGTCGAGCGTAATCATTTGTATGATGAAGCTACCGAAATGCTGACACATCGTTATGGCATTTGGCAGGTGACTTTACAGATTGAAGAAAATCCCTGCCATTCTCATGAATATTTACATCAGCATTAAGGTTTTAAGGTCTTATAAATGCCACTCATGGTGACAGTCGCGACATTTCCATGCTTTTTGTGACTGCAAGAAACCTTGCATCGACACTTTAAAGTTGGGTAGCTGACGCCAAAAGAGTAAGCCTGAGCCCACAGTCACAATAAAGACCACAACCGTTGCGATTTGTAGAATCGGGCTTGCGCCATCAGCAAAAATCCACATCACTATACTGGCGACCACAAGCAGTAATAACAGGAAAATAGAAAATACCAATACTACCAGACTTTTTGGAATTTCTGGACGGACAGCATTTGCACCTTGAGCAACAGGCATAATTTTAGCGCTTTGGCATTGTGGGCAACGGTATTGCATAAACACTCCCAAATCAATTTATGGTTATTTTAGCGAACTTCATGACAAAGCAAAAAGTTGAGTCGAAAAAAAACCACTGATCAGGTCAGTGGTTTTTTAGAATTTGGCGTCCCTACGGGGATTCGAACCCCGGTTACCGCCGTGAAAGGGCGATGTCCTAGGCCTCTAGACGATAGGGACTTATTGAGGCAACACTTCTGAGGTTTGGTGGAGCCAAGCGGGATCGAACCGCTGACCTCTACAATGCCATTGTAGCGCTCTACCAACTGAGCTATGACCCCAGTCTGTGTGAGCGCAATATTAGGGGCATTCCACTCACACGTCAAGCAAAAATATTATTCAGCCGCTTCAGTTGCTTCATTTTTCGGCAATTGAATGCTTTCATTGAGTTTTTCCCAAACTTTAAGCTCTTTTTTGCTTGGGCCACCCACGATTTCAAGGGCACGACGCAGGCGAGCATAAGTTAAGTCTGGGCCAATAGTGACCATGGCTTGCATGACTGGAGTTGAACTGGTCGAACCTGCAATTGCAATAAAGAACGCGGGCATAAAGTCACGCAGTTTAATACCCATTTGGTTGGCTAAATCCATCAGGATTTGACTGACTGTGTCATTGTTCCATGTGAAGGTTTTTTCCAGACGCCAGATGGCAAACTGTAAGCTTTGACGGACTTGTTCTTGGCTGAGTTTTTTGCTTTCAAACATTTCAGCGGTGATGTTTGGCATGTGGTTAAAGTAGAAACCTGACCAGTTTACTGCTTCAGACAATAAGTTGATTCGTGGTTGAATCGCTGCGGCAATATCTTTGAGTTTTTTGCTGTCATTTTGCCAAGTCAAAATGCGCTCAAGCAGTTGAATCGGGCTTAAACCTTTAATCCACTGACCATTCAACCAGTTGAGTTTGTCTACATCAAACACTGGACCACCCAAAGACACACGATGAATATCAAAATTGTCCATCATGTCTTGTAAAGTAAAGACTTCACGTTCGTCAGGCATTGACCAACCCATACGACCCAAGTAGTTCAACAAGGCTTCTGGTAATACGCCGATGTCACGGTAGTAGTTGATTGATGTCGGGTTTTTACGTTTAGACAGTTTTGATTTGTCTGGGTTACGCAATAACGGCATGTGGCATAGCTGTGGCATGTCCCAACCGAAATATTGGTAAAGCAACTGGTGTTTTGGTGCAGAAGGTAACCATTCTTCACCACGGAAGACATGGGTAATTTGCATCAAATGGTCATCGACCACGTTTGCCAAGTGGTAGGTTGGCAAGCCGTCAGTTTTCAGCAAAATTTGCATATCCACTTGTGCCCAAGGAATATCGACTTCACCACGCAGTAAATCATTGACCTTACAAATGCCTTCTTCGGGCACTTTCATACGAATTACATGGGGTTCACCCGCTTCAAGGCGACGCTGAACTTCTTCTTGTGAAAGTTTTAGACCGCGACCATCGTATTTTGGAGATTCACCGCGTGCTTGCTGTTCTGCACGCATTTGGTCGAGTTCTTCTGCGCTAGCAAAACAGTAGAATGCATGTCCTTTTGCCACCAACTCTAAGGCATATTGTTTGTAGATATGCATACGTTCAGACTGACGGTAAGGTGCATGTGGACCACCAACATCTGGCCCCTCAGACCATTCGATCCCTAACCAGCGCAATGAATCCAGAATCATTTTTTCTGATTCAGGCGTTGAACGTAGCTGATCAGTATCTTCGATACGTAAAATAAACTCGCCGCCATGCTGCTTGGCAAAGCACAAGTTAAATAATGCGATATAAGCTGTACCTACATGAGGGAAGCCTGTAGGAGAGGGTGCGATACGAGTACGGACTTTCATAATGGATTCAGTTTTAAACTCTAATGCGGGCTATTATAACGAAAAAAGCCCTGTAAAACGTGAAAAAACCAACGTAATACAAGGCAAGATTTGAATTGATCGGTGCTACGAATTAAGAGTCGCGTGTTGGAAATAATGCTTGAAGAAGTCGAGAGAAACGCTCATGTTGGTAAGCAAAAAAACTTTGGCTTGGCTGAACATGAATGGCATTTAAAATCTTGATGCTGTCGAGATCTGAATTAATTGCTTTGGTGTTTTGCTTTTGTTTGCTGAGTTCTTTTTCAATTAAAGACGAAGGGTGTGTACTTTGGGTTTTGTTTTGGATGACATTGGCATAGCTTGCTGTTGCTCCTGCGCTGAGGCACAGCCCTAAAATTACACCACGGAAATATGTCATAGACCCAAACTCCAAAAGTTGAAATCGCCTGTTGTTGTTATACCTTGCTTACAATGAATGTATTGCTGTCGCTTCACAGCCAGTATAGCGTACATTCATATAAAAAAAAGTGAATATTTTTTACAAAATACCTACATGCTTAGGCAGAATGTTGTTGAACGTTGCACAACTGCTGTTTTAGCAGAGGAATATGTAGTCATCATGGAGTATTGCGCAAAAGCCAAGATTACATTGTAACGTGCATAGTGAAAAAAACATCAAAGCTTAGAATAAAACATTATAAATCAGTGATATTTTAAAAATATTCAAAATCCGTATAGTGATCTTAAGCGTATTTTGAGAATAAGAAATGAAAAAACAGTGGGTGATGGGTGGGCTATTGGCATTTTTAATGGGAAGTAGTGCATGGGTACATGCAGATAGAAGCTTTTTAAATGTCTCTTATGATCCGACTCGTGAATTTTATCAAGAATACAATCGGGTTTTTGGACAATATTGGCTTAAGCGCACAGGTGAAAAGGTCGATTTTAAACAGTCGCATGGTGGCTCGGGCAAGCAGGCACGTGCAGTTGCTTCAGGTTTACAAGCAGATGTTGTGACCTTAGCGCTTGCCAATGATATTGATGAAATTGCCAATGCAGGCTATATCCGTAAAGACTGGCAAAATCAGTTCCCACAACATTCGGCACCGTACACCTCAACAGTGGTTTTTTTGGTACGAAAAGGCAACCCGAAGAAAATTCACGACTGGAATGATCTTACTCGCTCAGGTGTGGAAATTATTACGCCAAATCCAAAAACGGGAGGTGCTCCTCGTTGGATTTATTTGGCAGCATGGGGTTATGCACTGAAACAACCTGCAGGGAACGATGCTAAAGCGCGTGAACTAGTGTCTAAACTGTATCACAATGTAAAAGTATTGGACTCAGGGGCACGAGGTTCACTGACCACATTTGCTGAACGAGGTATTGGTGATGTGTTGCTGACATGGGAAAATGAAGCATTATTGGCTCAAAACACCTTGGGTAAAGGTGAATACCAAATCGTTTATCCTTCAGTTTCTATTTTGGCTGAACCATCGGTCGCAATTGTTGATAAAACCGTCGATAAAGATGGTAATCGCTTATTGGCAAAAGGGTATTTAAACTTTTTGTATTCACCACAAGGACAAGCTTTAGCTGCCAAATATAATTTCCGTCCACGCAATGCCAAAGTTGCTCAGCAGTACGCTACTAAGTTCCCGAAAATTAAATTATTTACCATTGATCAGGTTTTTGGTGGTTGGGCCAAAGCGCAAAAAATCCATTTTGCCAATGGTGGAGTTTTTGATCAGATTTATCGTCAACCGTGAAAGAACTGCTCCAATCGGCTTGGAGCAGGCAATTGATTTGCTGATTTTTTTAACAAACAACGGAAATAACTATCGCAAAATAATATTTCCCTACAAAAAGCCGTTTGGAACTTGCGTGAAACCTAGAGATAATGTGCAATTACGTTTTTAACTCTCGATTTCCGTTCGTATGTCTCATATTTCTGTATTGCTCCATGAAACTATTGATGCTTTGTTAGCAGATCGCCATACAGGAATTTATGTCGATGCCACGTTTGGGCGTGGTGGACATAGCCGTTTACTCTTATCAAAACTCGATGCCAATAGCCGTGTTTATGCTTTTGACAAAGATCCTCAAGCTTTAGCTGTTGCTGCCGAATTAGAACAACAAGATTCACGTTTTAAAATTATTCATGCCAGCTTTGCCGATGTCCAACAAGAATTAACAGCTTTAGGGTTAGATACTGTGGATGGCATCATGGCAGATTTAGGCGTGTCCTCTCCGCAGCTCGATCAGGCTGAACGTGGTTTTAGTTTTATGCAAGATGGCCCTTTAGATATGCGTATGGATAATTCGCAAGGGCAAACTGCCAGCGAATGGTTAATGCAAATTGAAGAAGAAGCGCTTGCTAACATTATTTTTCAGTATGGTGAAGAGCGCTATAGCCGCCGTATTGCCCGTGCCATTAAACAGGCGGGTGAAATCACCACAACAGCACGATTGGCGGAAATTGTCAAAACGGCTCATCCGAAGTGGGAAAAAAATAAACATCCTGCAACTCGAACTTTCCAAGCGATTCGGATTGCGATTAACAAAGAACTTGATGATATCGAAATTTTTCTCCCACAAGCGGTCAATATGCTATCTGCACATGGACGCTTAGCCGTGATTAGTTTCCACTCTTTAGAAGATCGTTTGATCAAACAATTTATTCAGAAAGAATCAACTTTGCCAGAAGATAGCGGCTGGGGAATGCCTCAACAGCAGGTCGACACCCGCCGCTTAAAGAAAATTTCACGCATTCGTGCAAGTGAACAAGAAGTAAAAAGTAATCCGCGCTCACGCAGTGCATGGTTACGTGTGGCTGAACGATTAGAGCAATAAAAGGCACGCCATGAATACAGAGGTTGTTGAAGAAAAATCCACTAAAGATCGGACAGTTGTTAGAAAAGCGCTGACCTATTTTGTTTTGATTGCCTTGATTTTTATCAGTGCGATCATGGTGGTCTTTGAAGTCTATGAATACCGATATGACTATCGGCAAATGAGTAGTTTGCTGCGCAATGAAGATGATCTAAATGCAGAATGGGGGCGTTTGTTGATTGAGCAGCAAACCTTTGGGGCAACAGCTCAAATCGGTACACGTGCAGTGACCCAACTTCGAATGTATTCACCACCTCCATCAGATACTGTGGTGATTTCTCTTCCTTCCACAGCACAGCAAAAGTAAGGTCAGTTCAATGACTGAAAAACGAATGAATTTAAAACGTAAAGCCAAACTTTCAGTGACTGAAAAGAGCGAAATTACTTTTGATCAGTGGCGCTTCTATTTGTTGTGGGGCATTGTGCTGTTTTGCTTTGTGGTCTTGGTCATCCGTGCATTTTATGTGCAGGTCATTAACCGTGACTTTTTGCAAGATAAAGCCAATGCCTTGATTTTGCGTGATGAAACGATCCGTGCTATGCGGGGCATTATTAGTGATCGTAATGGTGTGCCTTTGGCAATTAGTACCCCGATCATGAAAGTGGTGATGGATCCACGCGATTATTTTGAAAATAAAAAGCTTTATGACGATATGACCGCACCGTTAAAGCCGGGTGAACGTCGTAAACCGAAACAAAAATTACCAGACAAAAATTTCAATCTGGATGAACTTGCCAATATTGTCGGGGTTGATGCGGACTGGCTGAAAAAGCAAATGCAGGCACATCCACATTCACGTTATTTGGTTCTCAAAACTGAAGTGCCACCACCGCAAGCAGATTTTATTTTAAAACATAATTTCCAAGGGGTTTATACCGAAAAATCGTACAAGCGTTTTTACCCACAGCCCCAGCCAAATGCTCAAATTATTGGCTTGACCAATAATGATGGTAAAGGGGTAGAAGGCTTGGAAATGCAGCTCAATAAAAAACTCTCAGGGGTGAATGGGCTGCAAGTCAATATTCGAGATAAATACGGTAATCGTGTCAAAGACCCTGAAGTGGTGAAACCTGTACAGGCGGGTGAAAACTTTACCCTAAGCATTGACTCACGTTTGCAGTACATCATGTATCGAGAGTTGACTGCAGCAGGAATTGCCAATAATGCACGTTCAGCAACAGCAATTGCAGTCGATGTCAAAACAGGTGAAATCTTGGCGATGAGCAGTTGGCCATCGTATAACCCAAATGATAAAGCCAGTTTGAACAACAAGGATGCCATGCGTAACCGTGGTGCGATTGACATGTTTGAACCGGGTTCAACCATGAAACCTTTTACCATTTCAGCAGCATTAGAAAGTGGTAAATATACAGCCAACAGTGTCATTAATACGGCTCCTGGCTCCATGAGAATTGGCAATCATATTATTCATGATACCCATAATTATGGTGCATTGACCTTGGCAGGGGTGATTATCAAATCCTCCAACGTCGGGGCGGCAACCATTGCATTGTCATTGCCAACACCAACTATTCCAACTTTCTTTAAACGTGTCGGCTTTGGTCAACGTTCCGCGGTACATTTTCCAGGGGAAAGTGCAGGTTTAATCTTGCCATCAAAATACTGGAATATGTCCGAGATTGGCACAATGGCTTATGGTTATGGTCTCAATGCAACTGTTTTACAGTTGGTACAAGGTTATGCCATGTTGGCAAATCATGGGGTAGAGATGCCACTCACCTTGTATAAGCTGAACAAACCTGCTCAGGGGAAACAAGTGCTTGATCCTAAGATTGCAGATCAAGTGGTACTGATGATGGAGCAGGTGACTCAACCTGGTGGTACAGCAACACAGGCACAGATTCCGGGTTATCGTGTGGCAGGTAAAACAGGGACAGCGCATAAATTGAATGCAGACCGCCGTGGTTATTCGAAGACAGAATATCGTGCATTGTTTGCAGGGGTTGCACCTGTGAGTAATCCTCGTATTGCAATGGTTGTTGTGGTGGAAAACCCGCAAGGCACATATTATGGTGGTACGGTTTCTGCCCCTGTATTTGCTCGAACCATGCAGGAATTCTTACGCCTGTTAGACGTTCCTTTAGATAAACCTTTACAAGCCCCTAAAATTCAATAATTGGTGAGTTTTCATGTCGATTACGTTGCAACAGATTTATCCTGTTGAGTCAGTTCAACCTTGGATGACCCAAGCATTTGGTGGGTTTTGTTTAGACAGTCGTGCTGTGGAAGCAGGGCAGATTTTTATTGCACTGACCAGCTATTCACAACCTGAAAAAACCTTGGCTTTTGCTCAAGCAGCATTGCAACGTGGTGCGATTGGCGTGATTGCAGAGCAGGCTTTGGCACTAGAAAACTGTTTGGTCTGTCCAGATGTACGTCAACAAATGGGTGCATGGCAAAAAGCTTATTTACAGGCAACGGCACCGACTACAAATCTGCGTATTTTGGCAGTCACGGGAACCAATGGAAAAACCACCATTTCCCGTTTAATTGCGGAATTGATCAGTGCTCAAGAACAGCGTTGTGCGGTCATGGGAACAACAGGGAACGGGATTTTACCGAATCTAGAAACCTCGACACATACCACGGTTGATGCCATTCATCTGCAAAACTTATTGCATAGCTATGCTGAACAGGGGGCAAGTTTTGCCTCACTTGAAGCCAGTTCACATGGTTTGGAGCAAGGTCGCTTAAATGGCTGTAATATTGAAATTGCGGTGTATAGCAATTTAAGCCGCGACCACTTGGATTATCACAAAACACTTGAAGCATACGCCGAAGCCAAATCACGCTTGTTTGCATTCCCAACACTGAAATATGCGGTGATTAATCTGGATGATGAGCATTTTGATGTAATGCTGAATGCAGCCCGTCATAATTCGGCACAACCGAAAATTTTCACTTATGCAATTCAACAACACGCTGATTTTTATGTCTCAGATTTAAGTTTTAGCTTGCAAGGTGCATGTTTTACCTTACATAGTCCTGTCGGGCAGTTTACTGTCAGTAGCCCATTGCTTGGTAAGTTCAATGTTGAAAACTTGTTGGCTAGTTTAATTGCAGCATATGCGGCAGGTTTTGACTTGGCTGAATTGGTCGCTGTTGTTCCACAGCTAAAAGGTGCTCCTGGGCGTATGCAGGTGTTGCGTGATCAACAGCGCTTGTTTGTGGTGGATTATGCGCATACCCCAGATGCTTTGGTTCAGGTTTTGACCAGTTTGCAACGTCATGTTGAACACCGTTTATGGGCTGTGTTCGGCTGTGGTGGAGACCGTGACCGTGGCAAACGTCCACTGATGGTTCAGGCAGCTCTTGCCCATGCTAATCCTGTGTTGCTGACCTCAGATAATCCGCGTACTGAAAACCCTGAGCAGATCTTTGCCGATATGAAACAGGGGATTGATTTTAGCCAGCATGAAGTTCATGAAATTCATGATCGCCGTGAAGCGATTAAGTTTGCTGTAGCGCAAGCGCAAGCAGGCGACATTGTGGTGATTGCAGGCAAAGGACATGAAAATTATCAGGAAATCGATGGCGTTCGTCATTGGTTTGATGATGTGGTAGAAGTAAAAGCGGCTATCGATCATCAGCACGGAATGCTTACCGCGTATTCAGCTTTGGAAAATTAACGCACATGCATACATCGACCACTAGCACTGTTCCCTTGATGCCTTGGACAGCGGCTGAACTCCAACAGGCGACACAAGGCTACTGGTATCAAGACCAGCAGCCTGAACAAACGATTAAGCGGGTTTTAACCGATTCACGTCATGCCGAAGCAGGAGATGCCTTTTTGGCGCTCAAAGGTGAACGTTTTGATGCCCATGATTTTGTACAAAATGTTGCGGCACAAGGTTGTCAGGTTGTTATTGTAGAACGTCCGATTGAACAGCTTGACATTGCCCAATTGGTGGTTGCTGATACGCGTTTGGCTTTGGGACATTTGGGGCAATTTCGCCGACAACAATTTCCTTTGCTGAAAGTCTTGGCACTGACAGGTAGCAGTGGTAAAACCACGACCAAAGAAATGCTCGGCAGCATTTTATCTCGTTTGGCTCCCACACTGATTACTCGTGGTAACCTCAATAACGATTTAGGCGTACCGATGATGTTATTGGAATTGCGTCCAGAACATCAGTATGCGGTGATGGAACTCGGTGCGAGTCATGTCGGTGAAATTGATTACACCTCAAATTTGGTACAGCCACAGGTGGCAGGCATTCTCAATATTGGGACTGCTCATTTAGGTGAATTTGGTGGGCGTGAAAAAATTTGCCAAGCCAAGTCGGAAATTTATCGTCATATTGCTGTTGAGGGGACATCCATTGTTCCAGCAGCAGATGATTTTACTGCACAAATCAATACGGCTGTTCAAACGGAAAAACGCTTAAGTTTTGGTGAAGGTGGTGATGTTTTTGCTGAGCAAATTCAACTGCATCCACAATCAGCCAGCTTTGTTCTCAATACGCCGCAAGGTTCAGCATCGGTTGAGTTGCCTTTTGCAGGATTACACAATGTGCAAAATGCCTTAGCTGCCTGTGCGTTTGCTTTAGCAATTGGTATTTCCCTTGATGATGTGGTGCAAGGTTTACAGCAGGCGAAAGGGGCAAAAGGTCGCCTGAACTTTATTCAGCATGAACAATACTTATTGATTGATGATACGTATAATGCCAATCCAACATCAATGCGTGCTGCGGCTGAAGTTTTGACTCAGCAACAGGGCATTAAAGTCATGGTGATGGGTGATATTGGTGAGTTGGGTGAATCTAGTCGCGATGAACATTTTGCATTGGGGCGTGATTTGGCAACTTGCAGTTTAGATTATCTTGTTGCAGTCGGTGAGTTTGCGAATGCTACACTTGCAGGTGCGGCGACATCACATTGTCATGCCTTTAAGACTCAAGCAGAAGCATTGTCCTTTTTAATCAATCTTGTAGACAAACATCAACTTCAGACCATGAGTTTCCTGTTTAAAGGTTCTCGTTATACCCATATGGAGACGTTGATGGCTGATTTGATGGAGACGCTTTAAATGCTGTTATGGTTGTTTGAACATTTGGCGGGATTTGACAGTTCCTTCAAAGTTGTTCGTTATTTGACATTACGTGCTTTGCTGAGTGTATTGACGGCATTGCTGATTGGGCTATTTCTTGGGCCAGTGATGATTCGCAAATTGCGTGCGTTGAAATACGGTCAAGCGGTCAGTTCTTTTGCGCCAGAAAATCATGCCAAGAAAATGGGTACACCGACCATGGGTGGGGTATTAATCCTGCTTTCGATCGGGATTAGTACGTTACTTTGGGCAGATTTATCTAATCCATATGTGTGGATTGTGCTTGGAGTCATGGTGATTTTTGGGGCAGTCGGTTGGGCTGATGACTGGATCAAAATCCGTTATAAAGACAATGCGGGTTTGCCTGCACGTAAGAAATTCTTTTGGACATCAGTGGCATCTTTAGGGGCTGGAATTGCCTTATATGTGATTGCAATTAATCAGCATAATCCTGTTTATACACATAATATGCTAGATTTACTGATTCCATTCTTTAAACACCTGAGCATTCCGTTTTCAGTCATTCCGTTTGGACTAGCGTTTATTGCCTTTACTTATCTGGTGATTAATGGGGCATCCAATGCGGTGAACTTGACCGATGGTTTGGATGGTCTTGCGATCATGCCAGTCGTCTTGGTGGCAGCGGGTCTAGGCGTATTTGCTTACTTGTCTGGGGATGTCCGTTTTGCCAGTTATTTGCATATTCCATATATCAAATACTCGTCTGAACTGATTGTAATTTGTGCGGCTATGATTGGCGCAGGCTTGGCATTCTTGTGGTACAACGCGCATCCAGCGCAAGTCTTCATGGGAGATGTTGGTGCGCTGGCACTCGGTGCAATGCTCGGTACAATCGCCGTGATGGTTCGTCAGGAAATTGTGTTCGCGATCATGGGTGGTGTCTTTGTGATGGAAGCGATTTCAGTCTTCCTGCAAATTGGTTCATTACGCATGCGTAATAAGCGCGTTTTCTTGATGGCACCCTTGCATCATCACTATGAAAAACAAGGCTGGAAAGAAACCCAAGTCGTGATTCGTTTCTGGATCATCACAATTATTCTGGTGGTTGTTGGCTTAATGACGTTAAAATTGCGTTAATCCCAAACCCAATGCAAAAAAAGCTGGCTTCGGTCAGCTTTTTTATTTGTCCTTTCACTGGAGTTAAAACACGATGCAAGTGCTGATGTGCCCTGTTTGCCGAGATTCACTGACCTTAAATGCAAGAACTTGGCGTTGCCCGCAGGGGCATAGTTTTGATTTAGCCAAACAAGGTTATGTCAATTTGCATGTGGTACAGCATAAACACAGCAAACATCCTGGAGATACCCCAGAAGCAGTCGATGCACGACGTGCATTTCTCTCCGCAGGTTTTTATGCCCCGCTACGTCAGGCTGTGGAGCAGTTATTAGCGCGTTATCAGCCAAAAACATTGTTGGATATTGGTTGTGGAGAGGGTTATTACACCAGTGCCATGCAAGCTCATGTAGAACAATGTGTCGGTGTGGATATTGCCAAAAGTGCCGTGCAACGCGCAGCGAAACTGAATCAAGCCGTGACTTGGGTGGTAGGAACGGGGGCAGTTTTACCTGCTTTAGATCAGTCAATTGATTTGTGCAGCAGTTTGTTTAGTCCAATTCCACAACCAGAAATTTTGCGCATTTTAAAAGATGATGGTTTGTGTTTGGTGGTGACGCCTGCGCCTCGTCATTTATATGATTTACGCGAAGCTTTGTTTGAACAAGTCAATTTGCATGAGCCAGAAAAATTTGTGGCACAGATGAGTGAAAACTTTGAGTTGATTGAATCATCTATCGTTGATGCTGAACTCGATTTGCAGCAACAGGATATTATCAATTTACTTGCAATGACACCTTATGCTTACAAAGCGAAACCTGAAAAACGTCAGGCTTTGGAAGAGCGTGATCATTTGCAAGTTACAGCCAGTTTTCAGTTGTATTTATTTAAAAAGAAAGCCGTCATTTGACGGCTTTCTACGTTTAGTTCACTTGATTAATCAGTTGTTCCAAAGCGTCAGGATTGGATTTTTTAGTCGCAGTTGCAGGTTGTGGATTATTGAGCTTAGGTGGAGCTTTTTCAGTAGGAATGAGGATCTCCTCACCTGGTAGATCAGAAAAATCCTCTTCATCTTGTTTGCGTGTGGCTGGTTTTGCTGCAGGCGCAGGGCGATAAGCAGGGCGAGCCAGTGGTGGCGCAACACGATTTTCATTGCGATCAATCTGCTCAATAATCGTTTGACCATGAGAAATAGGTGCTTTGGCATTTTTGTCTAAAGTCACCCATGCTGATGGTGTGCCTTGTAAAGAACGTGCCATAAAATTACTCCAAACAGGCAATGCGGCAACGCCACCATATTCTAAGCGTCCCAAAGTCGTTGGCTGATCAAAGCCGACCCAAGCAACTGCCACTAATTTCCCATTGAAGCCTGCAAACCAAGCATCTTTGGCATCATTGGTGGTTCCTGTTTTACCCCCCAAATCATCACGACCAATTTTTAAGGCAGCGCGTCCAGTACCATGTTGAATCACATCGCGTAGAATGTTTGCCATATCATAAGCGGAACTGGATTTAATAATCCGCTGAGCTTGACGATAATCACTTTTAGTTGCGTCGGCTTGTTGAGTGGTGAGAGCGGGCTGTTGCTTAAATGCTTCATCATCAGGTGTGGTGGTCTGCTCTGAAGCCGCTTCTTGATGATCTGGATTGATACACGAAATACATGCATATTCTGGATTGGCTTTATAAATGGTTTTGCCATACGCATCTTCAATATGCTCAATAAAGTAAGGCTCAACGCGGAAACCACCATTGGCAAACGTGGCATAACCTGTTGCCATTTGTACAGGAAGTACCTGCGGCGTACCTAAAGCAATAGTGAAGTTATTCGGAATTTGATTCTCCTGCAAACCAAAGTCCATCAGTAATTGACGCGCGCGATCAACCCCTACGCTTTGCAACAAGCGTACAGAGACCGTATTTCGAGAAAGATAGAGTGCACGACGCAGAGGAATCATTCCTAAATAACGACCATCCGAGTTTTTAGGTGACCATTTACCAATCGTAATCGGGCTGTCATTGACCATCGTATAAGGTGTCATGCCACGCTCTAATGCAAGGGCATAAATAAACGGTTTAATGGTTGAACCGGGTTGACGCCAGCCTTGTGTTGCACGGTTAAAGGTCGATTGCGCATAACTGTATCCACCAACAACAGCCTCAATAGCACCATTGTTTGGATTCATTGCGATCAGTTGTCCTTGTACTTTCGGAATTTGTACCAAAGACCAGACCGTTTTATTGTCATTTGGACGTAAGCGAACAATATCATCTGTTTTTACAATTTGAGCTGCGCGGGTAGGTGCTGCACCGACACTATTGGCGTTGCGATATGGACGTGCCCATGCCATACCTGACCAAGGAACGGTGACAATCGCACCATCTTTTAATTCAGCTTCAAAACTGTTCTTTTCAACTTTAATGACTTTTGCAGGGTAATTATTGGCATATGTAAAAAATCTCGATAAAGGAACACCATGTGCTTCAGCACCACGCCAACCATGACGACGGTCATAATCTTCTAGACCCTCTTGTACCGATTGTTCAGCGTATTCCTGACGTTTACTATCAATCGTGGTGTAGATTTTAAAACCTGAATTGACTGCCTGCTCACCAAACTTATCAACAATCTCGGCACGAACCATCTCACCGACATACGGATAGCGAGTTGAAATACCTCGGTCTGGCATATTGAGATTGAGGGGTTCTTCAATTGATTTTTGATAATCAGATTGATTGATATAACCCAGTTGACGCATACGCCCTAAAATCCAGTTACGGCGTTCAAGGGCACGTTCAGGGTTGGCAACAGGGTTATACTTCGATGGCGCTTTAGGTAAACCCGCAATCATTGCCATCTGCGCAATACTGAGTTGATTAATGTTCTTGTCATAATAAATCTTGGCAGCTGCTGCAATACCGTAGGCATTTTTACCCAGAAAAATCTTATTAACATATAACGTGAGAATTTCTTGTTTGTTGAGGTTTTGTTCTATTTTACGTGCAAGGAAGATTTCAGTCAGTTTGCGCTTTAAGGTACGTTCTCGAGTTAAATAATAGTTTTTTGCCACCTGCATGGTGATCGTTGAACCACCTGTTTGTATATCAGAGCCTGTGATACTTTCACTTACAGCTCGCCCCAAGCCTTTAAAACTAATGCCACTATGTTCAAAAAAAGAAGAGTCTTCAGCAGCTAAAAAAGCTTGAATAAAATGTGTAGGAATTTGCTTATAGTCAACGGGAACGGATAATTGTCCACCATATTCGGCAATTAGTTGATTGTCTGATGTATAAATTTGAATGGGTTTGAGCAAAGGTGCTTTCTTCAAGCTGCTCATTTCAGGTAAAGAAGGGGCGATGTATAAATACATGCCATAGAAGCCCATTGGAACCAGCAAAATAACAATTAGAAAAAACAAAAAAATTGGATGAATTCGACCTGAACACGATAGATTTTTCATAACAAGTAATATTTAATATGCAATGGGCGACTGAAGTTGAGTATAGCTGAAGCCCAGTATAGCCGAGAAGAACCTTGTTCAGGGTATTATTACGTTATTATCCAGACGAAACCGCATACACGACAGGGTATTATGCTATTCTAAATAAAAAATAACAGGAATAAACATTGTGCTAAGGTTATATCGTAAACCTAAAAAGGGGTTAATTGGGGTTGATATTAGTTCAACTTCTGTAAAGATGCTGGAGCTGTCGGTAAAGAGTGGGCGTTATTGTGTAGAAAGCTATGCCCTAATTCCTTTGCCAGAAGGTGCTGTAGTTGAAAAAAATATCATCAATCCTGAAGCAGTTGCAGAAGCATTAGAAAAAGCATTAGATGTGGGAAATCCATCTACGGTAAATGCAGCTTTTGCAGTTCCAACTTCAAGTGTTATTCATAAAATCATCGAAATGGATGAAGATATGAATGATGATGAGCGAGAAATACAAATTCGAATGGATGCTGAGCAGTATATCCCATTTCCGCTTGATGATGTCAGTTTAGATTTTGAAGTCCTTCCAGACCCTGCATCGCGTCCAGGGCGTGTGAACGTTTTGCTTGTTGCAACGCGTACCGAAAACGTGGAAGCTCGCAATGAAGCTTTAATTTATGCAGGTCTAACTGCTAAAGTTGCAGATGTTGAAAGTTATGCCATGGAACGAGCATTGGGAGTATTTTCAAATACCTTGCCGCTTGGGACACGGATTATCGCCATTTTAGATATCGGTCATTCCATGACAACGTTGTCTGTTGTTCAAGATGGAAAAATTGTTTATACCCGTGAACATGTTTTTGGTGGGAAGCAACTGACCAAAGATATTCAGACTCGCTATGGGTTGTCTTATCCAGAAGCAGGACGAGCAAAAAAAGAAAGAACTTTACCAGATGATTTTGATTCTGAAGTTCTATTGCCATTTATGGATAGTGTCGCTCAACAAGCACAGCGCTCACTCCAGTTGTTTTTTTCATCATCACAATTTAATGATATTGACCATATTTTATTGGCAGGTGGGACGGCGAATTTGCCAGGGTTGGCTAAGGTATTACAACAACAATTAGGATACCGTGTCACTGTTGCAAATCCATTCTTGCAAATGGGTTTTTCTCCGCAAATTAATATTAAGAAAATTGAAGATGATGCTTCCTCTCTTATGGTTGCTTGTGGTTTAGCGTTAAGGAGTTTTGATTAATGTCAAAAATAAACTTATTACCTTGGCGCGATGAACTCCGAGAACAACGTAAAAAAACTTTTGTTTTAATTGCAATTCTTGTTGCTGTCCTTGGGGTTTTTGCTGTTTTTGTAACATGGATGTATTTTGATCAAAAATTAAGTGATCAAGAAGATGCCAATCAACTGATTACTTCAAGCAATCAGCAGCTTGATCAAAAATTAAAGTCCTTGGATGGCTTACAAAAACAAACTCAAGCGATTGTTGAGCGTATGAAGTTGATTCAAGATCTACAGGCTCAACGCCCAATCGCAGTTCGTTTAATTGATCAACTTGCTCGTTCTGTACCGAGCAATATGTATTTAACTAAACTAGAACGTGTAGGTGATCGTTTTACCATTGAAGGTAAGGCAGAGAGTCCAAATGTCGTTGCTGACTTTATGCGTAATTTAGGCAACTCACCATGGTTTCGTAATGTATTTATGAAATCCTTTGATTCTGCAGATAATACAACGAATCAACCACAACAGACCTCTGTTGTGCCACGTGTAGAAGAAGGATATGGGAAATTTGTTGTAACTGCTGATCTGGGGCAAATTGCACAAACCACAGAAGATCAAGTTGCTTCAGAGGCACAACCTACACAAGGGGCTGCAAAATGAGCCAAGAACAATTAGATGAATCAAATGAAAATGCAGTCAAACCTGTGAAAAACAAAATGACATTAGATCGTTTTGTGAAACAGTTTAACTCATTAGATACCGCAAATTATGGCGGATGGCCGATTTCGGTTAAACTAACCTGTTGGGTTTTTATTTTTGTCATTGTATGTATTGTGGGTTATTTCGTGCTAATTAGTTCGAAAATGGATTCGATTACGACAGCCCAAGCTCAAGAAGCCAATTTGCTCAATGAGTATAGAGAAAAAGATTCTAAATTGCGAAATTTACAGTTGTATCAAAAACAACTTGTGAAAATGCAAGCCGATTTTAATCAGCAGTTACAGCAGTTGCCAAAAGAATCTGAAATTCCAGGGTTAGTTGAAGATATTAACGTGACAGGTGTGACAGCAGGTCTGAAGTTTAAAAATATTTCGCTTGATCCAGAAGTCAAACAAGAATTCTTTATGGAACAACCGATCTCTATTCAGGCAACGGGTGATTATCATGTCTTTGGACAGTTTGCCAGTGCAATCGCAGCTTTACCACGAATTGTAACAATGCATGACTTTTCTATGGTTGCAGGGCAAGATGACAACAAAAAATCTGATATTCCTGTTGTGACTTATACTGTTCATGCAAAAACTTATCGTTACCTTGGTGCAGAAGAGCAAGCATCTGCATCTGAGCCACAATCAGGAGCAGCAAAATAATGAACAAGCGTATGATTCTTGCTTTATTGCCTGTATTTCTGGTGGTGGGTTGTAGTTCCCAAATTGATGCTGTAAATGAGGAGATGGCAAAAATTCGGAGTGAGCCTGCTATGCCAATTAAACCGGCTCCGACATTTGACCCTGTGCCTCCTTTTGAGTATGCGGCACAGAATTTACGTAGTCCATTTCTGCCACAATCTCTTTTTACTGAGTTAAAAGTGATGGCAGGTAAACGAGTTTATCCAGATTTCTCACGTCAACCACAACCACTTGAAAGTTATGCTTTAGAATCAATGGTGTTTAAGGGGAGCTTGCGTAGTGCAAATGGTCAGATTTTGGCTCTCATCCAAACGCCCGATAAGCAAATTGAACGTGTTCAGGTTGGAAATTATATGGGCTTAAACCAAGGGCGTATTACTAAGATTACCCCAACACAAATTGATTTGGTTGAGATTGTGTCGGATGGTCGAGATGGTTATATTGAACGTCCACGTAGCCTTGTTTTAATTGGCCCAGCAGCATAATTTGAGGAATAATAATGAAAAAATCTGTAAAAAAATTTGGGGATATGCAACGAATGAAGCCAGTTATTCACCAATTTGCTCTAGGGGCTGTCGCAATGGCAATGGTGCAGATCGCGAATGCTGCTGTTGCAATTACAAATGTTGTACCTATGCAAATTCCAGGGCAAGGCACAGAAATCCGTGTCATGTTTAATGGTCTACCACCGCAACCACAGGCTTATCAGGTTGAACAACCATCACGTCTAATTCTAGATTTTGATAAGGCAACACAAACAGTTAAACAAGCATCTATTCCTGTTTCAACATCAGAAGCAAGTTCAGTGGATTTGGCGGCAGACGCACAACGTGCACGTTTAACTGTGAACTTAAAGCAGGCAGGTGCTTTTACGACCCGTGTAGAAGGCAATACTTTTATTCTTAAGATTAATAGTGCAGCTACAGCAGCCACAAAAATGCCAGCAGTTGTTCCACAGACAGTGGTAGCAACAGGTGTGACCAATGTTGGTTTTAATCGTGGTGATAAGGGCGAAGGGCAGGTTGTGATTGATTTGTCCAACCCAAATACCCCTGTTGATGTCAAACAGCAAGGGAATAAAATTGTTGTGCGTTTCTTGGGGAATAAAATTCCTGTTGCATTGGCGCGCCGTTTAAATGTGAATGACTTTGCTACCCCAGTATCTTCGGTGGATGCTTTTAATGAAGGGCATAATGGGATTGTTAATATTCAATCCAATGGTAGCTTTGACTATATGGCATATCAAACAGATAACCGTTTAGTCATTAGTGTTGCAAAGAAAGAAGAAACTACAACTGTAGCTAATCAGCCACGTATTAGTCATAAATATACAGGCAAGAAAATTTCACTAGATTTTCAAGATATTGAGGTACGTCGTGTTCTGCAACTACTTGCAGATTTTACAGGGGTAAATATTGTTACCTCGGATAGTGTTCAAGGTAACATTACATTACGATTGAAAGATGTTCCGTGGGATCAAGCTCTTGATATTATTATGAAATCCAAGAATTTGGATAAACGGAAAAATGGTAATGTCATCTGGGTTGCTCCTGTATCTGAGTTGCTGAAATCAGAAGAAGATGAAGCGAAAGCATATGCTCAGTCAATTAAGCTTGCGCCATTACAAAGTGAAACAATGCAGCTTAATTATGTGAAGGCAGAAGACGTCAAGAACATGATTGAGAATGCTGCAAATAAGGCAAATACAAATACTAATTCTTCTACAGATGAAGGAATGAGATCATTGTTAAGTAGCCGAGGTTCTATCGTAACTGATACTCGTACCAATACAGTGATTATGAATGATACAGCTGAAAAAATTGAGCAGCTGAAAAATATCATTAAACAAATTGATTTACCTGTAAAACAGGTGATGATTGAAGCACGTATTGTTCGAGCAACAACAGATTTTTCCCGTTCTATCGGTGTTAAATGGGGAGTTGACTCAGGCACAAGCGTATCAAGTAACAGTGATAATTTAACCACTCGTTGGAATAATAAATATAACGGTACTGACGATACAATTTCTGATAATTTGGGTGTAGATTTTGGTGCATCAAGTTCAAGTTCAGGAACAAGTGCTGCAAGTATTGCATTTGGTTTAATTAGTACAGCTGATACATTATTAACCTTGGAACTCTCCGCATTACAAGCTGAAGGTCAAGGTGAAGTTATTTCAACACCTAAAGTGATGACGGGCGATAAACAAGAGGCAACTATTAAGTCAGGCGAAAAGATTCCTTATTCAACTAGTAGTGCAAACTCTGGAACAACAACGACATTCCAAGATGCAAATTTGGAGTTAAATGTGACTCCAAGCATTACTCCAGATGGTAATGTTCAAATGAAATTGAAAATTACCAAAGATACAGTCGGTTCTTTGACAAGTGCGGGTTATGTTATTGATACCAATGCATTGCAAACCAATGTATTAGTTAATAATGGTGAAACCGTTGTCTTGGGCGGGATCTATGAAGATACACGACAAAAAGATGTGAGTAAGGTTCCTTTCTTGGGTGATCTACCTTGGATTGGTAACTTATTTAAATCGACCACTACAAGTGATAGTAAAAGTGAGCTTCTCATCTTTATTACACCACGAATTGTGGATGACACTGTTTCTAGAAATCATTAATATAAAATCATCGCTGTAATTGAGTAGGTGGCTCCTTGCCAAACAAAGCATTCAATACCCTGCCAAATATTTATTTGGTAGGGCCCATGGGGGCTGGAAAGACAACTGTTGGTCGACATCTTGCAGAGCTTTTAGGTCGAGAGTTTGTTGATAGTGATCACGAAATTGAACGGAAAACAGGTGCTTCAATTCCTTGGATTTTCGAAAAAGAGGGTGAGCTCGGATTTCGTCAGCGCGAACAATTGGTGATTGATGAATTAACTAAGCGTTCTAATTTGGTGCTCGCAACAGGTGGTGGAGTAGTTACTCAATTGCCAAATCGCAATGCTTTGCATCAGCGGGGCATTGTGGTTTATTTATTTGCACCTGTTGAAGTGCAGTTACAGCGTACTTACCGTGATAAAAACCGTCCCTTATTGCAAGTCGAAAACCCTGAAAAGCGGTTACAGGACTTGCTGACTTTAAGAGATCCTTTGTACCGAGAAGTTGCACACTACGTGATTGATACTCATCAAGGTGGAGCAAGGGAACTTGCACAAAAGATTCTGAAAGATATCGCTGTTCATTATTCAATTTAATTTTCTTGGTTTTCACTATGCAAACGTTATATGTGGAGTTGGGTGAGCGTCGTTACCCAATTTATATTGGTAGTCAGCTTGATCCTCAAGCATTGCTTGCGCCTTATATTTTGGGTAAGCAAGTCATGATTGTATCCAATGATACGGTTGCACCTTTATATTTGGAACATTATCAACAAGCATTGCAAAACTTGGGCAAAACTGTTGCACATTGTATTTTGCCTGATGGTGAAAAATATAAAAATATTGAACATTTGAATCTTATTTTTGATGCTTTATTGTCTTCAGGGTTTAACCGAGACTGTACTGTATTGGCGCTTGGTGGTGGTGTGGTTGGGGATATGGCAGGATTTGCTGCTGCAAGTTTCCAACGTGGTGTTGATTTTGTACAAGTGCCAACCACATTACTTTCTCAAGTCGATTCGAGCGTAGGTGGGAAAACTGGGATCAATCATCCATTGGGTAAGAACATGATTGGGGCATTTAAACAACCACAAGTTGTTCTTGCGGATATGGCTCAACTCAAAACACTGCCTCCACGTGAACTTTCTGCAGGTTTAGCTGAAGTGATTAAATATGCCTTGCTGGGTGATATTGAATTCTTGGCATGGTTAGAACAGCATATGGATGGATTGGTTGCAGGTGATGAGCATCTGTTGGCTGAGGCTGTTTATCGTTCATGTGCACATAAAGCTCGAATTGTCGCCAATGATGAAAAAGAACAAGGCGAACGAGCATTATTAAATCTTGGACATACTTTTGGTCATGCAATTGAATCCTATCTTGGATATGGGGTCTGGCTACATGGTGAGGCAGTTGCAACAGGTATGGTTATGGCAGCAGATTTATCTTGTCGTCTAGGTTGGATCTCTGAAGCAGATGTGTTGCGTACAAAAAATATTATTCAGCGTGCTCAATTACCGATAAAATGCCCTGTGATTCCATTGGAACAATTTTTATCTTATATGTCTCATGATAAAAAAGTTTTCAATGGGCAGTTACGTTTAGTGCTAATCCGTCAACTTGGACAAGCTGTAATTACGAAAGATTTTGATGTTCAGTTGATGCAACAAGCCATTTTAGCGAATCAAGAATAAGGTACGATGATGTTAGAGCAACAATTGGCAAATACCACAATCATTCGTCGAGTATTGTTGATTGGTGGTGGTATCTGCTTAGTTGCGGCAGGGATCTGTGGGTTATTTAGTACGTCAAAGCCACTAAAGCATGCAGCTCAGCCTACACAAGAAGATGTACAACCGCAGTTTCAGGCGGAGAAATTGTCTGCGATCCCCAATTTGGGGGTGATGGTTGATGAGGTTCGCCCACTTCAACAAACCACACGTGTTGTGGCTTCAGGTCAGCATAGTGCTGAGTTTCGTGGTACACACTTTATTCAGACCAATATTAAAAATTATGCGCTTGAAATTTTTGAAACCAATAAAGAAGAGTTAATACAGGATTTTTTAGATAAACGTTCAGATCGCCAAAAATTTATTTATTTGCGTTTATCGATAGAGCATCAGCCAGAGCGTTATATCTTATTGTATGGTTTATATAACAGTGAGGATAATGCTCAAGAACAATTACAACAATTGAATTTGGGTTTACCGAAATCAATTCACCCTAAAACTGTCGCACTCAAAAATTATGCTGATTTGGTCAATGATATGGGGGCAGATGAATTGTCTTCTAATCAGCAATTATATAATGTGAAGCTAAAACCAGCAGCGATTCCTCAAACGCCTGTAGTTTCAGTCGTACCAGCAACTTCTACGGTGACGACCACTACGCCCGCTGTACAGACTACGATTACACGAAAAGATCATGAAGGGAATGTAGTCAGTGTAACGCAATCGGCAGGGATAGAAGCATCAGCACCTCATTAAAAAATACAAATGCACTGATTTTGTGCGTAAATTTTAAAGAAAATCGCATAAAAAAAGTTCTAAAATAAGGCAAAAAATAAACAAAATGTAAATTTTGCACATTTTAAGTGCATTTTTAACAAGCGGTAAAATCTGTTTTAATGCACTTTTTAGGCTTACTTAACTGAAATATATGAATTTTGTATGTGAAATGTACTATTTGGCACATATTTTGCTTAAATGGTGCATGAGTTGAGTTAATTGTCCTTATTTTGGAGCAAAAAAATTCAATGTGGGCGCATATAGCCTCTTGTCCAATCATAACCAAAGTCTAGTGCAGAAAGGCATATTTTTGTCATAAAAGTAATGCAAGATAACTCCCAAAGGGGCTATTCTTGAGAGCTGCCTGCGCACTTTTGCTGTGAGGTCTGAGGCTTAAGTCGCGAAGGGAATTTGATATATGTGATGCTCATAGAGCAATGTTGAAAGAAGGGTACGCTATGCACATGCCATCGCCAAATACTGTAGCTCCCGCTCAAGGTTTATACCAACCTGATGAGTTTAAGGATAACTGTGGATTTGGGCTTATTGCCCATATGCAGGGAGACGCTAGTCATCATCTTGTGAAGACAGCGATTCATAGTTTAAGCTGCATGACGCACCGTGGTGGGATTGCCGCCGATGGTAAAACAGGAGATGGTTGTGGCTTATTACTTGCCATGCCAAAAGCTTTCTTCCGTGAAGAGGCTAAAAAACTCAGCGATATTACCTTAAGCGAAATTTTTGCTGTTGGTACTGTTTTTCTAAATCTTGACCCTGCTTTAGCACAACATTCAAAAAATGTGCTCACCAAAGAACTCGATGACGAAGGTCTACGTGTCATTGCTTGGCGTGTTGTGCCAACCAATAACGATGTTCTTGGTGAAATTGCACTCGAGTCTCTACCTGCATTTGAACAAGTGATTGTGAACTGCCCAATGGGTGTGAGCGAGGTTGAATTCAACCGTAAGCTATTCATGGCACGTCGTCGTGCAGAAGAAGCACTTGTCAATGATGCTTCATTTTATGTGACAACATTAAGCTCAAATGTCATTACGTATAAAGGTTTGATGATGCCAGCTGCGATTGCTGACTTCTATACAGACCTTGCCGATGAGCGCTTGGAATCTCATATTGTGGTGTTCCATCAACGTTTCTCAACCAATACTTTGCCACGTTGGAAATTGGCGCAGCCATTCCGTTATTTGGCGCACAATGGTGAAATCAATACCATTACTGCAAACCGTAACTGGGCAATTGCACGTACTCCAAAATTTGAAAATCCATTACTGCCAGGCTTAACTGATCTTAATCCATTGGTCAATGTGACAGGCTCAGATTCCTCAAGCCTAGACAACATGCTTGAGATTTTGGTGGGTGGTGGCATGGACTTATTCCGTGCGCTACGTATGCTTGTACCACCAGCATGGCAAAACGTTGAAACTTTAGATGCTGACTTGCGTGCATTCTATGAATTTAACTCTAAGCACATGGAAGCATGGGATGGCCCTGCGGGTCTAGTCATTCAAGATGGTCGTCATGCGATTTGTATGCTTGACCGTAATGGTTTACGTCCTGCGCGTTGGGTGATTACCAAAAATGGTTATATGACCCTTGCTTCTGAGATTGGTGTATGGGACTACGAACCTGAAGATGTTATTTCTAAAGGTCGTGTGGGACCTGGTCAGATTCTCGTGATCGATACCGCAACAGGCAAGCTGCTAGATACCAGTGATGTTAGTTCACACTTGAAAAAGATGCGTCCATACCGTCAATGGTTGCGTGAAAATGCAGTGCGTCTACAAGGTAGCCCAGAGCTTGAAGAGCATTTAATTGATAAAGGTTTAACAGGTGACAATCTAAAAGCAGCTCAGAAAATGTTTATGGTGACATTTGAAGAGCGTGATCAATTGTTGCGTCCTATCGCAGAAAGTGGTCAGGAAGCTGTGGGTTCAATGGGTGATGATACGCCAATGGCGGTATTGTCACGTCAAGTCCGTCATGTTTCGGATTTCTTCCGTCAGCAGTTTGCTCAGGTCACCAATCCGCCAATCGATCCATTACGTGAATCGATTGTGATGTCACTTGAAACCTGTATGGGACGCGAACAAAACGTATTTGAACAAGGCCCTGAGCATGCAGATCGTTTGATTATCTCAAGTCCAGTGCTTTCAAATTCAAAAATGCATCAGTTGCGTACTTTGGGTCGTAAAGGCTATGAGATTGCCGACATCGACTTGAACTACCCTGAGTCAGAAGGTTTGGAAGCTGCGATTGCACGTATCTGTGAAGAATCTGCACAGGCTATCCGTGAGGGTAAAACTTTACTGGTGATTTCAGATAAGAAAATCCGTGAAGGTTATTTACCTGCCAATGCTGTTTTGGCGACTGGTGCAATTCATCACCACTTAGGTAAAACAGGCTTACGTACCGACGCGAACCTGATTTTGGAAACTGCTGTTGCACGTGATCCACACCAATTTGCAGTGATCTTGGGCTTTGGTGCAACCGCGATCTATCCATACTTGGCGTATGACGTCATCAATGACTTGATTGCAAAAGGCGAATTGTTGGGTGACCCAATCCACGCCCAAGCCAACTTCCGTAAAGGTATTGAGAAAGGCTTGTTGAAAGTTCTCTCTAAAATGGGGATTTCAACTGTTGCATCTTATCGTGGTGGTCAACTCTTTGAAGCAGTTGGTCTGTCGAAACAAGTTGTAGATAAGTGTTTCACTGGCGTACCAAGCCGTATTCAGGGTGCGACATTTGTTGACCTTGAAAATGACCAAAAACAATTGGCAGATTTGGCATGGAAAAACCGTAAGCCAATCGACCAAGGCGGTATGTTGAAATTCGTGTTTGGTAAGGAATATCATGCATTTAACCCTGATGTGATCAATGCTTTACACAAATCTGTACGTTCAGGCAAATACGAAGACTTTAAAGAATATGCTGAGTTGGTGAATAACCGCCCAGTGGCAACCATTCGTGATTTATTTAAGTTGAAAACCACGAATTCAATTGCACTCGATCAGGTTGAAGCGGTTGAAGCAATTCTGCCACGTTTTGACTCTGCGGGGATGTCTTTGGGTGCGCTTTCTCCAGAAGCACACGAAGCGATTGCGATTGCAATGAACACCATTGGTGGGCGTTCAAACTCGGGTGAGGGTGGTGAAGACCCTGCGCGTTACGGCACAATTCGTAACTCGAAAATCAAACAGATCGCTTCAGGTCGTTTTGGTGTAACTCCAGCATACTTAACTTCAGCAGAAGTCTTGCAGATTAAAGTTGCACAAGGTGCAAAACCAGGTGAAGGTGGTCAGTTACCAGGTGGTAAAGTGAACAGCTTAATTGCTCGTTTACGTTACTCTGTGCCGGGTGTAACGCTAATTTCTCCACCGCCACACCATGACATTTACTCGATTGAAGATTTGTCACAGCTCATCTTTGACTTGAAACAAGTCAATCCGAAAGCAATGGTATCGGTAAAACTGGTTTCTGAACCGGGTGTAGGGACAATTGCAGCGGGTGTTGCCAAAGCTTATGCCGACTTCATTACTATTTCAGGTTATGACGGTGGTACAGCAGCTTCGCCATTGTCTTCAATTCACCATGCGGGTTCTCCGTGGGAATTGGGTCTAAGTGAAGCACATCAAGCACTTCGCGTGAATGACTTGCGTGGCAAGGTTCGTGTACAGACTGACGGCGGTTTGAAAACAGGTCTGGATGTTGTAAAAGCAGCTATCTTGGGTGCAGAAAGCTTTGGCTTTGGTTCAACCCCAATGATCGCTTTAGGTTGTAAATACCTGCGTATTTGTCACTTGAATAACTGTGCAACAGGTGTTGCAACTCAGCAAGATAACTTGCGTCAGGATCACTATATCGGTGAACCTGAAATGTTGATCAATTTCTTCCACTTTATTGCGGAAGAAACACGTGAATGGTTGGCTGCATTGGGTGTTGCATCACTCAAAGACTTGATTGGTCGTGTGGACTTGCTTGAAGTATTACCGGGTGAAACTGACAAACACGCGCATCTTGATTTGACGCCATTACTTGAGTCACATCCTGCAGCAGAAGGCAAAGCGCAATACTGCCAAACTCAGGGCAATGCACCATTTGATAAAGGTGTTCTTGCTGAGAAAATGGTGAGCGAAGCTTTACCTGTGATTGAATCAGGTCAGGGCGGTGAGTTCTCTTACCCTGTAAGTAACTGTGACCGTTCGATTGGTGCACGCTTGTCAGGTGAAATTGCTCGTCGTTACGGTGATTTGAGCATGGAAGCACATCCAGTCATCTTGAATTTGACAGGTACAGCAGGTCAATCACTGGGTGTTTGGAATGCGGGTGGTTTGCATATCAAACTTGAAGGCGATGCCAACGACTATGTCGGTAAAGGTATGGCGGGTGGTCGAGTGTCGATCTTCCCACCAAAAGGTTCGCCATTCCAAACGCAAAATACAGCGATTATTGGTAATACTTGCTTGTATGGTGCAACAGGCGGTAAGTTGTTTGCAGCAGGTACAGCAGGTGAGCGTTTCGCAGTTCGTAACTCTGGTGCATTTGCGGTGATTGAAGGTGCGGGCGACCACTGCTGTGAATACATGACAGGCGGTATCGTGACAGTACTGGGTAAAGTGGGTCATAACTTCGGTGCAGGTATGACAGGTGGCTTTGCGTATGTACTTGATCTTGACAATGACTTTGTGGACTACTATAACCACGAATTGATTGACTTGACACGTATCTCAACTGAATCGATGGAAGACCATCAAGAGTTCTTGCTTCGTATTTTAGATGAACATATTAAAGAAACAGGTAGTGCTTGGGCGTATAAGATCCGTAATGAGTTTGACTACTATAGTCGTAAGTTCTGGTTGGTAAAACCAAAAGCGGCCAACTTATTGACTTTGTTGAAAAAAACCAAAGCAGATCCTCAATAATTCCACTACTCAAGTATTGATAGGCAGGTGTGAGTAACGGGAGCGTTATTCACACTTACCCACGGAGAGAACAATGGCAGAGCGCCTAAATAATGACTTTCAGTTTCTGGATGTAGCACGCCAAGATCCAGAGAAAAAAGATATTACTGTCCGCAAAGAAGAGTTTGTGGAAATTTATAAACCTTTCACAGCCGATGTTGCTAAAAACCAAACACACCGTTGTTTAGGTTGTGGTAACCCATACTGTGAATGGAAATGCCCAGTGCATAACTACATTCCGAACTGGTTAAAACTGATCTCAGAAGGTCGTATTTTCCAAGCAGCGGAATTGTGCCATCAAACCAATACTTTGCCTGAAGTCTGTGGTCGCGTTTGTCCACAAGACCGCTTGTGTGAAGGGGCTTGTACCTTAAATGACGGCTTTGGTGCGGTAACGATTGGTAATGCTGAAAAATATATCAACGACACGGCTTTTGCTTTGGGCTGGCGTCCAGATATGTCTAGCGTGAAATGGACAAACAAAAAAGTTGCCATCATTGGTGCAGGACCTGCGGGTCTAGGCTGTGCTGATATTTTGGTGCGTAATGGGGTTAAACCTGTTGTTTTTGACAAACGTCCTGAAATTGGTGGATTGCTGACTTTTGGTATTCCAGAATTCAAAATGGAAAAAGACGTGATGAAACGTCGCCGTGAAATTTTCCACGGCATGGGCGTTGATTTTCGTTTAAATACTGAAATCGGTACAGACGTGACCATTGAGCAATTGCTTGAAGAATACGATGCAGTTTTCATGGGCATGGGAACATACACGTACATGAAAGGTGGATTCCCGGGTGAAGACCTTGATGGTGTTTATGATGCACTTGATTTCTTGATTGCCAACGTCAACCGTTGTCAAGGTTGGGAAAAAGAAGCATCTGAATACATCAGCATGGAAGGTAAAAAAGTGATTGTTCTAGGTGGTGGTGACACTGCGATGGACTGTAACCGTACTTCAATTCGTCAAGGTGCTGCGGAAGTGACTTGCGCTTACCGCCGTGATGAAGAAAACATGCCGGGTTCACGCCGTGAAGTCAAAAATGCGCGTGAAGAAGGGGTGAACTTCCTGTTTAACCGTCAGCCAATCGAAGTGGTTGGTGAAAATGGTAAAGTCACAGGCATTAAAGTGGTTACGACTCAATTGGGTGAACCTGATAGCCGTGGTCGCCGTAGCCCAGAGCCTGTACCGGGTTCAGAAGAAATTTTAGCAGCAGATGCCGTTTTACTGGCATTTGGTTTTCGTCCAAGCCCTGCAGACTGGTTTGAAGGTGCAAATATCAACCTAGATGGTTCGGGTCGTGTTGTTGCGGCTGAACAGCAACCATTTAAGTTCCAGACGTCAAACCCGAAAATTTTTGCGGGTGGTGATATGGTGCGTGGTTCTGACCTTGTGGTCACTGCAATCTGGGAAGGTCGACAAGCTGCCGAAGGTATCTTGGATTACCTAGATGTTTAAACTCGCCTGAGTTGAAAAACCCCGACCAAAATCGGGGTTTTTTATTGCTCACAGCGATACATTGTGAGTAGATGGCGTTTTTGGGTGACTGTTGTAAAAATAATCTTTGATATGCCAAACAGGCTTTACTGATGAATAATAATTAAAAAATAATGCTTTAGAGAATCATTGAGCAGTTTTGCAATTCAGTTTATTTTAAGAATATTTTGTTACATCTGTTTAAGCGTATAAATTTTAGCTTTTCTGCCGAATGAATAAACAAAAATAAGTTAAAAAAAAATCAATCTACTAAAATTGGGTCAGGAGTTGACAAAAAATGTCAGTTTCTAACTCGACACTGTTACAGAAAAGTCAGATTTTAAAGTCTAAAAAAAATACAAAAAAATTAAATCTTTTAAAATCAAAGCTATTAAAAAGTTGGCACAGTCTGTGCTATTATTACTATACAAACAAATTGTATAAGTAAATTATACAAACACAAAATAACTTCCGCTTTTGGAGAAAGTCTATGAACGCACAAAAAGGTTTTACCTTAATTGAGTTGATGATCGTTGTTGCGATTATCGGTATTCTTGCAGCAATCGCAATCCCTGCTTACCAAAGCTATATCGCTAAGTCACAAGTGACTCGTGCAATTGCTGAATTGGGTGCTTTGAAAACTTCTTATGAAGACTGCTTGAACAACGGTCAAACAGCTGCAGGCGCTTGTACAATTGGTTGGACTGGTTCTAATATCCAATCTTTAACTGCTCCAGCTACTGCGAATACTAGCGCAGCTGCAACAACTAACACTGCAGTATTGTCAACTACTGGTACAATCTCTGGTACATTTGGTGGTAGCGCATCTTCTACACTTTCAACTAAAACTGTAACTTGGACTCGTACAGCGTCTGGTACTTGGTCTTGTTCAAGTACTGCTGATGCTAAATACAAACCAGTTAGCTGTGGCGGTTAATTTGTAGTTTAAAAAGAAGAGTGCTTCAGCACTCTTTTTTTATTACCAAAAATCAAAAAACTATATATTACAGCATGTCTTTTCAGGGGGATGCAGCATGCAAGCCTTAGTGAATTAATCTTTTTATAGGATCTATAACCAAGGTTTGACAGATGCATTGATGGCTTTGCAAATCAATTGTCTAAGTCAGTTCACAAATACAAAAAATTCCATTTTTGGAGAAAGTCTATGAACGCACAAAAAGGTTTTACCTTAATTGAGTTGATGATCGTTGTTGCGATTATCGGTATTCTTGCAGCAATCGCAATCCCAGCTTACCAAAGCTATATCGCTAAGTCACAAGTGACTCGTGCAATTGCTGAATTGGGTGCTTTAAAAACCTCTTATGAAGACTGCTTAAACAACGGTCAAACTGCTGCAGGTAAGTGTACAATTGGTTGGACAGGTTCTAACATCCAGTCTTTAACTGCTCCAGCTAGTGCGAATACTAGCGCAGCTGCAACAACCAATACGGCAGTATTGTCAACTACTGGTACAATCTCTGGTACATTTGGTGGTAGCGCATCTTCTACACTTGCATCTAAAACTGTAACTTGGTCTCGTACAGCGTCTGGTACTTGGTCTTGTGCAAGTACTGCCGATGCTAAATACAAACCAGTGAGCTGTGGCGGTTAATTTGTAGTTTAAAAAGAAGAGTGCTTCGGCACTCCTTCTTTTATTACTGAAAAAGCAAAAACTATATACATGACAGTATGTATTAAAAAAAAGTTATATGTAAGCCTTATAAAATAATAAATTGATTTTTGGTATTTTTTTACTAATAAAAACAATTATTTATTTGGTTTATAGCCAAGGTTTGACAGAAGCATTGATGGCTTTGCAAATCAATTGTCTAAGTCAATTCACAAATACAAAAATTTCCACTTTTTGAGAAAGTCTATGAACGCACAAAAAGGTTTTACCTTAATTGAGTTGATGATCGTTGTTGCGATTATCGGTATTCTTGCAGCAATCGCAATCCCTGCTTACCAAACCTATATCGCTAAGTCACAAGTGACTCGTGCAATTGCTGAATTGGGTGCTTTGAAAACCTCTTATGAAGACTGCTTGAACAATGGTCAAACAGCTTCAGGTGCTTGTACAACACTTGGTTGGAGTGGTTCTAACATCTTGTCTTTAAATTCTCCAGCATCAGCAACATATAGCACGGCTGCAGCAACCAACACAACGGTGTTGTCTACGACGGGTACAATTTCTGGTACATTTGCTGGTAGTGCATCTTCTACACTTGCATCTAAAACTGTCACTTGGTCTCGTACAGCGTCTGGTACTTGGTCTTGTGCAAGTACTGCTGATGCTAAATACAAACCAGTGAGCTGTGGCGGTTAATTCTTAGTTTAAAAAAAGAGTGCTTCAGCACTCTTTTTTTATTGCTGAAAGAAGCGGGCACTATATACTGACGACATGTCTTTAAAAGGGAATGCAGCATGCAAGCCTTACAAAATAATAAATTAATTTTTGGTATTTTTTTACTATTAACAGGGGTTGTATATTGGATCTATAGCCAAGGCTTTACAGGTGCATTTTACTTTGATGACTTTCGTCCATTGGGTAATTTACAGCAAGTTCATGATTTTCAAACAGGCTTGCAATATGTAGCCAATGAAACTTCTGGTCCTCTAGGTCGCCCGATTGCCATGCTGAGCTTTTTGCTCAATACGGGAGATTGGCCTGATCATCCACAGAATTTTTTCCGTTTAAATACACTGATTCATTTGTTGAATGGCGTACTGGTTTATTTCCTGAGTTTTAAATTATTTCAACTGGTTAAGCCCAACTCAAAATATCAGGCATTATTTGCTTTATTTACCAGTTTCTTTTGGTTGATTTTACCTCTAAATATTTCAACGTCATTGATTGCGATTCAGCGCATGGCAAGCTTGTCTGCGACTTTTATCTTTGCTGGTGTTTTGGCTTATTTGTACGCACTTGATCATCAGGTTCGACATGCCAAACGCGGACAGTTTTTGGTTTATACAGCAATTGCTTTATTTACCTTATTGGCAATGTTTACCAAAGAAAATGGCGTGTTGTTGCCGCTGTTTTTATTTGTTATGGAAATGACCGTACTGAGTGCTAAGGTCGAGTATCAATATGGTCGGAAATTACGTTTAACTGCTTTAGGTGGGTGCTATACACTGGTTGTATTGTATTTGGCTAGTTTGTTGCCGCACATACAAACGGCTTATGCTGATCGCCCCTATACATTTGTAGAGCGTATTTCGACTGAACCGCAGATTTTGCTAGATTATCTGCGTTTACTGTTTGTTCCCGATATTTTCTCTTATACGCCATTTCATGATAGCTACCCAACCAATAGCTCAGCATTTGTGAGCTTATATAGTGGCTTTAGCGTTGTATTTTGGTTGGTTTTAGCAATTGTTGCGGTCGTTTTCCGTCGTAAATTTGCTGTTTTTAGTTTTGCAATCTTATGGTTTTTAACGGCACATCTTTTAGAGTCAACCATTGTTCCACTTGAGTTGTTTTACGAACATCGTAACTATGTGGCAGCCTTTGCGGTCTGTTTTTGTGTGGTATATTTGATTAGCACCATTCATGGTAAAAAATCACAAATTTTTATGGCAACATTATTGTCTGGCTATTTGGTGATTTTGGCAGCTTGCTGTTATTTAGTGACAAAAACATGGGGTAATCAGTATTATGCTGCTTATGGTTGGCAATATACTCAAAAAGGTTCAATGCGTGCTTCTGAACATTTGGCATTGAAACTTTTGGCAGATGGTAATAAACCTGATGCTTTGATGGTTGTTACACAAAATACCAAGAATTGTCCTGATTGCTTAAATTCGTATGTTCAGCAAATGATTATTGCCTGTTCGATGAATCTAAATAGTGGTGTGCAAAGTGCCCAAAAAGATTTGCTTGCATATAGTCGCCCCTTACGTTCTATCGCAGGTTTACCATCAACATTGTCGACTATGTTTGATATGGTGGAAAATAAACAATGTAAGCTGGTAAATTTACAAACTTTAAAACAGTTAAATCAGAAATTTTTGAACAGCCCTGCAACTGGCTTAAATGTTGGTAATCATTTAGGCTTACATAATAATTTGTATATGATTGCTTCGGTTGAACAGAACGTTCCTGAGCAGGGGCGTCAGATTGAACAAATGTGGATGCTTTCCCAAGCGCCTTGGGTTGCCAATTTAAAACTGGCATGGTTGCTTGAGCAGCATCAATATGACAAGGCAATTCATTTTGTCCAAAAAGATTTATGCCCTTTGGCAGAAAATCCAACCTCACCTTTACAGCAAAGTTGTGCTGAAGCACCCGATAAAATTAAAAAGGCTATGGGTTATGCTAAAAGTTAGTGTTGTACTTCCTGCAAAAAATGAGGCTGCGGCAATTGGTTTAACCATTGCCGCAATTCGCCAGTTAACTTGTGTCGATGAAATTGTAGTCGTCAATGATGGTTCAACGGATCAAACCTTACAGGTTGCTGAACAAGCGGGTGCTCGAGTCGTGTCACATCCTTACTCAAAGGGAAATGGCGCTGCGATTAAAACAGGTGCACGCCATGCTCAGGGTGAAATCATTATTTTTATGGATGCAGATGGGCAACATGATCCTGCGGATATTCCTAGATTTATTGAGCAACTAGAACAGGGTTATGATTTGGTGGTTGGGGCACGTCAAAAAGGCTCACAGGCGAGTTTAGGGCGTGGTTTTGCCAATGCTTTTTATAATAAGTTAGCAACCTATATGACAGAGCATCAGGTCGAAGATTTGACTTCGGGGTTTAGGGCTGTGAGAGCAGAAAAATTCTGTGAGTTTTTATATCTACTGCCTAATGGCTTTTCGTATCCCACAACCAGTACCATGGCTTTTTTTAGAGCAGGTTACTCAGTTACCTATATCCCAATTCATGCGGCAAAACGAATTGGTAAAAGTCATATTCGCCTATTTAAAGATGGCACACGTTTTGTATTGATTATCTTTAAAATTGCGACGCTGTATTCACCACTCAAAATGTTTTTACCCTTTGCATTATTGCTTTTTACTTTGGCGACAGCTTGGTATGGTTATACGTTATATGAATATAGACGTTTTACTAATATGAGTGCTTTGCTTTATACAGGCAGTATAATGATTTTCTTAATGGGTTTGATTTCTGAACAAATCACGACACTTATGTATAAAGATGACAAATAGAGGTTATTGGTGTTTAAGACCTTACAGCAGTTATGGAAAATACTGACGCCTCTGGATAAGCGAAAACTGCTTTTTGTACTTTGCTTAGTCATTGTGATGGCAATGATAGAAGCTGTAGGTGTAATTTCTATTATGCCTTTCCTCGCGGTTTTATCGAATGCCTCAGTAATTGAAGTAAATCCACTGTTAAAAAAACTATATATACTCACAGCAGCACAGGATAATCGGCAGTTCATTGTTTATTTGGGCTTTATTTCTTTATTTATTGTTGTTTTTTCTGCGGGTTTCAAAATTGTTACTCAATATGCGCTCAATCGTTTTAGTAGTTTGCAGCGACATTATTTTTCTACTCGACTGTTAAAAATTTATCTCAAACAAAAATATGAGTTCTTTATTCAACGAAATAGTTCGCTGCTTGTAAATAGTATTTTGAATGAAACCGATCAGTTGGTTTGGAGTATGATTCAGCCTGCATTACTGATCTTGTCTTATGGAATTGTGGTCTGTGCCATGGTGGCTATTTTGTTGTTTTATGATCCAGTGATGGCAATTTTAACAGCAACAGTTTTGGTCAGCTTCTATTTGATGATTTATAAAATTGTGAAACAGCGACTCAATTTGATCGGGAAAACCTTTGCTGAAGCAAGTCAGCAGCGACATCAGTCTTGTCAGGAAGCACTAGAGGGAATTAAAGATGTCATTATTAATCATGCTCAACAAGCATATATTGATCAGTTTGAACATCATTCTCGGATTTTTTCTCGCAACCTCGCAACGAAAGATACTTTAGGTCAAATTCCTTTACATGTTGTTGAAACTGTAGCTTATGGATGTCTGATTATTCTTGCCATTAGCTTGGTGATTTCAGGTAAGGATGTTTCTCATATTTTACCTGTTTTAGGATTGTATGGCTTTGCTGCATATCGTATGTTGCCAGCAGCACAAAATATTTATCGGTCAATTACTCAAATAAAATTTTCAGAAAATATTTTTAACAGTATTAAGCAAGAATTTGCATTGGAAGAACTTATTTTTCAAGAAAAATGTAAGTCAGAATCTTTGGTATTTAATCGAGAAATTCAGTTAAGCAATATTGAGTTCGCTTATCCTAATCGTTTAGATAAAAAGATTTTTACCGATTTTAATTTAACAATTCATAAAAACCAAAGTATAGGGATTGTGGGTAAAAGTGGATGTGGAAAAAGTACTTTAATGGATATTTTATTGGGGTTGTTACATCCTCAAAAAGGAAAAGTTTATATTGATGATGTTGAATTGAGTGATCAAAATCAGGAGGCATGGTATCAACGATTAGGCTATGTTCCTCAAACTATTTATCTTGCAGATAAAACCATCGCTGAAAATATTGCATTTGGTGTGCCAACAAATCAAATTGATATGAATGCGGTTATTCGTGCAGCGCAAATAGCACAAATCCATGAATTTATCCAAACTAATTTGGAAAATTCTTATCAGACTGTAGTGGGGGAGCGTGGAGTCATGCTGTCGGGCGGTCAGCGTCAACGCTTAGGAATCGCAAGGGCTCTATACAAAGATCCAGAAATTTTATTTATGGATGAAGCGACTAGCGCATTGGATACTGAAACAGAATATGCAGTCAATGAGGCTATACGGCAGCTCAATGGTAAAAAAACTCTAATTATCATTGCGCATCGAGAATCTTCAGTCAAAGATTGCCATCAATTGATCCACCTCTAAGGATTAAACTTGTGAATAGCATGAATATTGCTGCAATTACAGTCACCTATCATCCAGATCTGTTATTGTTAGAACAGCAATTCAGGCAGCTAGAAAAGTGCTTGTGGATTATTGTGGATAATGGTTCACAGATTGATGAAATTAAGCAGATTGAGAATTTAATTCAGAATAGAAGCAATTGTATCTTGATCCAAAATCAGTTAAATCAAGGTTTGGCAAAAGCACTGAATATAGGTGTAGATTATGTAAAATTAAACTTTGAATTGATTGAATTTGTACTTCTGCTTGACCAAGACAGTGCTTTTGATAGTGATGCCATAAAAATATTAGAATCTAATTTTCTGCAATTAGAACATCAAAATAAACGAGTAGGTTGTGTTGGTCCAAGATTAGTAGATTTTAAAACTCAACAGCAACACGGGTTTCATTATATGCGGCATGGTTTATGGCAAAGAATTTATCCATCGGCAGAAGAAGTTCAACCTATAGCATGTACCAATATTAATGGTAGTGGCACATTTATGCGTTTAGCGGTCTTTTCTGAATTAGGTGGTTTAAAAGAAGAACTGTTTATTGATCATCTTGATACAGAGTGGTCTTTTCGTTTGATTGCTGCGGGCTATTTACTTTATGGAATTCCTCAGGCTGTTTTTGATCATCGTATGGGAGAAGATAGTTTTAAATTTTGGCTATTGGGTTGGCGAGTTTGGCCACTACGCTCACCACTGCGACATTATTTTTTATTTAGAAACACGATAAAATTAATAAAACTACCCTATATTCCAACTACTTGGAAATTTTGGGCTTTAATCAAAATGCAGATTACATTACTGGTGTATTGTGCTTTTAATCAACAACGCAAAGAACAAATGAAAATGATGCTAAAAGGTATTCGTGAGGGACTGAGTAGGTGAAAATTTGTGCTATTATTGTGACGTTTGATCCTGAAATTTCCTCACTAATCAGGCTGATAGGTGTGTTAAAACAACAATCTGCTGAGATCGTTGTTATCGATAATAACTCAAAAAATAAAATCCAATTAGAGAGCATACCGCATATTTATTTAGAATGTTTATCTCAAAATGTAGGAATCGCTGCTGCACAAAATATAGGCATAAATAAAATCCTAGCTTTAGCTGCTGATTATGTCGTATTTTTTGATCAAGATAGCCAAATCGATTCATATTTTATTCCTCAAATCTTGCATGATTATTTATGGGTACAGCAAAATCAGGATGCTCAGATCTCAATGATTGGCCCAAGATTATTTAATATGAAAAATCAGCAATATTATAAAATTTATCGTTTGAGTTCTTGGGGATTTAAAAAAGCAATACCAGTATCCGATTTGAAACATCCTATTCGGGTAGATAGCCTTATATCCTCAGGTTCGTTTTTATCTGTGGATACATTAAAAAAAATAGGTGAAATGAAATCACACTATTTTATTGATTATGTAGATATTGAATGGAGTTTTAGGCATTTATCACAAGGATTTCATCTTTATGTTTCCCATACAGTGGTGATGAATCATCAAATTGGAGAGGAAAATATTGCACTTCCTTTTGGGAAAAAAATTATCATCCATCCAGCATTTCGAAGATATTATCGGGTACGTAACAGTTTTTATTTATTAAAAGAATCTTATATTCCTAAAATCTATGCGCTCAATGAAATTATGAGTGGATTAATCTATCAACTGTGTATTATTTGGTACTGTAAAAAACAAAAAAAACAACAGATAGATGCTCTTTTTCGTGCAGTTAAAGATGGCTTAAGCTCTTTTTTTAAGCATACTTGAAATGTTTGCAATATAGAAACGAATAGTATCTTTAATCAGGAAGAGTTGATTTAGTCGATATAATTTGAGATTTTCCTTGATTAGAAAAGCAGAAAGATCTTGTCTGAGGCGAATATTTCGTTTTCTAATCTCAGTTTTATCAAGTGATTTATGCGCTTGGGCAATCACACTACTCGAATGATATCTAAAATTATTTAAGCATTTTTCAGTATAGAAAATCTGTCCTTGTGTCACTAGTTTTAACCACAATAACCAATCTCCATTGGTCACTAGTCTCGAATTTGCACCTCCTACAGAAAGGTAGGTTGTTTTTCTAAATAAGACTGCGCTTGCATTCGGAATCGTATTTTTAAAGATTAGAAATTTTTGGATATATTCTGAGCCTTGAATGCAGAAATCACTTTGAAAGAGATTTTTAAAATCAATTGAATTTGTCCAATCTAACCATGTTCCAGTAATTTCACCCACTTCATTCATACGATTGGATTGGCTATATGCCAATACGGTATTATGCTCATTTTCAAGTGGTGGGATAAGTTTTTCTAAAAAGTCGATGGCAGCAGTATCATCAGATTCAGCAATCCAAATGTATTCACCTTGAGCGTAATCAATACCTGTGTTCCATTGAATAAAAGTGGAACCTGAGTTTTTGGTATTATAAATAATATGAGAAACTTTAGGGTGATTGCGATATTGTTCAATAATGTCTCTACTTTGGTCAGTTGAGCAATCATCTAGAATAATAATCTCAAAATTTTGATAGGTCTGTTTTAAGATGCTATCCAGACGAGCATTTAGAAATTTATGATGATTATAGTTTGGAACAATAACAGATACTTTGATCATAATAATCTCTTTGAAGACTAGGGATCAATGAGGTTACTGATTTTTCTCCCCATATTTTTCCATGAAAAATTAGAAGCATAGCGCATACATTCTTGTTTTTCCAATACTGGATTTGATAGTGCTGTAATAATTGCCTGAGCAAGTGATTCGTAATTCTGTTGATCGATTAAAATCCCTGTAATTTGGTTCTGAACTGCATCGATGACCCCGCCTGTAGCAAATGCAACAGTTGGTGTGCCGTGTGCCGCGGCTTCGATTGCGACCATACCAAAACCTTCAGGATCTTCAGGAATGTGTTTTACTGGAAAGACATGCAGATCTGCCAAATAGTAAAAACTTGATAATATTTCATCTTGGGAAATATTTCCTGTGAATATAACATGCTCTTCTATACCGTGTTGATTGGCTGTTGCCATAATCATTTCTTTAGATTGCAAGTTTTTATTCAATGATTGGCTCGGAGTATCACCAATAATTACAAGAACTGTGTTTGGATGAGCACTAATAATTTTGGGCAAACAATGGTCAAGGAATTCATTAATTCCCTTTCTTTCAGTTAAACGCCCTACTGAAATCAGGACTTTTTTATCATTTAGATTGTATTTATTTTTTAGAGACTGAATGAGTACTTCATTTTTGGCTTTGGGTGGATAGGTGACACCTGGGTGAACAATGCTTAGTTTCGTTTGAGCAATCTGCTTTTGCAGACATAATTGATATGTTGGACTGCTGTTAGCAATGACTTGATCAGCATGTCGAATAAATGGAATCCAAAATAAATTATAGACTTTGTTATTTGTGCCAATATCTAAACCATGAATATAGATAACACTTTTCTTTCGAAACAGCTTTGCGAGCAATACAACAATAGGCGCTGTTAATCCGCTTCCTGCAAAGAGAACATCTATAGGTTGAGTTATACAGCAATATAATGTGCGGAAAAAACTAGAAATTAAAAAAAAAGGTAAGGGTTTTAATGGGACTGCAAAAAAAGCAATATTTGTAGGAGAGGTTGCTTTAGCAGCTTGATGACTAATTAAAGAAATATGATGCTGATGTGAGAGTTCATCCGCAATATGCCAGTTTAGGCGCTCCATACCTCCAATCAGAGGGGGAAGATTTCGCGTGACAATCAGAATATTTTTTTTCATCTGTAACTGATTACATGGTAACAATGCTATGAATAAGAAAAATATCATATAAAACATCATGACTAGTTAAATTTTATTTATAGAGAAAATTTACTGTCTAAAAATTATTTGATAGCCATGTGGTGATTTTTGTACAAAAAATGTAAAATATGTGATGTTGATCACTATTTATAATGCCTTTATTTGTGTTTTAGCCAAAAAAATAAAGGTGGGTTAGATAAAAAGTCAATAAATAACCAAATTTTAACTGTTTAGAACTTCAAGAAACTTTTAGGTTATTTTGTCTTAATATTTGTGGTTATATTTTGTTCATGTGTGGTGTTATATTAAATTTTAAGCATATGCTTGGGGATAGCAATGAAAGGTTTTACTCTCATTGAATTAATTATTGTTGTAGCAATTATTGGGATTATGATGGTTGTTTCAGTACCCATCTATCAGAGTTATGTTGCGCGCTCCCAATTATCATCAGCGGTCGCTGAATTGAATGTTGCACGAATTCAATATGAGCTTGTCGTTGAAGATGGTGCAGCTACGAGTTCTTTTACAACGGCAAATATCTTTGAATCAGCAACAGCATCAAAATTCTGTACCTATCTTGTCTATAGTGCAACAGATGGGGTAGCTAACCCTGCATTAGAATGTAAGCTAAAAAATGTCTTATCGAGTTTGGTTGGTGAGTCAGTTTATTTAAATCGTCAACAAGATGGGACATGGTCATGTAGTACATCAAGTAATGTACCAACCAATTTTAAGCCTAAGGAATGTACTTAGGTCATTATCGAAAAGATAAAACCCGAGCAAGCTCGGGTTTAGTATCTTGGTCAAACATCCAGTTTACTGAGATCCATTCTTTGTCGTTCCATTGACAACTCAGCATACGATCCATGTGAGAACAAATCCGTTGTTCATTTCCATTTGCTGATGACGCTATATTAATAGTGAGAACAAAATCACAATAGAGGCAAAAATCATAAAACCATGTAAGCTTTTTCTTACAAAAATAGAATTTGATCGTGATTTTCTGGCTGAATGCTGGGTTTATCAAAAAATTAAACAAGAAAAATGATAAATTGAACAAAAAATGTCACATTAGATGCATCTGCAACAAAAAAGTGCAAAAGTCCTTGCACATGTATAGGGTCTTCTATACAATGCGCCAATCGGTTGAAAGCCGATAACTAAAAACTTACGAATCACCAGATCGTAAGCTGTTGATGCGGGATGGAGCAGTCTGGTAGCTCGTCGGGCTCATAACCCGAAGGTCGTTGGTTCAAATCCAGCTCCCGCTACCAATTCAATAAAGCTATGCAACTTTATTGAAGCTAAATAGAAATTTAGTTAGAATATTGCATCGTTAATGCGGGATGGAGCAGTCTGGTAGCTCGTCGGGCTCATAACCCGAAGGTCGTTGGTTCAAATCCAGCTCCCGCTACCAAGATTCTTTCGAGAAGGCTCACAGACAGGTGGGCCTTTTTGCACAATGGGCATTGCTTGTTGTGACAGATGGGGCGAATTAACGCCCTTTTTTATTGGCTATCGTGTAGTGTCGACATCAATTGGTCAAAAAATCGTGTTTCACTACCAAAGGTTGCATCGGTGTTTCACCGATTGTTGTATTGCACAAAAATGACGAGAGTACATGAAACTATCAAATAAAACCCAAGCATTACAAGATCTAATCGCCCCTGCAGTGAGTGCTTGCGGTGTTGAGCTTTGGGGAATTGAATTTCTACCTCAAGGTAAGCGATCTTTATTGCGCATCTATATTGATAAACCAGTTGATGAAAATGCTGAACCTGTCATCAATGAAGATGGTGAAGTTGAGCGTGGTCGTGGCATTGGTGTTGAAGACTGTGTGAAAGTGACCCAGCAAGTGGGTGCAATGCTTGATGTGCATGATCCAATTTCAGGTGAATATGCACTTGAAGTGTCTTCACCAGGTTGGGATCGACCATTTTTCCAATTGGCACAGTTGCCAGATTATATCGGGCATCAAGTGGCTTTGCGCTTGATTAGCGCTGTCGATAACCGTCGTAAATTTCAGGCAAAACTCGTTGCTGTAGATTTAGAAGCTGAAACTATTCAGGTTGAAGTAGAGAAGCAACAAGTTCTTGACATTGATGCGCATAACATCGACAAAGCAAATTTGATTTATCAAGACTAAATTATTAAGAAAATCTGAGATATAGGTGACTTATGGGTCGTGAGATTCTTACCGTTGCAGAGACGGTTAGTAATGAAAAAGGTGTAAGCCGCGAAGCCATCTTTGAAGCACTTGAACAAGCGTTAGTTGCTGCGACTAAGAAAAAATTCTACGAAGGCACAAATTCGGAAGAAGCTCGCTTACGTGTTGAAATTGATCGTAAAACAGGTGACTACCGTACTTTCCGTCAATGGGAAGTTGTGGCAGATGAAGATCATGAAATGCCAGCTTGCCAAGATGCAATTTCTGATGTTGATCCTGCAAAATGGTCAATTGGCGATATCCGTGAACTTGAAGTTGAATCGATTGAGTTCGGTCGTATTGCAGCACAAATTGCGAAACAAGTGATTGTTCAAAAAATTCGTGAAGCGGAACGTGCATTGGTTGCTGATGCTTATGCTGCTAAAGTGGGTGAGCTCATCTACGGTGAAGTGAAAAAACAAACCAAAGATGGCTTTATTATCGATTTAGGTGACAACGCTGAAGCATATTTGGCGCGTGACCAAATGATTCCAAAAGAAATTTTGCGTCCAAAACAACGTGTCAATGCGATTCTTTACGAAGTCAACCGTGAAGGTCGTGGTGCACAGTTGTTATTGTCACGTTCGCATCCTGACATGCTTGTTGCATTGATGAAAAAAGAAATTCCAGAAATTTCTGAAGAAATCATTGAAATTAAAGCAGCAGCGCGTCAAGCGGGTGTTCGTGCTAAAATTGCAGTGAAAACCAATGATCACCGTATTGATCCAGTGGGCGCATGTATTGGTATGCGTGGTACACGTATCCAAGCGGTTCAGTCAGAACTAAATGGTGAGCGTATCGATGTTGTGGTGTGGTCAGATGATCCAGCGCAATATATTGCAAGCGCATTGGAACCTGCTGATGTATCAGGCATTGTAATTGATGAAGATGCAAAAACAGCCGACATTATTTTTGCAACCAGCGATCAGTTGGCTCGTGCAATTGGTTCTCAAGGTCAAAACGTACGTTTAGCGTCTGAATTGACTGGCTTTAAGCTCGATATGATGCTTGAAGATGAATACCGTGCGCGTCAGCAAAATGAAGCACAACAATATTTAGACATGTTTGTAACACGTTTGGATATTGATGAAGGCTTGGCGATGGCATTGGTTGAGATGGGCTTTACTTCACTTGAAGAAATCGCTTACGTTCCTGTTGAAACATTCGAAGAAATCGATTTGGATGAAGATACAGTCACATTATTGCAATCGCGTGCGAAAGAGGCTGCTTTGGCAGATGCTTTAGCGCAACAAGAAAATGTGCAAGAACCAAGTGAAGAATTGTTAAATATGCAAGGTATGACTCAAGAGATTGCGTATGCCCTTGCCGGTCGTGGCATTGTGACGATTGATGATTTGGCAGATCAAGCAACTGATGATATTACCGATATCGACGGTTTAAATGCTGAAACTGCGGGTCAATTGATCATGAAAGCACGTGAATCATGGTTTAACTAGGAGGTGGTGAATGACAGACAAGTCGATTAAAGAATTGGCACAAAATGTAGGACGTTCAGTTGAAAAACTTCTAGAACAAGTTCGTGATGCAGGGCTACCACAGCGTCGTGCCGACGATATCATTACTACAGAACAGCAAGATACCCTTGTCAGCTATTTGAAGAAAGTTCATGGGCAGGACAGTGGTAATGCAGGAAAAATCACGTTGAAACGTAAAACAACCAGTACAGCTAAAGTTGCAAGTACCTCAGGCAAAGCCAAAACCATTAACGTAGAAGTCCGTAAAAAGCATACGTTTACTAAGCCTGATCCAGAGCAGATTAAAGCTGAAGCAAAAGCCAAGCTCGAAGCTGACAATAAAGTACGTGCCGATGCTGATGCTCAAGCACGTGCTCAAGAACAAAGCCGTCGCCAGTCTGAAAACAAAGCGACAGCAACTTTAGAAGCAATGCGCGCTGCGCACAAGCAAGACAAAGTGGTAGAAAGTCCAAAAACTGCTGTCGTGGTTAAAAAACGTGGTGGTGGTGCATTGAAACCATTACCAAAACCAGCAGAAACCGCAGAACAGAAAAAAGCGCGTGAAGCACAAACTGCACAGCTGAAAGCAACTGAAGAAGCAGCTCGTCGTAAAGCAGCTGAAGAAGCGCAGCAACGCACGCTTGAGCAAATGCGTAAAATGGCATCAAAATACTCAAATGATGATGCAACCACAACAATTCGTGTGATTGATGATTCTCCACTTGCGGCTGGTCTTGTTGGTCAGGCGTATGAAGATTCTTTCAATCAAGAAGACCGTGAAATCAAACGTGGTGGTAATGCGAAAGATACACGTAGCGCGAAAAAAGGCGGACGTAATCAAGAAGAGCAAAACTTCCAGAAATCACATCACAAACGTGGTTTGAAAACAAGCCAAGCCAACAAGCATGGTTTTGAAAAACCAGTTAAAAAACAAGTGTATGATGTTGAAATTGGTTCAACAATCGTCGTTGGTGATCTTGCACAGAAAATGGCTGTGAAAGTTCGTGAAGTCATTAAAACACTCATGAAAATGGGTGAGTTAGTCACTCAGAACCAGTCAATTGACCAAGATACAGCTGCACTTGTGGTTGAAGAAATGGGTCATAACCCGATTCTTGTTTCTGATACTCAAGCTGAAGATAACTTAATTGAAGCTGCTGAGCAAAAACGTGGTGAGCTAAGTACTCGTCCGCCAGTGGTAACAATCATGGGTCACGTTGACCATGGTAAAACGTCATTGCTTGACCGTATTCGTCGCTCTAAAGTGGCTGCGGGCGAAGCAGGCGGGATCACTCAGCACATCGGTGCTTACCATGTGGAAACTCAAAAAGGGATTATTACCTTCCTTGATACTCCGGGACACGCAGCATTTACTGCAATGCGTTCACGTGGTGCGAAAGCAACGGACATCGTGGTACTGGTTGTTGCAGCAGATGATGGTGTAATGCCACAAACTGCAGAAGCAATTGACCACGCGCGTGCTGCGGGTACGCCAATCATTGTTGCGATCAACAAAATGGATAAAGAATCTGCTGATCCAGATCGCGTATTGAATGAATTGACCACCAAACAAATCGTACCTGAACAGTGGGGCGGTGACGTTCCAGTTGCAATGGTTTCAGCGCACTCAGGTCAAGGTATTGATGAACTTCTTGATTTGATCTTGATTCAGGCAGAAATGTTAGAGCTTCAAGCTTCTGAAGAAGGTGCTGCGCAAGGTGTTGTCATTGAAGCGCGTGTTGACAAAGGTCGTGGTGCTGTAACTTCGATCTTGGTACAAAACGGTACATTGAATGTCGGTGACTTGGTTCTTGCAGGTTCATCTTACGGTCGTGTACGTGCCATGTCTGATGAAAATGGTCAGCCAATTAAATCAGCGGGTCCTTCAATTCCTGTGGAAATCTTGGGTCTTCCAGATGCGCCAATGGCAGGTGATGAAGTTCTTGTCGTGAATGATGAGAAAAAAGCACGTGAAGTTGCTGATGCGCGTGCTGACCGTGAACGTCAAAAACGTATTGATCGTCAAAGTGCAATGCGTCTTGAAAACATCATGGCATCTATGGGCAAGAAAGACATTCCAACCGTTAACGTTGTATTGAAAACTGATGTACGCGGTACATTGGAAGCATTGAATGCAGCATTGACTGAATTGTCGATGGACGAAGTGAAAGTACGTATCATCAGTTCTGGTGTGGGTGCAATCACTGAATCTGACGTGACTCTAGCTGAATCTTCTGAAGCTGTATTGCTTGGTTTTAACGTTCGTGCCGATGCAACTGCACGTCAGAAAGCAGATCAAGATGGTATCGACATTCGTTACTACAGCGTCATCTATGAATTGATTGACGATGTGAAAGATGCCATGAGCGGTAAATTGGCACCTGAACATCGTGAAACCATCTTGGGTGTTGCACAGGTTCGTGAAGTGTTCCGTTCAAGCAAGTTCGGTGCGGCTGCGGGCTGTATGGTTATGGAAGGTGTGATTCACCGTAACAAACCAATCCGTGTCTTGCGTGAAGATGTGGTGGTATTCCAAGGTGAGCTTGAATCTCTTCGTCGTTATAAAGACGTGGTGGACGAAGTTCGCGCAGGTATGGAATGTGGTCTTGCCGTGAAAGGTTATAAAGACATCAAACCACTCGACAAGATCGAAGTGTATGATGTTCAAATTGTGAAACGGAGTCTTTAATGGCGGGTAGTCAACGTCTGAAGCGTATGGCTGATTCAGTACAACGTGAGTTGTCAGAACTGATTCGCCAAGAGCTGAAAGATCCACGCCTAGGTGGTTATGTGACCATCTCGGCGGTGAAAGTCAGTGCGGACATGGGTTATGCTGAAGTTTATGTCACTGTAATGGGACGTGAACTGGGCGATGAGCAAAGTGAAGCAGCAAATAAAGAAACTTTAGATGTATTAAATAAAGCTTCTGGTTTCTTGCGTCATGAATTGAGTCGTCGTATCAAGACACGTATTACGCCAAGATTACGTTTCCATTATGACAAGACCAATGCTTATGGTAACTATATGTTTGGTCTGATTGCCGAGGCAGTCAAAGACTTGCCAGAGCAGGATAAAGAATAAGAAAAAGCCACCTTCGGGTGGCTTTTTTGTGCTTTTATGTACATAGCTATATGTTTTTTTTCACATTAACATGTTTAGTCTTAATGCTTTTAGATATTGCTTCAATAGTTCGATATTATGTGAGCTATAACTGACCCTTTTCATGCATCTCTTCAATATGATTTTTTGCAGTTATAAATCCTTGAGCAGCTGCCTTACTAAACCATTCAAATGCTTTTTCATAATTCTGTACTACACCTTGACCGTCTCGATACAATACACCAAGGTTATTTTGTGCATCTGCGTCTCCCTGCAGAGCAGCTTTACTAAACCATTCAAATGCTTTTTCATAATTTTGAGTTACATAAAGACCTTTGTAATACATCAATCCAAGATTATTTTGTGCTGCTACATTTTCTTGAGAAGCAGCCTTGCTAAACCATTCAAATGCTTTTTCATAATTTTGCACTATACCATGACCAGTTACATACATTACTCCAAGGCCATTTTGGGATTCTATATTCCCATGAGTCGCTGCCATTTTATATAATTCAACTGCTTTGACATGACTTTGAGATACGCCATAGCCATGATAATACAACCATGCTAGGTTAGCATGTGCTTTTATATGCCCTTGAATAGCTGCTTTTCTATACCATTTAAATGCTTTTTTATAACTTTGGGTTACACCTTGGCCATAATGATACATCACGCCAAGGTTAGCTTGTGCATCTGGGCTTCCCTGAGCAACTGCCTGATTATAGTACTCCAGCGCTTTTTCATAATTTTGTACTACCCCTTTACCATTATGATACATCACGCCAAGGTTAGCCTGTGCGTCTGGGCTTCCTTGAGCAGCTGCCTGATTATAGTACTCCAACGCTTTTTCATTATTTTGAACTACCCCTTGACCATTTTGATACATTACTCCAAGATTATTTTTTGCATTTGCATCTCCTTGAGTAGCGGCCTGATTATAGTATTCCAACGCTTTCTCATCACTATGTGCTACACCTCGACCATCTTGATACATTACTGCAAGATTGGTTTGTGCATTTGTATCTCCTTGAGAAGCAGCTTGATTATAATATTCCAACGCTTTTTCATAATTCTGTTCTACACCTTCACCAACTTCATACAACACTCCAAGTTTAGTTTTTGCATCCAGATGACCTTGATTAGCCAATCGTAATGTGTACTTAAATTTAAGGAATTTTGCAAATTTTGGGCTAATAAAAAATAATATAGATAAAATAATTGTTTCAAAGACGTTATTTTTGATATTCATAGTTTTAATTTAAAAGAATTAGTAATTTATTCTAACTCAAATGGATATAACTTTTCTCTAATTTATAGCTTAGCATAATGGGTTTTATATGATATGAAATGTACTTTAATATATTATTTTTTTAATCTTTTAAAATTTCAACTGACCTGAAAGTAGCGATTAGAAACAAAGTACTCTCTCCATCAGCAAAATAAAGAGAGTGCAGATCATAAAATAAGCTTATTCATCAGGTGTTTGATTAAAACGCTGTTCGCGTTTTCTTGCCCGATGCTGTAAACGATACCGATCCCAAGGTAATGGACGTTCAATTGCTTCAGGCACATCACCACTTAAAGAGCGGAGTTTAAGGTGTAAAGCAGCCTGTGCCATCAGATTTGCAGATACAGGTGCAGTAATAAAAGCCAGCAAGGTAATTAGTAATTCAGCAAAACCAAAATGCCCCTGAAATGCCCAATAGATCATCGCAGCAATCAAGAAGCTTCCTAAACCGAGTGTACTGGATTTGGTTGGTGCATGTAGACGTGTAAACAAATCGGGCAGGCGAACCATGCCAATCCCACCGACCAGCATAAAGAAACTACCGACTAGCAAGAAGAATGACACCAAAATTTCCATCAATAATTGCATCTTTGATTCTCCTGCTCAATCAATCACATGACCTGTGGTGAAGTAACGCGCCAAGGCAACCGTAGACACAAATCCCAACATGGCAACCAATAATGCACCTTCAAACAACTGTGTAGTCGTCCAGTAGATGCCGAGGACAATCACCAGACCTGTGGCATTCAGAAACAGTGTGTCGAGCGCCAATAATCGGTCAACAATTGAAGGGCCGAACACTAAGCGTACCAAGCATAACAACATGGAAATACAAATCATGATTAAACAAATGCCCAAGACATACGGCAAAATGATCATATGCTTTCTCCTTGTTTAACATTGAAAATTTTTAGTAAAGGGGCTTCGTAGCGCTGTTTAATCTGATCAATTTCAGCCTGAGGATCATCACAGCTCAGTGCATGAACTAAAATGTCTCCACGCTCCTGATCAATTCCTGCACTGACCGTTCCAGGGGTAGTGGTAATAATCATTGCCAGCAGGGAATTGACTTGCTCATGCTGTGTATCAAGTGGCACTCGAAACCACTTTGGTTGTAACTTTTCAGTGGAACCTAACACCAGTTTAGCCACGACAAAGTTCGATACGACAACATCACGAAGAACCACAAAAAACAGCTGAATAGCCGTTTTCCAGTCAATATTGGGGGTGCGGATAATGAAACGGTTGAGTAATTGGGGAATAAAAACCGCCAGTACTAAAGCCAATAACAGATCTGAAGCATCTAAGCTATGCGATAGAATCAGCCAAGAGCATGCGACCACAATAGATACAAATGGGTGAGGGAGGCAACGATCAGCCCAAGAATGTTGACTCATACTTAGTGCTCCTCCACAGACTGTAACTTGAGATGATCATGATCAGGCGTATCGGATGAATCCTCAAGTTGCTTTAATTGATCATGAATTTGGCGTTGCTTGTATAGTGAAATATGTTCACCATGCAAACTATTCGGGCTGATAATACTGGGAATAAGGTGTGCATTGGCATCAGGATTTTCCCCGCCATATTTCGTTTCTGGAATATATTCGGGATCAAAAGGCTGAGTACTAATATATTGTCCATCTGCATCCCGTTTTAAAATGAGGTGCTGATAGAGGCTCTGTTGCTCCAGTTGCATACTGGCAGCCGTAAGATAATGCTGAATGGGGCGAGCTGCGATCATATAAACGATGAGTAGACTCAACAGAAAATACAGCGCATAGGCGTTACCCTTAGGAGCAACTGCAGGCAATGCCTGATAGGTTTGATAGGCTTCTGTTTGAGGGTTATCTTCAGGTTCACTAGATTGCCAAAATAAAATAAAGCCCACTCGAATAAACGCGACAAGACTCAGTAAACTGACGATCAGCACACCTGCAATAATCCAAAGCTGTAAAGGATGATGCTGAGCAGCATGTAAAATGAAGACTTTACCCAAGAAACCACTAAAAGGTGGCAAACCTGCCATCATTAAAGCAATGATAAAAAAGCAAATCGACAAAAGTCGTTCTTGCTTCATGCGTGGAGCAATATTGATATGATCTTTAAACTCACCACGTTGTGCAGTAATCCAGCCACACAGCAAATAAAAGGCTGCACCAATTACGGTACTATGAAACAGATAATAGAGTCCTGCTGACCATGCTTCAGTGCGATGTAAACCAATCGCAACACAAATCGTTCCGAGTGAAGACAAAATCATAAAGCCGACAAAGCGCCTTAAACGCAGAGCACCAATCGCCCCCAAAACACCATAGAGTGAGCTGATTAAACCCAAAATCAATAAGATATCAAACAGTGGATTGCTGTGATCATTGAGGAAGATCACCGAGTTGACCCGTAAAATTGCATACAGACCGACTTTGGTCATCACCGTGAAAATAGCGGCAACAGGCGTACTGGCAACAGCATAAGTTTTCGGGAGCCAAAAGCCCAAAGGTAGTACCGCAGCTTTAATTGCAAATACAATAAACAGTAAATAACCGCCTGTCTGTGCCAGTGTCGCTTGATCCTCTGGCAATGTTGGGAAAATCCGTGCCACATCGGCCATGTTTAAGCTACCCACACTGGCATAAATCAGTCCTAAACCGATCAGGAACAGTGCACTAGCGAGTAGGTTAATTACCACATAATGAATGCCCAACTGGAAACGTGCTTTACCTTGCCCATGAATCAGTAAGACATACGATGCCATCAGCAAAATTTCAAAGAAAACGAACAGGTTAAACAAGTCAGCAGTCAGAAAAGCACCACATAGCCCCATCAATAAAAATTGGAATAAGGCATGGAAATAGCGCCCACGGGCATCCCAATCTTGGCTCGCATAGACAACAATCGGCAATGCCAAAATATAGGTCAGCAGCAGCATAAAGGCTGACAGACGATCAAGGACTAAAACAATTCCAAAAGGCGCAGACCATTCACTCAGTTGGTAAACACTGATTTGCCCTGTACTGGCATGCATGAGATAACTGATGGCAGTGATCAGACCCAATGCTGTTGAGAAAATACTCAGACCACGACGCCATATTTGACGATGATCTTGAGCCAGTTGCCCTGCACCAGGATTACCGAGAAGTAACAGCGCAAACCCTGTAAAAGCAGGAATTAAAATACTGAAAATCGGGGTGTGTTGTTGCCAAAAATCCAACCAAGCCATCATGATGCTTTATCCTCACTCGGGTCATCTGCTAACTCAGTCAGTTCTTTGGAATCTACATGGTCTGTCCCTGACTCATAGCGACTGCGTAAAGCCAGTTGCACAATAAATGCTGTCGTGGCAAAACCAATCACAATAGCAGTCAGTACCAAAGCTTGTGGCAATGGATCTGTGACGCGTGTGGTTTGGGTTAAAATCGCAGGGGCATTGACCTGAATGCGTCCTGTAGCAAAAAGAAATAAGTTCACGGCATAACCAATCATGGCTAAACCGAGTACCACTGGGAAAGTACGTGCACGTAGCAGCAAATATACGCCTGTGGCGACCAATAATCCGATGGCTGAAGCCAGTAGTAATTCTAAACTAATCATATGATTACTCCTTTGCCACAGGGCCAGAAATATTGGTATGACGTGAGTCACCTAAGACTGAAATCATGAGCATGGTTGCGCCCACCACGGTGAAATAAACCCCTAAGTCAAAGAGTGCTGCCGATGCCAAATGTAATTTTCCAAGAATAGGAACATTGAGATAAATATGCGCACTGGTTAAAAATGGACGTGACCAGAGCCATGCCAACACACCTGTGACACCTGCGATGCTTAAGCCTGTACCAATCCAGATTTCATACAAACGTCCCGACTTGGCTTTGATAAGCTGCTCGGCATAATCCTGACCCAAAGCAATATATTGAATGATCAACGCCATCGCGGTAATTAAGCCTGCAATGAAGCCACCACCAGGGTAATTGTGCCCGCGCATGAAAATATACAGACTGACGACTAAGGCTACAGGCAACACCCATGATGCTGTGGTTCGTACTAGCAGTGGAGAGGGGTTAAAGCGATAGGTCAGACCTTGGGTAATCGTCGTGCCGTGGGTTCGCATGCCATCCATCAGAGAGAGTGTTCCAATTGCAGCAATTCCTAAAACACTAATTTCACCAAAGGTATCGAAACCACGGAAGTCAACCAAAATCACGTTGACAATATTTGAGCCACCACCTAGCGGTAGAGATTGCTGGACAAAGAACCATGAAATTGAATCGTGATCGCGAGTCAGCATCAACCATGTGATCCAGCCAATCCCCAGACCTGCAACAATCGCAATAATTGCATCGCGCCAACGCTGGGTTTGTGTTGATTCATAAGGAGTAAGCTGTGGTAATAATGATAAGCTCATCAACAGCAATACAGTCGTGACCACATCCACGGTAATTTGGGTGAGTGCTAAATCAGGGGCGGACAATACGATAAAAACCATCGTCACCACAAGACCGACTGCACCACTGATCAGCACTGCTTTAATCCGTTCATGGTGAAACCACAACATCATCCAACAGGCACTAAACAGCAATAACCATAAAATAATGGCAAGCCACGGAGCCTGAGTCAGTAAATGTGTACCTGTGCGAAGGGGATTGCTATACATCGGAATGAATAGCATGATCACGGTAAAGGCGATAATCCAAAACAAATAATGCTGTAATTTGCCTGTTTCGGTTTTGAGTTTGACAGCACGCGCAGCATAGACAATTTGCTGCATCAGGTATTCAAAAATCAGTTTGCCTTGCAGTTTGCCCAGATAGTCTTCCATGTCGATACGGCGAATCAGCGCACCACGACTTAAATGGAAATAGAAGCTTGCGCCACCAAACAGCGCGATAATACTCATGATCAGTGGAATGTTGAAGCCATGCCAAATTGCAAGGTGTGCTCCATGAAATTCGTTGAGTTGTAGCGATGCACGAGTGACTTGATTGACCAGTGGTTCAGCAAAGAAAGCAGGAAAAATACCGACTAAAATACACAAACTTGCAAGCAAGATGATCGGTGCACGCATGCCCAATACAGGTTCATGCGCTTCAGGGTTGGGAATTTGCTCACCGACTGCACCATCGAAAAACACGCCATGCATCATTCGGATCGAGTAGGCAACCGCAAAAATTCCTGCCAATGTGGCAACGCCAGCACCAAGAATTAGACCCCAACCAGATAAATGCTGTACCAGTTCTGTGAAGAACATTTCTTTAGACAAGAAACCATTGGTCAGTGGAACACCCGCCATGGCTGACGCGGCAATCATGGTCAGCGTGCCTGTAAACGGCAGTAAATGCCACACGCCTTGTAATTTTTTCAGGCTACGCGTACCTGTTTCATGGTCAATAATCCCCGCGATCATAAACAGTGCTGCTTTAAAGGTCGCATGGTTAATGATATGGAAAATCGCGGCAGCGACTGCAAGGGGCGAACCTAAACCGAGCAAACACATGATCAGCCCCAAATGGCTGATGGTGGAGTAGGCCAGTAAGCCTTTGAGGTCTTCTTTGAAAATGGCAAAGAAAGCCCCAATCGCAAAAGTCGTCAGACCGACAAGCGTCACGAGATTGTGAAATAAACTGAAACCGACAAAGATCGGCAGTAAACGTGCGACCAAAAAAATCCCTGCTTTGACCATGGTCGCCGAATGCAAATAAGCTGAAACAGGGGTGGGTGCTGCCATGGCATTCGGAAGCCAAAAATGAAACGGGAACTGTGCGCTTTTGGTAAATGCACCGAGCAGAATCAGTAAAAGTGCAGGTACAAATAAAGGCTGTGTTTGCAGACTTGAGCCGAGTGCCAGAATTTGATCGAGCTGGAAGCTACCCGCCATTTGCCCAAGCAGCATAAAGCCCCCCAGCATTGCTAGTCCCCCCATTCCTGTAATGAGGAGTGCCATGCGTGAGCCACGTTGAGCTGCATCATAACGATGCCAGTAAGCCACTAATAAAAATGAGGAAATACTAGTGAGTTCCCAAAAAACCAGCAACATGATCAGGTTGTTGGATAGGGAAATCCCGAGCATGGCTGCCATAAATAGCATAAGCAGACCATACAATTTACTCAGGGAGTTTTTTGGCCCTAAATAATAATAGGCATAAATAAAAATGAGTGTGCCGATGCCACTGATGAGCAAGCCAAATAGCAGCCCCAAGGCATCGAGACGGAAACTAAAATTAAGACCTAGTTCTGGAAGCCATGACCAAGTTTGCAACAGAGTTGCGCCATGGAAGACAGAACTGGACTGACTGAGCAAAAGCCCAAAACAACTTAAACTCACGCTAATGGCGGCCAACATGTTGAGCAGGCGAGATGCCTTAGATAAACATGCAACCAATCCAGTGCCAAAGAGCAAAGGTAACAGTATGATTATGGCTAACACACCTGAATCCCTAGTTGTAAATTAGGTCGAAACCTAAACGTTATGTTTCTTTTAAAAATCAGAGGCGTGCAAGGAGCATTCCAATATTCAATTTCTAAAAGCCGAAGTGCGCTCTACTCGGTTGAAACCAAAAAGATCGACTGGGTTGAGTGATTAGAATATGTGCTGCACTAAAATAAGTGCAAGATTATTCTACATTTTTTGAATGCTAAAGCCAGCCTTTTTCGAGTCGATTCTGCTGCTTGCCCGATAAATGCCTATTCTCATTATGATTTTTTTAAAATAAATTTGTTACAGAATGAAGCCGACTTTTTAGATGGGGTTAAGAGGTTGAAATGGCACGGGATTTGAGCGGATTTTTCTGCTTAAGTTGTTGGATTAGATCATAAATATAATGAATATTTAAACTGGTTTTGGCGCGGGTGCAGGCCACATACAGTAAACGTAATTCTTCATCACTGATTTTGTGGTCATGGGCATTGAGTTTGAACTGATAGTCATCTTCCAGATGCACCCGATCCCATTCCAGACCTTTGGCTTTATGCGCAGTCGAAATCACATAGTCCGCTTCTTGAATCGGGGTAATTTTTTCCAATGCACGTTTCAGTGGAGCAGTGCCATGATCATCGACCAGTTTCACCAAAGGTTTAATGTCACTACCTTCATTAGTTTCACAGTATTCATGCACGTCATGCCATGAATTGAACCAAGCCAGTTCAGGTACATCAGTCACGCGTTTGCCTTGTTTCAGCATACTGGCAGCATCAATAAAACGGTTCAGACGGGCATGATCGGCTTGCAAACTGACTTTTTCACCACTGACCAAACCTGCTAACAGTAATTCCATGGCGCGGGCATTGGTACGGCATAAAATCGCATCGCGTTTTTTGGTATGTGGTTTGTTGAACACGGAAGACTTGCGTTCAGGATTGCCATGCAAGGGAACGGTTTCTTTCAGCCCACCGAGCAAGCTATTGGCAACCTCGGCAATCGGTTCGCCAAAACGAAATGAAGTGGTGAGACGTGATTCGGTCAGTGGCAGCTTTTGCATGGCATTGACTGCACCGCGCCATGCATAAATTTGCTGATGGGCATCGCCGACATAAATCACTTGGGTATTTTTCTGTTGTAGCAAAATCCCAAGCATGAGCGGGTCAGCATCTTGTGCTTCATCAAACAGAATATAGTCTGCGGGAATATACGGTTCAGACAATGCCCATAATTTTAAATAAATGTCATGCCCAATGCCTGCCTGATGCTGTGGATTGACCGAATCGAGCCAACGGCGTTCCAATGCAGGATACAAATGCTGTTGCAAGGCGGTTGCATCATCGGGATGCAGCCAACTCGGTACTTGTATATGGCGCGGTGCAGGATATTGCGAACTGGTCGCACAGAAGTAACCCACAGCATTGACCACGATACTGGCAAGGCGGCTCGGCATCAGTGCATATTTTTCGTAACGACCACCCATCAAACGGCGCAGGGTAATCGGTTCAAGCCGATATTCTTTGGCGAGAAAACTTGGACTGAGGCGAGGTAAACGCAATTTGTCGGTAATGTTGCGCGGCACGCTACGGTAGGCAAGCGAGTGAAAAGTGCGGCTGTCGACATTGCGGTGAAATTTTTGTTTGGCTTCACTGGCAATAGCTTTGTTAAATGCCAGATACATGCCACGCCGTTCAGGCATGGCAGCACTGATCATTTGCAGGGTGGTGGTTTTACCTGTGCCTGCGTAGGCGACCACTTTAAATGATTCGCCACGAAGCGCATGCTCAATGGCGATCTGCTGTTCGGCAGTCGGTCTAGTGGGCTGCACGATTGGCCTTTTCAACCAGTCCAGATAAACCTTGACGGCGCGCCAGTTCATTCAGCACGATTTGTGGGTCAATGTCGAAATAACCGAGCATCACAATGCTGTGGAACCACAAGTCAGCCACTTCGTAGATCAGGTCATTTTTATTGTCTTCGCTGGCATGGCTGGCAAAGTCTTTTGCAGCAATGACCGTTTCAATGCTTTCTTCACCGACTTTTTCTAAAATCTTGTTGAGACCTTTGTGATACAGCTTCGCGACATAAGAACTTTCAGGATCAGCCGCTTTACGCTCGATCATCATTTTGCCCAAGTAGTCGAGTACCTCGACACTTTCAGCCTGTGCATTCGATGCAGACATGGCAAGGGTATGTGGATTGCTCGATGCAGTATTATTGTAAATCTCGTTCGGGTCTTTGAGCTGAGCATCGACAATTTCCCAACCATTTTCAGTCAGTTTTCGATAGAAACACGATTCACGACCTGTATGGCAAGCAATGCCGCCATGTTGTTCAATTTGCAGCACAATTACATCGGCATCGCAGTCGAGACGAATTTCATGCACAGTCTGGAAGTGCCCAGACTCTTCGCCTTTGTGCCAGAGTTTTTGACGTGAACGGGAAAAATACACCGCCTGTTTTTTCTCGGCAGTCAGCGCAAGCGACTCGCGGTTCATCCATGCCACCATCAAAATCCGTCCAGTATGATGATGCTGTGCAATCGCAGGAATCAGACCTTGTTCGTTAAATTTTACTTCATCGAGCCATTGCATATTGTTCATGGAAAATCACCAAATATCTTGCGTGGAATAAAAGAGGCTTAAATTAAGCAGGGCTATAGTGTACGGCATCTAACCAGTTTTCCAAAACCAATATTTCAGCATTTTGCCGAAGCCAATTTGAATTTAGGGCAATTTTTTCCAATACGGCATGTTGTTTGTCGTGATGTACTCCATCCATTAGACACGCTATTGCACCGATTGGGACAGATATTGCATGGTTGCTTTTTCAAATGGTTTTTTTCTCAGTCTTTCTTTATGTTTGGATATTGGAATTGCCAATATCGCCATGATGACCCTTGCCATGCAGCGCGGCTATGCACAGGGTTTTTGTTTAGGACTTGGAACCTGTGTCGGCGATTTGCTCTATGCAATTGGCGCATTATTGGGGATGAGCGTGTTGCTACAATTTACTCCAGTCAGATGGTTGCTCTGGATTGGCGGTGGGGCAATCTTGCTGTGGTTCACATTTAAAATGGGTCGAGAAGCCTTGCAATCCCATCAACAGATTGATTTAAACCATTCGATCCATTCATCTAGTGCATCAAAAGCTTTCCGCAAAGGGGTTGTTTTGGCTGTGTCCTCACCTACAGCCATTTTATGGTTTGCAACGGTGGGCGGTGTACTGATTTCTCGCCTAGGTCATCAAGGTACGTGGGTTGTCGTGTGGTTTCTCGCAGGTTTTTTTGTGGCAGGCTTATTTTGGGCAGCGGTGTTATGTGCTGTAGGAAGCTTTGGTGGGAAAGTCTTGGGGAAAAATCTGCTGCGTTATTCTTATATGGCTTCAGCTGTGATTTTTGCCTATTTTTCAGTGTACGTAATGGTTTCTGGGTATCGAGAATTTTTTCCGACTTAAATGGAGTTGCTGCGCGTAATCATGCGGCGTAATCCCCATGATTTTCTTAAAACTTTGAATAAAATGACTTTGATCATAAAAGCCCAGTGCAGTTGCAGCATCCAGTGAATGCACACGCTGACGCAGTAAATCACGTGCGCGGTGAATTCGGAGCTGCATGTGATATTGCAATGGTGGAATACCAACAAATTTCTTAAATGATCGGATCAAGTAATATTTGCTTAAACCACTGATTTGGCTGAGTTCATCTAGCGAAATTTTTCGGGTCAACTCAGTCCGCATATAGTCCTGAAGCAGACGAATAGCATGACTGGTTTGGTGATTTGCAAATTGAGGAGATTGAAACAATGAAGCACAGAGCAATAAAAAAGCCTGTTGAGTTTGCTCGGTTGAATGTTGCTGTGTGAATGACTGGATATATTGAAATAATTCGGGATGATGTAGAACACCTTCAGTCAGGATAGGGGCTGAGTGGCTGCTACTCAAATGATTCTCACGAATCACATCGATCAGCGCATATTGGGGAATGTGAATGCTAATAAAGCGTGTGGGTTGCTCGGCAAAAGTTGAAGATTGGATCGATTCGGGATTATAGCAAGTCACTTGCCCAGACTGGACGAAACTGGTTTTACCATTCAGCCAAATTCGCTCTACCCCTGATAGATTGGCGCTGAGAATATATTCTTGATGCGAATGTTTTGGGTAACCATCCTGATAGGCGAGTGTTGTGCAACATTCAATCTGATTCAGGCTAAACCATTCCGAAGATTTCAGCATCATGCCTCCTTAGACGACCTTTAACCTGAACATTTTTCTGTCTGAAATGTTGATGTCACGTTCGATTGAGCAATCTCAGTGTAGTCGAGTTGTTGCAGGGCATTGGTTTTTAAGCCTGAAATAGTGATCGCCATTTGTCTGCGGAAATACGGAATCCGATACATCAGTGGAAATAACACATCACGCATTCGGCTTGCCCAACGCAAATCGGACTGATACAGCGGCGTGAGTAAACGGCTGAGGCTCTGATAAAAAAAGGTCGAAGAACGCCGTACTTGATGATAATGCTGCCACAATTTTGCCCAGTCCAGTTGCTGCTGTGCATAGCTGTGTTGTACCGACTGCGACAATGCCCATGCATCTAGCAATGCCATATTCGCACCTTGTCCAAGTTGTGGACTCATGGCATGTGCGGCATCGCCAATGACTCCGATGCGCCCCTGACCATATTGTGACATCACCACATCGCGGTATTGTGCCGAGAGCCACGTGGTCGATGATGTTTGAGTGACTTGCTCAAGCCAGTCTGCGGCTTTGCTCCAACGCTTGGACACTTGCTTGAGCCAAAGCTCACGCTGCTGCTCCTGCTGAAGAAAATCTGGCAATTGTGAACTTGGTAAACTCCAGAACACACTCGACAGGCGTTGTTCAGGTGCAGTGGGAATCGCCCCCGTCGGCAAGATGCCCATCATGATCTGACTGGTATCGTAAAACTGATGCAGAATTTCACGATCAAACTGCTGACACTCAGGCACAATCGTCCATGCGGCTCCCCAAGGATAAGGCTGATCAATCTTGACCCATGCCGATGGGCGCAGTTGACTACGCGCCCCATTCGCGACAATTACGGCATCAAACGCAGCATCGAAGGGGTGTTGCTGGGCATCTTGCCCAATTAGCCGTACCTGTTCAGGGGATTCTTGTAGTTGTTGAATGTCATAGCCCATGTACCATGTAATGGCATCCCGATGCTGATTGACTGCTGTTTGCAGTACATGGCACAAGGTTGCGCGGTGAATGCCTAATCCTGTGTAATGATTGCCTGCTTCATGATAATGGCTATCCACCAATAAACGACCATCGGCAAGCTGACCTTCCAAACCTGTGACTTTCGCCCCCAACTGGCAGGCATGTTCGAGAACACCCAAATGTTCAAACACAGCTAAACCCGCAGGTTGTAATAACAAGCCTGCACCGACAGGATCGAGATGTTGGGCTTTTTCAAAAATACTGACTTGAAAGCCTTGTCGGGCAAGTAGGGCAGCCGTAGCAAGTCCTGCGGTTCCTGCGCCAATAATGGCAAAATGGAGCGTTTTCATTTGAATGATTGATCGCTATTTTCATATTATTTTGCTGTATTTTGAGCATGTTGCAGGGGATTTGTAAATCAAAAAATGCAGGCAATCAGAATGGAATGGTGATTTAAACAGAGAGATACCGCGATGTGATGCAAGCCATTGCTGAGTTTTTGGAATAAAAAAAGCGGGACATGCCCGCTTGAATGATCGACTTAACGTACAATCCGCCACAGTGTGATCAGGCTTGCCACAGCAATCAATGGAATTGATACAAACCACGGACTAATCATGGCAATGCTGAGCAAAATCGCGATCATGCTGCCAAAAATCCAGCTGCGTTTTTGTTGCTGCTGCATCTGCAAACGTAAATGTTGTAATTCACGTAACTGTTTGTCTTGCCATGCTGACTGATTTTTTAAACCATTCAGGCTGTCTACAATCAGCGCAGGAATATCCTGAGCACCTAACAGCAGGTCAGGAATTTGCTGCCCTAACTGCTTAATATTTTTCACAGGATCCATATTGGATTTGACCCATTCGGTCAGAATCGGTTTTGCCAGCTTCCAGATATCCAGTTCAGGATAAAGATCGGTTCCCAGACCTTCCACGTGTACCAAAGTTTTGAGTAACAGCATCAACTGCGGTGGAATTTCTAAGTGGAAACGACGGGCAATATCCATGACCTGAATCAGGATGCCTGCAAAATCCAGCTCATGCATCGGCTTGGAAATCATCGGGCCAACGGTGCGGCGCATTTCGCGAGCCAAAGCATCCTGATCCGTTCCCGGTGGAATCCAGCCTGCCTGATGTACCACCTGAATCAGTTGCATGAAATTGCCATTCATCACGGACAGCAACATACGGGCAACCGTCATCTGATCTTGTTTAGACAACTCACCCATGATGGCGCAGTCGAGGGCAATATAGCGCGGTTGCTGTGGATTAATAGTTTCCACAAAGACATTGCCAGGGTGCATGTCGGCATGGAAAAAGTTATCGCGGAAGACTTGGGTAAAGAAAATGGTTAAGCCTTTTTCTGCCAAGTCGGCACGGTTCATACCGAGACGGTCAAAAGTTTCCGTATCTGAAATCGGTACGCCCGTAATACGTTCCGCCACCATCACATCGGTGCTATCCATATACACATCAGGCACATACATCATGCTTGAGCCTGTAAAGTAATGGCGCATACGACGGGTGTTGTCAGCTTCGAGGGTCAAATCCAGTTCATTCAGAATAGTTTGACGGTAGTTCTGAATAATTTCTGAGAGATGTAGCGCACGTGCTGCTTCAAGACGGTTTTCGAGGTTGTGTCCAAGCCATGTCAGAATTTCAAAATCTTGCAGAATTTGCGCCCGAATATTGGGACGAGTGACTTTGACCACCACTTCACGCCCATCATGCAGGGCAGCGGTATGGACTTGTGCAATCGATGCTGCTGCAAGTGGCTGCTCATCAAAACGGGAAAATAGAGAATTGATCTCTGCTTTCAAGGATTGCTGAATCCGCATTTTGGCGACATCGGCACCGAACGGTTTGACGCGATCTTGCAACAAGACCAACTGCTGCAAAATTTCAGGGGCAATCAGGTCACGGCGAGTTGAAAGTAACTGCCCGAGTTTAATGGCTAATGGCCCCATATCTTCCAAAGCTTCTTTGAGCTTGAGCGGATTTTTCCCCTGTCTGCTTGACCATGCCGCAGGGTGCAAGCGAATCAGTTTCAGTAAGGGACGCGCCTTGATGGGGATGTCTTCCGCAGCAACCAACGTGTCGAGTCTATAGTGCGCAGCAATACGCCACAGTTCGAGTAAACGGGAAATATGCGGAATCATTAAAGCGGTCACCTAATCTTGTTTTGGGAGAATTTTCTGCTGTAATGCCTGAACTTTGGCTTCCAGTCGGTCAATATTTTGTTGCAAGGCACGTGTGCCTTGTTGCAGTTCATCCATTTGCCAGCGCGGGGCAAATAAACCACTGTCTTCTTTTAAGGTATCTTCGGCAAAAAACAGTTTGCTTTGTAAAGAGCGCTTGGCAAGGTTGGGTAGCTGCTGAATTTTACCGAGTTCATGTGCCAGTGTTGGGCCAATCCACGGCGACAAATGGGCTGCCAAGTCAGGTTCAATGCGCTGCAAAATGTCTTGCAGGCTTTGTAACAGGCGAAAATCACCTTGTACGGGAATCGTGCCGACTTCTTTGTCCAGTAATAATTTCAGTAGCTCAACCACATTGGCAACCTGTAAGGTCGCATTGGCAGTGCTTGGACTTTGTTTGGGATCGAAAGGACGTTGTTCAAACACACTTGGCATTTCACCGTGCCCAGTCGCCGTTGGCTCAAGGCGTAGGGTATTTTCATCAAAGAAAACATCAACCGAGAGTTGTGGCGAAGCCATTACCACACGGAGCAGTTGCCCTTGGAGTTGATTGAGTTGGATGCGTGTAATCGCGTCAAGGTCAATCACGCGATTGACCAGACGTTCAGCAGCACCTAATGCAAGAATTGACCACATCAGGGGCGTCCTCGATTAGAGTTTGAAACCACGGTGAACTGCAACGATACCGCCAGTCAGGTTGTGGTAATCACAGTTTTGGAAGCCTGCTTTTTCCATCATGCCTTTTAAGGTGCGTTGGTCTGGGTGCATACGAATCGATTCAGCCAGATATTTGTAGCTTTCAGAATCATTCGCCACCAATTTACCCATTACAGGAAGTGCGGTAAATGAATACAGGTCATAGAGTTTAGAGAACGGTTCAAATACAGGTTTAGAAAATTCCAAAATCAGTAAGCGACCACCTGGTTTCAACACGCGGAACATCGATTCAAGCGCTGCATCTTTATCAGTCACGTTGCGTAGACCAAAGCTGATGGTCAACAGGTCAAAGCTGTTGTCGGCAAACGGTTCTAAAGTTTCGGCATTGGCTAAGACGAAAGCAACATTGGTACAGCCTGCATCAAGCAAACGGCTACGACCCACATTGAGCATAGATTCGTTAATGTCGGAAAGCACCACATGACCTTGAGGGCCGACTTCACGACTGAAGACTTTGGCAAGATCACCTGTACCGCCTGCAATATCCAGTACGTGCTGACCACGACGTACGCCAGACATGTTAATCGCGAAGCGTTTCCATAAACGGTGAATCCCGAATGACATCAAGTCATTCATAATGTCGTATTTGCTGGCAACCGAGTGGAACACTTCCGCAACTTTTTGTGCTTTGTCTTCGGTACGAACCGTTTTAAAACCGAAATGCGTTGTGTCACCGACATTGCCTGTTTTGCCTGCGCCACGTGGCAGGTTGTAATGCGGCACTTGTCCTGTAATTGGGGTATCTTGTGCTGTTTGATTCAGGGTCTCTTGTTGACCTTGTGGAGTCCCTTCAGGAAGAGGCGAGGTTAAAAAAGGACTAACTTTATTAGAATTTTCTGTCGACTCATTGGCTGTATTTGGCGTTGGGTGTTCGTTCGACATGAGTCTCTCCTCATTCACCTGTATAAGAAATTAGGGAGCATGATGACAGATTATGCAAAACTTTGCAGTGATCATCATGCTTGAATTGATGAATAATATACAGAAAAAAGTCTGTTTTGTATGGGGCGATTATTGAAAAGGCTGTGGATCGCCTGCGTGGACACGATGAATCACTTGGCGTTCCTGCGCACTAAAATCACGGACAAATTTCTCTGCCGACTTGAGTGGTTTCATGGCAGTAAAGCCTTCATCCATAAAGTCATACATCATTTGGAAATGGTGTTTATACGCCACCGATTTACACATTTTAAAGGCAGTATGAACCATAAATGAGCGCAAATAACGGTCTAAGTAGTGCCCAAACTCATCCGCCATACTCAGTTGCGTTAAACGTAAATCAGCCTGATCGAGTTGCAAATATGTTTGACGCATGATTTCGTCATTGAGGACTTGGTTATGCGGATAGTTCTTCTGAATGTGTGCCGCAACTTGCTCATCGAGTTCGACCGCATAAATTGCTAGTAGAATGCCGTGAGTGCCTGCTTTAATCGCATTTTCAGGAATAAACTTTTCGGCTTTGTGGGCATACTTCATTAAGCGTTCGATTTGTTGTGCCAAGGCATCAAAGTCTGGACCACCATAAAGACGATTGACAAAATAATCAGCCATCAATTGATTTTGTGATTCATTAAATAAGGTTTGATGAGAGTGTTTTAAACGATTTTTTTGCCATTGTTGTACATCTTGTAGGCGTTGGAATAACACAGGATCTTGATGGTATTGCAATTGCTTATAGCGTTGTAGCAGTTGATCTAATGCACTGAGCTTTGACATTTCTCAAAATTACTGAAAAAAGAAAGCTATCTTAAAACAGCTTACTGATAAAATTCTATGCTTTTACGTAAAAGCCAAGCAATTGATGAGCTAATGAATATAACCCGCCTCGCGTCCGATCATATCGCGTAAGCCCTGAACCAATGCCTCAATCAGCTTTTCGATGACTAAACGCTGTCCTTTACGCGAGGCATACACCAGTTGCACCGTACCTGTATTAGATTGCCATTCGGGAAGAACTTGAATCAGATCGCCATTCTCCAAATCTTTTTGAACCGTCAAGATCGGTAAGTCAGCAATGCCTAAACCATCTTTTACGGCATAGTACACCCCAGCCAAGTCGTTACATTTCAAACGCGGTTCAAAATGAAAATCAGCGGTTTCACCTGTCGTCAAATGCTGTAAATGCCACGTGTAACGGCTTTTCATCAGACCCAAAGCTACGGCAGGATAGTGCACTAATTCCTGATAATTCTGAATTTCGTGTCCTTGCAGTAAGCTTTGACTGGCCACTAGACAATGGGTGGTCTTGACCACATCCCGCACGATTAAACTGGAGTCTTCATTTGGGTTGAAACTGGTACGAATCGCAATGTCGATATTGTCATGTAACACATCGACGCGGCGACTGGTCAGTTCCAGTTCGAGTTGGACTTTCGGGTATTGTTTTAAAAAAGCATTCAGAATTGGGCGAATCTGAAACTGCATCATCACATTTGGGCAGCTAATCCGAACCAGACCTTGCGGCTCGCTTTTTTGTTGTAACAGTACATTTTCACTGTATTCGATTTGGTTGACGACTTTTTGGCATTCTTCATAGAACTGCTGACCCAGTGGCGTGACCTGAAAGTGTCGTGTGGTGCGTTGAATCAGCTTGATATTAAAGCGTTCTTCGAGTTCTAAAATCCGTCGGCTCAGTTTGGATTTGGTGATGTGTGTTGCTTCACTGGCTGCGCTAAAACCACCATGTTTGACGACCAAATAAAAATAATAGTAATCATCAAAAATATGCATGGCGAATTCCTGTGTTCAGACAACGGCTTGATTGTAGCGGAAGTTGTTTATTGCATATATAAGATAGTGCTTCTTATTTTGATGGATTTTTTGACTGCCGAGTAACAAGTAAAATTATCCTCTAGATCAACTGAGGGTTTCGACATGAAAAAAGTCATTGGGCAATATCGGACACAGCAAAAACACTGGGTGGGCGATGGTTTTCATGTCAGCACCTTATTTTCTTATGACCGTTTAGGGCAAGTGTTGAGTCCATTTTTAATGCTCGACTACGCCGCACCTGAATTTTTTAGCCCAACCAACACGCCACGCGGGGTCGGCGCACATCCCCATCGTGGTTTTGAAACCGTCACGATTGCCTATAAAGGTGAAATTTCGCATCGTGATTCACACGGCGGTGGTGGCACCATTCAGACGGGTGATGTGCAATGGATGACCGCAGGTGCAGGCTTGCTGCATGAAGAGCTGCATTCTGAAGCATTTACCCAACAAGGCGGTGAGCTGGAAATGGTACAGCTTTGGGTGAATTTGCCTGCCAAAGACAAAATGACCAAAGGCAAATACCAAGCCATTACCCAAGCGCAGATTCCTTCAATTGCACTGGATGATGCAGGCAGTTATTTACGGGTGATTGCAGGGCAATATGCCGATGAACAGGGCGCAGCTTCAACCTTTAGCCCTGTGAATGTCTGGGATATTCAACTGGCGGCAGGGCAGCAGCATGAATTTAACGCTCCTGTTGGGCAAACCTGTATTGTGGTGGTGCGCCAAGGTACAGTGCGAATTAACCAGCAATATGACGTGACCGATCACAGTTTTGTGTTGTTTGACCGAGACGATGCTACACCTATTCAAATCAGTGCTGAACAGGGCGCAGGGATTCTGATTTTGACAGGACAACCGCTGAATGAACCGATTCAAGGTTACGGGCCGTTTGTCATGAACACCCAGCAAGAAATTATGCAGGCAATTCATGACTTTAACCGTGGTGATTTTGGTGAAATGTAAATCAGTTTAGCGCTGTGCAATATCAATTATTTGCGTTTCAATCCGTACACTGCGCAGCAAAGTCTTGGTGACGGGCGTTTTTTCGCAAATTGCCAATAATTTGTGTTTGAGAACTTCATCGAGTGCTGTATTAAATTCAAGATGGCGCTGAATATATTCAGTTCCATCTTGATGGCTAAAGAATTCGGTTGAAACGGCAAAGTTTTCGAGGTCAATCGCTTTATGTTTGGCATACATTCGTAATGTAATCATGGTGCATGCGGCAAGACTGCTGCACAGCAGATCATAAGGCGCAGCACCTTGATCTTGCCCTCCGAGGGATTTGGGTTCATCTGTTAAAAATTGATGCTCCCCGCAACTCACTAAACCTTTCCATGCTTCATTAAATGCTTCTACATGACTACGCCCAATAATACTCATCTCGATGCCCTCATATGTGTGGGAAATGTTGGCGCCTGTAGTCGTTGTCCATCATAATCATGAATTTCCCCAAAACGACGATCATGCGCAAGCCATTGTTGGTGAGCCGTTTTAACTTCTTGTTCAGTTCGACCCACATAATTCCACCACAGCAAAATAGGGGATTCAAAAGGTTCTCCCCCAATCAACAAAACTCGGCTTTTCGCTGCAAGCTCGATGACGATTTCTGTTGTGCCTGTTGAAAAGACCATCATATTGTCATTGCTCAGAGTTTGTCCATTAATTTGAACATCTCCTGTGAGCAGCAGTAGTCCATATTCAAAGTTTGGATTGAGTTTAAAGCGGGTGGCTTGACTGGCAGATTGTGCTGTGCAGAAATCTACAGCCACTAATGGACTGTACACTTCAACAGGAGAAAGCTGTTCGAGGAATTCTCCGACCAATACGGTACATTCGAGTTGTTGCTGCTGAATAACAGGCAGTTGAGGATAGTGCTGAAATTTTGCAGGCATATCACGTTTGGCATCAGGAAGTGCAATCCATAATTGCGCAGTATGCAGCTCAGTTTCAGTTTGAGGCGCAACTTCTGTATGTGAAATCCCATGCCCAGCCGTCATAAGGTTAACTTGTTTCGGCTGAATCAATTGCTTTGAACCCAAACTATCTGTGTGCATCAAAGTTCCTGCAATCATCCAAGTAAAGGTCTGTAAACCGATGTGTGGATGTGGACCAATGTTTAGACCTTGTCCCTGTGCAAACTGAACAGGGCCTGCACGGTCAAGAAAACACCAAGCCCCGATCATACGTTTCTCACGATGTGGAAGTGCGCGGGCAATGACAGTGCCTTGACCAATCTCGGCACGGCGTAAAGGAAGTTCAGTAGCTAGCGTTGACATGGGGGCATACTCATGAAGATGATGACTCTGATCTTAGCAGGCATTGTTGAGGACTCATCTGGTGAGTTTAGTAAATCATCATCCTATAAATAGAAAAATGAAGATCCGTTCTTGTCAAGTGCAGTTGAGCTACATAGCTTTTAGAAAAAATACACTATAATACGCGCTTTATTTTCCACCTGTTTGCTCATGATGCAAAGATTCCTGTTTTTGCTTATTGGCGTGCTACTGGCATTGTCATGGCTATCTCCAGATCACTATACACCGTGGCTCACCTTTTCCAGTGAATTGTTTGCTTATGCAGCAGCACTGTGTACGCTGGGATTGTATATCGACAAACCATTAGCATTGCCTAAACAACAATTGCCATTATTTTTGATTGCCTGTATTCCATTTTTACAGTGGTTACTGGGGATCGAATTTTACTTCAGTAAAGCCTTGTTAGCTGCTTTATATGTATTTGCCTTTGCCATGATGGTGGTACTCGGATTCAATCTCAGTCGTGAACCAATATCGCGTCAACAGATTTTTAAGGGCTTTAGTCTTTTAACCTTTGTTGTTGGGCTTATTACGGTCGCAATCGCACTCTTACAATGGCTGCATTTAGATCAAGGGATTCTAGGCGTGATGCAGTTGCGCGGAAATCGTCCGTATGCCAATTTTGCTCAGCCCAACAATATGGCTACTTTCCTGATGATGAGCCTCATGGGGTGCTTATATCTCTTTGAAAAACGCATCTTACCGACATGGCTGGTGACGATAGGGGCATTATTGCTGACCTTTACGATTGCCCTGAGTCAATCACGTACACCATGGGTGGCGTGTGTGGTTTTGAGTATTTATTTATTTTTTAAATTGTCTGCAACAGAGCAGCGTTTCACTCGATATCATGTTTTGGCATGGGTGAGTGTCTATGTAGGCTGTTTGTTGGCGATTCCAAGCTTAAATACCATGCTGGTCAATCTGGGTTTATCTCACTCTGAGATGTCAGATGTGATTGAGCGTGCAAGTTCAAGTCACTCGCGCTTTAATATCTGGATGCAAATGCTCTATGCCATTCAGCAGCATCCACTTATGGGGTATGGCTGGAATCAAACCAGTTATGCACAATTGGTTGGCGCAGACTTCCTTGAGCATAATGAGCGAACCAACAGTGCTCACAACTTAATTTTAGAATTATTGGTCTGGAATGGCGTGGTGCTAGGCACAGCGATTGTCGCGTATATCGCTTGGTGGATTTGGCAGTTGAATAAACAGGTCAAACAAAGTGAAGCTTTGGTGGCTACACTGATGGTGTGTTGTGTTTTGATACATGCCATGTTTGAGTTTCCACAGAATTATGCTTACTTCTTATTGCCTGTCGGTTTTCTATTGGGCGTTATACAAGCACATACACGGACATCTGTGGCAACATGGCAATTCTCTGCCAATCTAAATACCTTTATTTTGGTGCTGTCAATTTTACTTTATGGTCTGATTTGGCGAGATTATCTGAGTGCTGTAGATGCTCTCAATCAGGGGCGTAAACATTCAGACCAAGGCATTCCTTTGGTCAAACCTGATCATCTTTATGTCTTGGATCAATTTGATCAGCGTGCAGAATGGTATTACTTAAATCGTTTTAGCTATTTAACGCCAAAACAGCTCGAACGCTATCATCATGTGGTTGTGATTACACCAACACATTATGATTTATATAAATATGCTCAATTATTGGCTTATAATGGTAAAATGCAACAAGCACAGCATCAGCTTAAATTAATTCATGGTTTATATCGGGTGGATCATCCTTATAACCAGCTATTGCTCGATCAAGATCACAATGGCAATCCACTGCATTAAATTTTAAGCCAATAAAAAAGCTGCCATTCGGCAGCTTTTTTATTATTCGTCAGCCATGTTGCTTTGAATATAATTTTCGATACCGACACTTTCGGTCAGATCAATTTGTGTTTCAAGCCAGTCCCAGTAATCTTCCTCAGACTCTAGAATTTCCTGTACCAAGTCACGTGAAACATAATCTTGAAGCTGTTCAGACAAAGCAACAGCTTGTTTGAGAGCCTCAATATTTTCTTTCACTTTACGCACATTGCATTGCAAAACTTCAAGGGTATGTTGACCAATATAAAGTTTGCCTAAATGCTGTAAATTTGGCAGACCTTCTAAGAATAAAATTCGTTCAATAACTTTATCTGCATGTTTCATTTGACGAATAGATTCTTTGTAATCGGCTGAACCAAGCTTTTCGATGCCCCAGTCGTTAAACATACGTGAATGTAAGAAATATTGATTAATTGCAGTGAGATGGTGATAAAGCACCTGATTCAACTGATTAATGACTTCACGATTGCCTTTCATTATTATTTCTCCGCAAAAATATAAGCTTAAACAGAAGTTAAGCAATAACAAATTGATCTTAACCAATATCGAGTATTGCTGCGAGTAGTTTATAGAACGGCAAATGAAAATCACAATCACACATAAAAATAAACCTACCCTTGAGTCGAGGGTAGGTAAAAGAAGTCAACAACAGATTTATGATTAGGCAGCGACAGAAATCTTTGCAGCAATTTCAGCTAATTCTTCATTAATAATGCTACGTGCTTCAGGCGCACAGCGTCCACAGCATGTCCCTAAATCCAGTAAGTCACGGATTTCTCGGTAAGTTTCTGCACCATTGGCAACTGCATCCTTGATGTCTTGGTCAGTAATACCACGGCATAAACAAACATACATGTGCGCACCTATAAGAAGATAAATACGATGATTGATATTATTGATAATTATTATTGTTTGTCAACTTGTTTCATTTGCATTTTGTCTAAACTTTTATTGGCTTTTTGAATGAAAAAAAACCACCTGATCGGTGGTTTTATATCCATGCTGAAATGCTTAAGGAATAATCACAATCCCATCCATTTCAACGAGAGCATCTTTAGGTAAACTAGCAACACCAAGTGCAGCACGAGCAGGGTAAGGCTGAGGAAAATACTCCCCCATAATTTGATTCACAAGCTGAAAGTTAGATAAATCTGTCAAGAAGATATTGAGCTTAGCAAAATCGGCTAGAGAACCACCTGCAGCTTCACACACGGCTTTAATATTATCGAATACACGGCGAATCTGCGCTTCAATGCCATCTACCAATTCCATGCTGTATGGATCTAAACCGATTTGTCCAGAAAGATACAAGGTATTCCCAACTAAAATGGCTTGAGAATAAGTTCCAATTGCAGCAGGTGCATTTTCAGTATGAATCACTTGGCGTGACATGAATATCTCCTTTACAAATTCAATAACCGAATTAAATCAATATATAGCACACAATGTTTCAACTATGCGCCTACCTTTACACAACTTTATGTGTTTCAGTAATCGTGACAGGCGTATCTTGGCGTAAAATGCGTGGAAAGCCAAAATGCATTCGTAATTCACGAATGACTTGTGCAATTTCTTTACGGTTATTGACCACGACATTGACGTAGGTTTTATGATCTTGGGAGCGTACCATTTCGACCCCAAATTTTGCTTTACGACATTGGTAGATGAGATCAGAGATCTGCTCGTCATCCATACTCATATCAATACACAAATAAGCAGTAAAACTGACATCATCAACATCATGCTCACTCCAGTGAAGCGGCATAATATTTTCAGGATGCAAATGTTGCTCATGCAACAGGTTATAGCAACGTTCACGATGCACAATCAAACCACGTCGTGATAAGTGCCCTTGAATTGGATCACCTAAAATTGGATTACAGCAACGGGCATATTTGACATCAATTCCATCAGTTCCTTGAATGAGGCGATGTGAGCTTGGCTCTTCTTCGAATTGACTATCGCTAGAAAATAAATGGTTGGCAACCAGTTGTGGTAACAGATCGCCCACAGCAATTTGTTCGTAAAGGGTATTTTGACTGTCGAGATGACGCCATTCTAAAACATTTGCCCAATCATCGGCTGAGAGTTGATGGCTTGCACTGTTAAATAAACGTAATGCACGGTCTAATGCTTGCTTGCCAATAATTCTTTGTTCTTCAATATCTTGATCACGCAAGATGTTTTGAATTGCACGGCGTGCTTTTTGTGTATTGATAAAACTGAGCCAGTCTGGATTGGGTGTCGCAAGTACATCAGTCAATATTTCAATGACTTGACCGCTGCTAAGAGGTGTTGAAAGAGGGCGTGTTTCACCATCAATTTTTGCGCCAATTGCATGATTACCAAGGAAAAGGCTGGCAGCATAAGCAAAATCTACAACAGTTGCACCTTGTGGCAACTCATGTAAATGCCCTTGTGGTGTATATACCCAAATTTTTTCCTGATGCAGATAATCAAGTAATTCATTGAAAGTGGTTTTTGCACACTCGCCATCAATCAGTGTATTGAGATTTTGCATAGATGCCTGAATCGCTGAACGGCAGGCTTGCGGTGCATTTTCTCCTAAAACCACACCAAAACGTGCAGCTTTACGCATCAATTCAGTTTGAATGGTTAATGAAAGTGTCGTTTTTTCACCTTTGAGTTTCATCATTAATGACTGGTTGCCCCCTGGTAGCGGACGGCGAATGTGATCATCAAATTGTAAAACTTGGAAGTTCTCTCGCAAAATTTCCACCAAGCGATCACAATCTGCAATGCTGGTCAAAATAATTTCAAAGGTATGGCTACGAGTGAGTTCCTGTAGGTTAATGTCATTTTTCAGAAAATGGCGAATCAACTCAATATTGTTATTTTTCTTTTTAATGCGGCCTGCAATTTGATGCTGTTGCAGCAAGTGAGTCAGATTTTTTTCCCAAGTTTGCTGATATTCACAGCGTTTAGGTCGAGTCTGTTGAAGCGCCTGTTGAATTTCATTAAATACATCAAGATCAAGATTTTGATAACACAGATATTCGAGGTTATCCCCCATTTCATTCATACCGACGATTCGTGCCATTGGAACAAAAATATCAATGGTTTCTTGGGCAATACGTGCACGTTTATCTGGACGTAAGGCATCAAGCGTGGTCATGTTATGGTAACGATCGGCAAGTTTGATAATAATGACACGTGGATCTTGAAGCGTTGCCTGAAGAATTTTACGGAACGATGCTGCCTTATTGACTTGCTTGTCACTCGAATGGGTCAACTTGGTGACGCCATCGACCAGTTCTGCCACGACCTTGCTAAATTTTGCGGCAATTTCTTCTTTGGTAAATTCGGTATCTTCAATCACATCATGTAGCAGTGCTGCCATGAGTGTTTGAGCATCAAGACGCATGTGTGCCAAAATACCGCAGACCGCAATCGGGTGCAGCACATAAGGTTCGCCACTTTTGCGCGTTACACCACTATGCGCAAGGTCGGCGAAATCACAGGCAGCAAGCACCAGCTCGACATCTTTTTCTGACAAATATTCGTCAATAATCAGTTTAAGTTGTTGCTTTGCTTGGCTGACTTCTTCGCCTGGCATAAACCACCTTTAAGTAATGCTAAATCACAAATAGAAATGTAGCCCTTTAATGAAAAACATTCTACGAGTCTTGTCAATTTGTCTGATTGAAAAAAACCTGAAAATTTCAATAAAGTTGATTGTTTTAGTCGATTTTGCACTAAAATAGAGCAAACAAAAAAGCCTAGTTGAACCAACTAGGCTTTTTATACAGAAAATTTGAGCTTAGAAAGTAAAGCCTTCAAGGTTCAAATTATTCGCAGAAAGAGCAAGATCAAGACTAGAAGTTTGGTAATCTTGCTCACGTTGTTTCAAAATGTCTTTGCTCACATGACCTGCTGCAATTTCACGCAACGCCACAACGGTTGGTTTATCATTGTCCCACTCTACAGTTGGTTCAATGCCTTGGCGTGATAATTGGCGCGCACGTTTACTTGCCACGAGGACCAATTCAAAACGGTTGTCTACATGGTCTAAACAATCTTCAACAGTTACGCGTGCCATAAGAAATCTCTTACTGAGTTAAATTTAACTAGACTGTGCAGTATAAAATGCTTTGCGGATAGACTCAAGTTTTAATCAATTTTCAGGGCACAACAATTTAGCAATTAATTGTTGATGACGATTAGCTTGCTGCAACATGGTCAAACGGTTGGCATTAATGACAGATTCAAGGTCATGTAAGGCTTTATTAAAATCATCATTGATAATGACATAGTCAAAATTGACATATTGCTGCATATCAGTAATAGCACAGCTCAAACGATGCTCAATCACTTCAACGGCATCAGTCCCTCGATTAGATAAACGCTGGCGTAAATCAAACTGGCTTGGAGGTAAGATAAAGATTTGTTTTGATTGTGGAAAAAGTTTTCTAACTTGTTCAGCACCTTGCCAATCAATCTCAAGAAGTACATCATGACCTTTTTCAAGCTGTTGTTGTACAGTGGCTTGTGAAGTCCCGTAGTAATTGCCAAAAACTTCGGCATACTCAATAAAACCGCCGTGTTCAACTTGCTCTAAGAAATGATCTTTGCTTGTGAAATGGTAATGGACACCATCGAGCTCACCGGGACGTTGCCCACGCGTTGTATGAGAAACAGAAACATGTAAATTGGTTACACGTTCGAGCAGGGCTTTGACCAGAGATGTTTTGCCCGTTCCCGACGCAGCAGAAACGACAAACAATAGACCCGACATGATATTTTTTCCTGATATGATAAAATATCTTCTCTATTTTAGAGTAGAGTGCCGCTAAACTGAATAGTTTGGCTGATAAATTCAAAAAAACAGTGACTATGTGTCAGATTGAGGAAGTTATGGAAATTGTATTGGCTAACCCACGAGGCTTTTGTGCAGGTGTTGACCGTGCTATTGCGATCGTCAATCGGGCACTTGAATGTTTTCAGCCACCCATCTATGTCCGCCATGAAGTGGTGCACAATAAATTTGTTGTTGATGATTTGCGCCAAAGAGGTGCGATTTTTGTGGATGAGCTTGACGAAGTACCCGATGATAATATTGTCATTTTTAGTGCTCATGGGGTTTCTAAAGCAGTTCAGCAAGAAGCTGCACGTCGGGGGTTAAAAGTTTTTGATGCAACTTGCCCATTGGTCACCAAGGTTCATATTGAGGTGACCAAATATGCTCGCGAAGGTATCGAGGCAATTTTGATAGGACATCATGGCCATCCTGAAGTTGAAGGAACGATGGGGCAGTATGATAAAAGCAATGGTGGTGAGATTTATTTAGTTGAAGATGAACAAGACGTTGCTGATTTACAAGTGAAACATCCTGAACGCGTTGCTTTTGTTACGCAAACCACACTTTCAATTGATGATACTGCTAAAGTGATTGATGCTTTGCGTCAAAAATATCCGCATATTCAAGGCCCTCGTAAAGATGATATTTGTTATGCAACCCAGAACCGTCAGGATGCTGTGCGTGACTTGGCAGAGCAGTGCGATGTTGTATTAGTGGTTGGCTCACCCAATTCATCAAATTCAAATCGTTTGCGTGAACTGGCTGAGCGTATGGGCAAGGCTGCCTATTTGGTTGATAATGCCGAGCAACTCCAAGCAAACTGGTTTCAGCCAAATACAAAAGTGGGGGTTACAGCAGGCGCTTCAGCACCAGAAATTTTGATTAAACAGGTGATTCAACGTTTGCAAGATTGGGGAGCAGATGTACCTAATGAATTGGATGGGCGTGAAGAAAATGTAACTTTTAGTTTGCCTAAAGAGTTAAGAATTCATATCGTTCAGGCTTAAAAATTAGAGTAAATTAAAGCGGATAGGTGTTTATCCGCTTTTTTATGCCTTTTATCCTAATTGTATTTTTTTTGTAATAAAAATGGTTATGATTTTAAATAGGGAAACGCTGTGCAGGCAGATAATAATATGAGATCTATTCGAGGCTTTACGCTAATTGAAATGATGATTGCCATCGGGGTTTTGGCTGTTGTCGCAGCAATTGCTATGCCAGAGATCTCTGATGTCTTATTAAAGCAAAATTTAAATAAAAGTGTACGAAATTTAGCAATTGTTTTTGAGAAGGCAAGGGCAAAGGCAGCTTTTGAACGTCGAGCTGTCACGGTGACTTTAAATTCATCATCAGAAGATACAGAAAGTACTCTGAATTGGGTGGCCTCTGGAAAGGCGATTTTGGTTTCAACAACAACAACCATAGTTTTTCGTAGCGATGGCATGGTTCAAGATCCAACCACCACAACAGCGCCTTTAAGTTCAGATTTAACCTTGGTACTTTGTGATAATGCTCAGGCGGATGCTAAGTATTCTAAAAAAATCATTATTTCCCGTATGGGAACAGTACAGCAAGGCGACCTTGTGTCAGGGAGTTGCAATGCAAGCTAAATATCAACGAGGTGCAGGGCTATTAGAAGTTTTAGTTGCTTTATTGCTTCTAGCAGTTGCAGTTTTAGGTTTTGTTGCATTACAGCTGCGTGCTGTAGAGGGTACGATTGAAGGTTCTAATCGGATTCAGGCAATTAATATTGCTCGAGATTTATCAGAAAAAATAAGAATGAATGACACTTCAACCGCAATTGCTGCCTATAAAACACAGCTTGCAAGTCAAACAAATCAAGCAGCTGCACCGTCGTCAGATTGTTATACAGTATTTTGTACACCTGCGTTAAAAGCTGCTTTTGATGTAAATCAGGCATACAAACAAGCAAGCTCGGCTGGAATGACGTTAAATATGATGACCTGTCCAGGAACAGCAAATGGTCGTCAATGTATTTATGTGGCTTGGGGTAAAACAGATGCTGCTGATACTACAGCAACAGATAAACATATCGCATGTACCACCAGTTCAACCTCTAGCTTTTCTTATAGTGATGATTCAACTTGTATTGTGATGGAGGCATATTAAGATGCGATATTCACAACAAGGTTTAACGTTGATTGAGTTGATGGTGTCCTTGATTTTAGGACTCATTATTATTGCTGCAGCAACCATGCTGTTTATAGCTGGTCAAAAAAGTTTTGCATTACAGCAAGGCGCAGCTGATATTCAAGATAATGCCAATTTTGCACTCAATTACATCACTAAAGATGTTCGACTTGCAAACTTAGGTAACTCAACAGCAAGTATGACATCGAGTTTGGCAAATGGAGGAATTGTTTTTAAGACAAATTTGGCAGGTATAACAACTGCTAATGCTAGTCAAAGTGAAGTCAGTGGTACATCGAATGTTACGACAGGAAGTGATCAATTAACAATTAAGTATTTGCCTACACAAACAGGTGGTTTTGATTGTGAAGGCAATGAAATTACGAGTACATCAGACTATGTGATTCAACGGTACTTTGTCCGTCAGGATACAAATACAACAGGCACAGAAACGAGTGCAACGGCATTAGCCTTGGCTTGTGATGCAGGGCGTGCAACCAGTGCAGGCGTTGTCTCTAATTTTGGGGACAGTGGTCAGATACTGATGAAGCGGGTTGATTATTTTCATGTGCTTTTAGTGGTTGAGAATGGTTCAGGCAGCTTTCGAGATATGACCATCGCTGACTATTTATCAAGTGCATCTACCAATCGAATTTTGGGCGTTAAATTGGGAATTTTAGTACGTTCTAGTCAATCAGTTGGTGTTGATTCCAATATCGATCTAACAAAATCATTTGCAGTATTGGATAAAACGGTAACTTTAAACAGCACGATTCAAAATATTAAAACAAAAAATTTACGTCAGGTGATCGCACAGGCTGTCGCTATGCGTAATGCTTTGGGAGATCGTTAAAGATGATGAATCAACGTTCTCAAACAGGGGCAACACTGATCATTGTTTTGGTTGTGTTACTTCTTATTACTATTGTTGGTACATTGGCAATTCGACAAAGCTTGGTATCACTCAATATTGCAACCAATGGACAAGCACAGCAATTGATGATGGAGAGTTCGGATTCAGCTGTGTTTACTGCTCAAGATGCTGATAATTTATCTCAAGAAATGGCAACCAATGGTATGTTTGGTTATATCCGAACCAGCAATAACAAGGGTAAGGAATTGGTGTTTTGTTATCGTGGGACAAACACGGATTTCTTTACCATCGCAAATGCCAGCATTATTCAGTGGCAAACAGGATCGGCGCCCAACTATCTTGAAATTGGCACAGCGGGTTATTGTGATCCACGTAGTTCATCTAATTATTATACCAGTGGGCGTGGTGTAGTGATGACGCAAATTACTGTACAGTTTGTAGATTCTTCAACGGATGATACCCCATTTGCAGGTACGGTTAGTGGTACAGATACCGACTCTGCCAAGGTTGTTAGTGCCGAAAAAGCAGTGGTACATGCTGTATCACTTATGCCAACACTCTCTACCGCCTCAACTTCCTCAATTTATAGCTGCTTATCTACCCATATGAGCAACCCAGTAGTCCCAACAGGCTATACCGCATCTTCAGGAGCAGACCAGAGCATTTCAGAATGTCTGGCTGGTTTAAATGTGCCGTTCACGACACATATTTCTGAGTACACGTTAACACAAACTCTGACAAGTAGTAGTTAAGGAGAGCGTGATGAAATTATTGATTCAACTTAAACAAACCCTTCATCGCTTTCAACAAGGAATCGCTGCATTCTTATCTGGGGCGATGACTTTACTACTTTGTTTGGCTATTCCTGCCACACAAGCCAGTGATATCGAGATTTATAAAAAGGCTACTGCCGGTACAGTCACCATTATGTTCATGCTCGATAACTCGGGGAGTATGGGGAGTACAGATTCTACAGGGCTTACCCGACTAGAACGTGTTCGCCAAGGGATGATTGAAGCCCTTGCAGGGGGTGATGGTACTTCAAAAATTGATGATGATAAAGTGATTGGTTTATCCACATTTTATAGCAGCTCTGCAGGCTATGTAATGGTTCCAGCACGTGCGCTGAGTACCACAATTACAGGTGGCGGTACTTATACTCAAAAAAAACCAATGGTTAAGTATTATTATAATGGTTCAAAGTATGTATATAGCTCATGTACAGCATGGAGTGATTATGCAACCTGTACCTCATGGGGAACAACAACAACAACTGCACCAACATTAAGTAGTTATACCAGTACAGCCTGTGCTTATGTAAATAGTAAAACATGTACTTTGTACTATACAAACACAACCATAAGCGTGACAGATCAACGGACCTTGTTGTTGAGCTATTTAAGTACGTGGACAGGTAACTTTGCAACACCAACCGCACCAGCCTATGCGGAAATGGGTGCTTATATGTTGGGGACGACTACACAGACAACCGCAAGTGTTAGTGTACCCATGTATTTTCAATATTCTACATCTAGCACAACCACGACTTATTATTATCGTAAAAATGGCAGTAACTATTATAGTTGTAGTAGTGGTACAACCACTGCATCAACATCAGCATGTGGTACCAAATTATCGAGTACGCCAACTTTAACAGGTTACTCTACATATACAACAGGCAATAATACCTACTACTATACCAGTAGTACAAGCTCTACAACTTACTATAAAAGTTGTAGTACATATTCATCCAGCGGCTGTACCACATGGGGTAGTGCAACTACAACTAATCCAACCACTTCAAGCTATGACACGAGTTGTACGGTGAGTGGTACAACGGGAAGTTGTGTGTATGAGACAAAAACCATTACATCTTCACCAACAGGCAGTGGTTTCTCCTATTCAACCGCAGATGCTAAAAACTCGGATGGTACAGCGTATACATCTCCTGTAAATACCGATAGTACTCAGTGTAGTGGGCAGGGGATTTATTTTTTAACAGATGGTGAGCCTAATAGTAGTAATGCAACTTCAGTAGCTAAAACTTTAATGCAAAATGCATTAACCAGTACTTATAGTGGTAATCTAACTTGTTCAGGGACATTATTTACCAGTACATCTTCTACCACTGGTTGGAACTGTATCAGTGACTTCTCCCAGTTGTTGCGTAATAGAACTATCTCTGGCTCAACAAGCTCAAGCCAATTGAATCCTTTAGGGCTTGATATTAAAACAGCAGTAGTTGGATTTGGTAGTGACTTTAATGGCATCACATCGTATAGCAGTGCTTTAACGCAGGCACAAAATCTCGCCAATATTGATTCATCTTCGGCTGATAGTGATGTGAAAAATGCAGCTCGATGGGGCGTGTATGGCGGCGGCGGTTGGTACTCAGGTTCAAGTTCAAGTGACGTTGTGAGTAGTGTGAACAACTTTATTACGTCATTAACCACAGATATTCCTGCTGTAACGACAGGCGCATCGTACATTCCAACCGATGAACTCAACCCGACCGTTGTACAAAATTATGCTTACTCTGCACAGTTCCAGCCAACCCCAGGTGAGGTTTATCAACTTTGGCTGGGTAACCTGAAAAAATATAATGTTATCAGTGGCTTGGTTAAGGATATTAAAGGTAGCTCTATTGTTGACAGTAGCGGTACTTACGTAACTAACTATGATATCTGGTCACAATATGTGACAGATTCTAGCTTAGCATCGACAGGTGGTGTGAAAGGTGTATTGCCTGTAGGTATGACATCATCTTATGTTGCCAATCGTACATTATTAACCAACCGAGATAGCAGTGGTGCAGCCACAACTACAACATTAAATCAAATTGGTTCAAGTTATGTTACCAATACAACCGATGCGGATCGTGGTTATCTTCTATCCTTGCTAGGTTATGTGATTAGTACCCCAGGCGATACGACCAGTTTACCAACAACGACAGCAGGGTTATCTGCGCTGAGTAGTCTTCGTCAAGTCGGTGCGGTCATGCATTCTACACCTGTGTTGTTGACTCAGTCAGGTACAGTAACCACCACAAGTGGCGTGACCAGTAGTTCGAATCGTGATGATTATATTTTATTTGGTACAACACAGGGTGTCTTGTCTGTTGTTGACGCCGATACTGGGGAAGAAAAATTTGCTTTCTTACCAAATGAATTGATTACCACACAAAAACGAGCGTTCCAAACCAATACAGCAACGACAGGTTTTAGTAGCTCTACCTATCAAACGCTTTATTATGGCGTTGATGCACCTTGGACAGCTTATAGTGAGTATGTTGCAAAGAGTGATGGTAGCTTAACTGTTGGCTCTTCCGATATTAGTAGTGCAACAGGCAGTGGTATGCAAATGGCATACGGCGGACTACGTATGGGTGGGCGAAGCTATTATGCTTTAAATTTGAAAAATATCAGTAATCCGAAGATTGCGTTCCGTATCGATCCAAATAATACAGCTGTGTATTGTAATAGTAGTTCACAGACGGATACCCCAGAAACCTGTTCAAGCTCAAAAACTTATAAAGAGTTGGGTTATATGGGACAGAGCTGGTCTAAGCCAAGTGTCGGTTGGGTGAAATGGAAAGGCTCTAAACGGATGGTGATGTTTGTTGGTGGTGGCTACGATGCGGGTGGTACCAATGGTGATGGTACATTTAGTAGCAGTACAGGTGAACGCACCGCATTTGCAGGTTATGAGGGTGAGTATAATCAAACCAATAAAATTGGCTCAGGTGTCTATATGTTTGATGCCTTGACGGGTCAGTTATTGTGGTGGGCTGGTGCAAATGCAACATCTGCAAATACAACTTCTGGGGTTCAATATACAACCTCAGCCAACATGAAATATAGCGTAGTTAGCCAAATTAAAACGGTTGACCGTAATGCCGATGGTTTAATTGATCATTTGTATTTTGGTGATTTGGGTGGTCAGGTTTGGCGTATTGATTTAAATAACACTTTAACCTCAACTACAGATACCAGTATGTTTGCAAAAACGCCTGTACGTTTGCTCAACTTAAATAGTACTAATACCGCTACAGGTACTGGTAGCCAGTACAGCCCACGTTTTTATGATATGCCTGCATTTTCAACTTATACCAATAGTGGGTCTAAGTTTGGCGTTTTGACGATTGGTAGTGGAAATCACAGTTCACCATTATTTGATACTTCGGATACAAATTATAAAAATGATGCGATTTATAATATCTATGATAAAGATGTTGCTCGCTCGGATTTGTTTACTGTGAGTGGTTCAAGCTATAGCTATGATTATAGTAGTTCAAATTTAAATACGCAGGATTTGACATTGAGTAGTCTAGGTAAATTGACAACCAATGCCAATACAACAGCAGTTGCACCATATGCAACAACAGGAGGTTGGTATTATTATTTTGCATCGAACATGACGCAGGATGAAAAAGTTTTGACGACTCCAATTGTGCTTGATAGTGACCTTTACGTAACGTCTTATGATGGTAGTCAAGCAGGTTCATCAGGTGACTGTGGGTCTGGGGTGAAAGGTGAAAGCTATGTAACGCAGTTCTGTATGCCATATGGCGTATGTACAGCAACTGAGATTGCAAGCTCAAGCTTCATTTCACATACACCAATTGGTACGGGGATTGTTGCACCAAGTGTTGGATCAGATAATAGCTCGGGAACAAATCGTGCATTAATCACTTCAACTGGGGCTTTAAAGAGTAGTTCGAGTACAGCAGCAACATACTCAACAGCGTTGGCACTCACGCCAAAACGTTGGTATGAAACCAGTAAGTAAACTAGATAGCTCAAAGAGTGCTAAGCATGAATCAGATTTCAAAAATGCGAGGGTTTACGCTAATAGAATTAATGGTAGCACTGGTTATTGCTGCCATTTTGACAGCAATCGCAGTTCCTGCTTATCAGGAGTATGCTCGACGAACTCGAGCAGCTCAGGCTCAGCAGGAAATACAGCGTTTAGCTATTCTGCTTGATCGTTGGAAAGCTCGTAATTTTAATTACAATGGTTTTAGTATTACATCAAGCTATGTTGCATCAACTTATCCCTATACCGTTTCAGTTTATGATAGTACTTCGACATCATCCTCAAAAGTTTTATTATCTACTCGTACAGGAGGTGGGCAAGGATGGGCAATACAGGCATTTACAGAAGATGACAAGAATTACAACTTTTTGCTGACTAGCACAGGTGTGCGTTGTAAAAACAAAACAAAGGCAAATATTTCATACACAAGTTGTGGGATAGGTTCAGAGAGTTGGTAAATGAAGAAATTTATAGGTGGTTTAACCCTCATTGAAGTGATGATTACGATCGCTATTTTAGCAATTTTAGCTGCAATCGCTTATCCAAGTTATACCAAATATAAGATTAAGGGAAATCGTGTTGATGTACAAAGTGAACTGATGCGGGTTGCAGGACGCTTACAAAGTTATAAGCTGGCGAATAATACTTATGCAAGTGCAACTTTGACTGGTGTTGGTGGAACAGCGAATTATCCTGTATCAGGAACAGCTTACTATACAATTACTTTGGCAGTCGATTCAGATAACCAAGGTTATACTTTAACTGCTACCCCAGTCAGCTCAAGTCTACAAACAGGTAATGGTGTAGTGTGTTTAAATCAAGATGGACAGAAGTATTGGTCACAAGGGGCAACGACTTGTGATAAGAATCTAAGCAGTACATCAACTTGGGATAGCAACTAAGAAATAAATTCAAAACTGTGGGTAACTTAAATTTTGATCTTTCATTTGGGGTGAATATCACGTAAAATGCTGCCCTCTATGAAAGGGGTTTGAAGTGTTGCCGATGGTCGGCGCAGGGATAATCCGTAAAAATTATAAGGTTTTTATCATGGTTGTTATTCGTTTAACTCGCGGTGGTGCTAAAAAACGTCCATTCTATCAAATCGTTGTGACTGATAGCCGTAATGCACGTGATGGTCGTTTCATCGAACGTATCGGTTTCTTTAACCCTACAGCTCAAGGTCAAGCAGAAAAAATTCGTTTAGATGCTGACCGTTTCGCTCACTGGGTTGCACAAGGTGCTCAACCTTCTGAACGTGTTGCTTCTTTAGCTGCTCAAGCTAAAAAAGCTGCTGCTACTGCGTAATTGTAGTAGGTAGCCCATGACACCAACACAGAATGTTCCTGAAGATCGTATTCAGATTGGACAGCTACGTTCAGCGTATGGCTTGAATGGGTGGCTCTGGGTCTATTCCAATACAGAACCCATGAGCAACATCTTTGACTACCTGCCTTGGTACATTGAGACCAAAGCAGGTTGGCAAGTTATTGATGTAAAACGTTGGAAACCACATGGCAAAGGCTTGGTTGTTGCGCTCAAAGGTGTGAGTGATCGCACGGCAGCAGACAATTTAGTTGGCGCAAATATCTGGATTTCAAAATCGCAACTGCCTCAACCGGGCGTGGACGAGTACTACTGGTCAGATTTGAAAGGCTTAACCGTGTTAGGTCTCGATGATGACGAACAGGAAGTGAATCTCGGTCAAATCCATGAACTGTTTGAAACAGGTGCAAACGATGTCATGGTGGTTCGTGCCACAGCAGACAGCGTAGACGCTGAAGAGCGTATGATTCCATGGCATAAAGATGTGGTACAGCGCGTTGATCTTGAAGCTGGTCGTATTTACGTCAATTGGGGCGTAGATTATTAATCCCTAAAGGATTCACACAGCAGGAAGAAAGAGGAGTCTGTGGTGTTTTTTGCAGTCATTACGCTTTTTCCTGAAATGTTTGAAGCGATTACAGCCTACGGAATTAGCGGGCGTGCAGCAAAGCGTGACATTGTACAAGTGACTTGTATTAATCCGCGTGATTTTGCTGAGGGCAACTACAAACGTGTGGATGAACGTCCGTTTGGTGGTGGTCCAGGTATGGTGATGATGGCTGAGCCTTTGGCAAAAGCAATTCGTCATGCCAAACAGCTTGCAGAGCAAGCGGGAGCAGTTCAAGTTCCTGTGGTGTATATGTCGCCACAAGGAAAGACCTTAAATGAACATGCCGTGCAAAATTTTATCGATTACGATGGTTTGATTGTGCTGTGTGGACGTTATGAAGGGGTAGATGAGCGTTTAATCCAAAAATATGTTGATCAAGAATGGTCGATTGGGGATTACGTTTTATCTGGTGGTGAACTTCCTGCAATGGTCTTGCTCGATAGCATTATTCGACGTTTACCCGATGCCATGTCAGATGAACAATCTCACATACAAGATTCTTTTGTGGATGGTCTGTTAGACTGCCCACAATATACCAAGCCTGACCATTTCGAAGGGCTAGATGTGCCAGAGGTACTTAAATCTGGACATCATGCCAATATTGAAAAATGGCGTTTTTTGCAGCGTTATCAACGGACTTTAGCGCGTCGACCTGAGTTGGTCGAGCAAGTTGAGTTGAGCAAGCAGCAAAAAAAATGGCTTAAAGATGAGCAAAAAAAGAGCAAAGATTAAGAGTCTTTGCTTCTGTACAAGGAAATCGAGCATTTAACGCTTTCCTTGAACACCAGATAAGAAGTTGTACTTCTTTGCAAAGATGAACACATATTCAATGCGTTGATCTATGCATAAATTTGAAGCATTGCTTCAAATTCGGGACTTAAACTTGAGTTTATGTCTTCTTTAATAGGCTCTTTGTGCATTGAAGTGGTCAAGCATAAAGAGAAAGATAATCGGGTCTATGCGCTTTAGCCTCTATACCCAGTGGATTTCAGACCTCTTCTGACCCACATATATTGGAGATACCCCATGAGCGGTAAGCATCCTTTAGTTCAAGCTGTTGAAAACGCACAGTTAAAATCTGACCTTCCTGCATTTGCTCCAGGTGACACTGTGATTGTGCAAGTAAAAGTAAAAGAGGGCGACCGTGAGCGTCTTCAGGCTTTTGAAGGTGTTGTAATTGCGAAGAAAAACCGTGGTTTAAACTCAGCTTTTACAGTTCGTAAAATTTCTAGCGGTGTTGGTGTTGAGCGTGTTTTCCAAACTCACTCTCCAATCGTTGCTAAAATTGAAGTTAAACGTCGTGGTGATGTTCGCCGTGCGAAACTTTACTATCTTCGTGACTTGTCTGGTAAAGCTGCACGTATTCGTGAAAAATTACCAGCTCGTAAAGCGTAATTCGCTTTATTTGAGTCAAGAAAATGCGCCAATTGGCGCATTTTTTTATGCGTGTGACTTGGCTCAAACAATAAAAATTTATCTGCTGAGAATACAGGCATTCTTGTGCTGAAGATTGTTTAAGCTTTTGTTAAGATGGCGTGTCATTTTTGCTCACCATTTTTCTTATGTCTGTTGCTAAGCCTAAAATCCAGCGCCGTCCAATTAGTGGTGTATTTCTACTCAATAAACCTCTTGAGATTAGTTCGAATGGCGCATTACAAAAAGTGCGTTGGTTGTATCGGGCAGAAAAAGCAGGGCATACAGGGGCACTTGATCCCTTGGCGACAGGGTTGTTACCCATTTGTTTGGGTGAGGCGACCAAGTTTTCGCATTATTTGCTTGATTCGGTTAAGCGCTATCAAACCACAGTGAAGCTTGGGCAAACCACAACTACAGGCGATGTGGAAGGTGAGATTTTACAACAGCGTACTGTGCCTGAATTGACAACAGACAAAATTGAACAGGTACTTGAACAGTTCCGTGGTGATATTCAACAAATTCCACCGATGTATTCGGCATTAAAAAAACATGGCAAGCCGTTATATGAATTGGCACGTCAAGGGATTGTGATTGAGCGTGAGCCACGTCCAATTACGATTTACCAATTACAACTGATTGAATTTACAGAAGATAGCTTAACTTTAGATGTGATTTGCTCTAAAGGCACATACATTCGTGTGTTGGGGGAAGATATTGGCGAGGCACTGGGCTGTGGGGGGCATTTAAGTGCATTGCATCGTACTGCAACAGGTCCTTTTGATTTGATTCCGAGCTACACCTTGGAATATTTGGAAAGTTTAACTGAGGCTGAACGTGAAGCATTGTTGTTGCCAGCATATGCACCTGTGGAGCATTTTCCACAAGTTCAGATTCCTGAGGGACGTAGCAAATATTTCTGTAATGGGCTGGAAAGCAATATTGACCATGAAGCAGCAGAGCAAGTTTTGGTCTTTGATGGCGAACGCTGTTTAGGTTTGGCTCAAATTACCGATAAAAAACGCTTAGTTCCTAAGCGAGTTTTGCATTTATGAGAAAAGTGATGATTACTGTATGGATACGATAACGATCTTAAGTCTGGTTGGTTTTGCATTTACCGCAGGGGCAATTGATGCTGCTGTTGGTGGAGGTGGGCTGATTCAGATTCCGGGGATTATGAGTACTTTCCCCAACATGGCGACCGCTACGGTAATCGGAACCAATAAGGTTTCTTCTATTTTTGGGACAGGGTCAGCAGCCTTTACCTTTGCCCGCAAAGTAAAGTTGCAGTGGAAACTGTTGATTGTGATCGGGATTTGTTCGCTCATCAGCTCATTTGCGGGTGCGGCATGTTTGTCGTTGATTCCCCAATCTGTACTGCGTCCCTTTGTGTTGCTGATGCTGATCCTGATTGCCATTTATACTTTTATGAAAAAAAGTTTTGGACAGGTCGCGGTTGATTTACATATTACCCCGAAACTTTTGGTGTTGGCTGCGATTGGCAGCTTGTTGATTGGCTTCTATGACGGGATTTTTGGCCCAGGGACAGGCAGCTTTTTTATTTTCTTCTTCATCCGTTTTTTAGGTGTGGACTTTCTGCATGCTTCTGCGTTGTCGAAAATTGGCAACTTTATGACCAACCTTGCTGCACTGAGTTTTTTAATTCCCACAGGTCACGCCATTTTACATATTGGTTTGATGATGGCAGTTGCCAATGTGGCAGGCTCAGTGGTCGGGGTGCGTGTCGCGATGAAATATGGCAGCGGCTTTGTACGTAAGATTTTCTTGGTTCTGGTCACGGTACTGATTTGCCGTATTGGTTATCAAACCGTAACGTCATGGTAAATGATACTGGCATTTTACTCGTCACATTTGAGTAAAATGCTTTACATATCCTGTCATGATTGATGACAACGACATACAGTTTAAAACAAGAATAAAACCGACTACTGGGCGATTAAAAAATATACTTATTAAGAACTAAATGATTTCATTGAAAAAATAGGAATAATTTTATATGAATATTTTTGAAGCTTTACGTCAGAGTCATGAACAACAACGCCATTTAGCACAACAATTAGCAGCAACACATGGTGATCATCAGGAACGTCAGGTGTTATTTGCTGCACTTAAAAATGAACTATGGGCACACTCGGTTGCAGAGGATCGTTATTTATATATTCCATTGATGTTTGATGATACAGGGCTTGATATTACGCGTCATGCCTTGGCAGAGCATCATAAAATGGATGAACTTGTTGAACAATTAGAAGAAATGCAAATGAGTAGTCCACACTGGTTAGGCATTGCAAAACAATTGCGTGATGTGGTGCATCATCATTTACAAGAAGAGGAACAGCGCTTTTTTCAGCAGGCAGGTAAAATTTTAACGGCACAAAAGAAACAGGAACTGGCTGAACAGTATCTGAATGAATATCAAAAATATAAAATTGAAAATGCTTAAAAATAGATAAAAGTGGCAGTCATTGCCACTTTTTTATCTCTGATCTGATTTGATCGAATTGAGTTGCTGTTCCACTTTTTGCTTGGCGCGTTGGGTTGTGTAGGTACAACCAATCGATGCAATGATAATGGTGGCAAGTGCCAGCCATTGTGTCCAAAGCAGATGTTCCGATAAAAACAAGACCCCTGAAAGTGCGGCAAAGGCAGGTTCTAGACTGGTCAATGTCCCAAAAACCAACGGACTTAAATGGCGTAATGCCACCATTTCCATCGAAAAAGGCAGAGCGCTGGCGAGAAATGCCAGAGCAATAAAATACAGTAAATAAGGTGGCTGTAAGACGGTGACAGGTGTTCCGATCCAGAGCGCAATCGGCAGCAGTACACAAGAACCGATGAACATACCCAAGCAGACGGTATGATTGCCCGAAATTCCTGAAGGGCGATTCCCCGTTAAAATATAGACTGCCCAACAAGCGCCTGCCCCAATCGCCAAGACAATTCCTACAGGGTCAAGCGCCTGACCTGTCTGACTCCACGGAAAAAGCAGTACTAAGCCTAAAATTGCTAAACCGACCCAAACCAGATCATAGCGTTGCTTGGCATGCAGTAAAGCCACACTGAGTGGGCCAATAAATTCAAAGGAGACGGCAATCCCTAAAGGCAAGCGATGCAGGGACAAGTAAAACAGGGCATTCATGCCTGCTAAAGCCAAGCCATAACCGATAATCGATGCCCAGCGAATTTGCTGCCATGCGACCCGCCAAATTTTGAAAAAGATAGCCAGCAACATAAACCCGAACAGCAGTCTGAGCGCGGAGATACTGAGTACGGGAAATGTCACAAATAAAGTTTTAGCCAGTGAAGCACTGGTTTGTACACTGACAATGGCAACCATAAGTAGGGCAATGGATTGAACCGTCGTATTATTTTTTAAAAAGCCCATGTTGGAATAATTTAACTAAATGGTAAAAAAGTAAAAATAAAAAAAGCCACAACACAGGGCTGTGGCTTTTAAGCTGTTATGGCTTAGAACAATACGCGAACACGGATTGTGCCATCAACATGATGTAGCATTTCGAGTGCTTCGTGAGATGCAGACGCGTCAACATCCATCACTAAGTAACCGACATCACCTTTTGTCATAAGGCTTTGACCAGAAATGTTGATGCCTTGCTCAGCAAACAAGTTGTTGATTTTTGACAATACACCCGGAATGTTTTTGTGGATGTGAAGTAAACGGTGTTTACCTTCAGTCATTGGCAATGCGATTTCTGGGAAGTTCACCGCAGAAAGGGTCATACCTTTGTCAGAGTAAGCTACAAATTTCTCAGCTACTTCTAAACCGATGTTTGCTTGCGCTTCCATGGTTGAACCACCCACGTGAGGCGTTAAGATCACGTTGTCTAGGCCACGAAGTGGAGAAACAAATTCTTCACCGTTCGCTTTAGGTTCTTTCGGGAACACGTCAACCGCAGCACCTGCAATGTGACCTGCTTTGATCGAATCTGCCAAATCTTCAATTACCACACATGTACCACGTGCAGCATTCAGGAAGATTGCACCTTCTTTCATTTTGGCAAATTGAGCTTTACCGAAGAAGTTGCGTGTAGATGGAACGTCTGGAACGTGGAGTGTCACCACGTCAGCAGTTTCAAGCAATTCGTCTAAAGAACCGACTTGGCGTGCGTTACCCATTGGAAGCTTAGTGACTGCATCGTAATAAATCACGTGCATACCCATGCTTTCTGCAAGTACAGAAAGTTGCGAACCAATTGAACCGTAACCAACAATACCTAAAGTTTTTCCACGAGTTTCGAAAGAACCATTCGCAGATTTGTTCCAGCCACCACGGTGACAGCTTGCAGATTTCTCTGGCACGCCACGAAGTAACAGAATAGTTTCTGCAAGAACAAGTTCAGCAACCGAACGTGTATTTGAATATGGTGCGTTAAATACTGGAATACCACGGCTCATTGCCGCTTTAAGGTCGACTTGGTTTGTTCCGATACAGAAGCAACCGACTGCGATCAATTTGTTTGCTGCCGCAAACACTTCTTCAGTCAATTGTGTACGAGAACGAATACCAATAAAGTGTGCATCTTGAACAGCTTCTTTTAAAGCTTCGCCTTCAAGCGCAGTTTTACGATAGTCGATGTTGGTATAACCCGCAGCATTTAAAGTGTCGATGGCATTTTGATGCACACCTTCTAACAATAAGAAACGAATTTTATCTTTAGGTAGTGATAGATGTTGGCTCATTACCGCTCCGCTACATAAGGCCAAATTTGGTCGCAATATGATAACATAGTGAGCAACAACTTGTTTATTTCTTGCTAGGCGTGTACACGATGAATGCTTCTGTCGCTTTATCACCTGACTTACTGACTCAACTGACGGCGATTGTTGGTGAAAATCGCATTAAAACGGATGCCGATAGCTTAGAAAACTGGGGTAAAGACCATACTAAGCACTTTGACCCAAATCCTTCTGTCGTGGTATTTCCATCGAGTACCGAGCAAGTTCAGGCGATTGTTCAACTTGCGAATCAGTTCAATGTCGCAATTACACCATCGGGTGGTCGTACAGGTTTGTCAGCGGGTGCAGTTGCAGCCAACGGTGAAATCGTGGTGAGCATGGACAAGATGAACCAGATTCTGGAATTTTTCCCCGCAGATCGCATGGTTCGTGTACAGGCAGGCGTAGTGACAGAACAACTGCAAAACTATGCAGAAGAACAAGGCATGTATTATCCAGTCGATTTCGCATCGTCAGGGTCAAGTCAGATTGGCGGTAACATCGGCACCAATGCTGGCGGTATTAAAGTGATTAAATACGGCATGACCCGTAACTGGGTGTTGGGTCTGACCGTTGTGACAGGTAAAGGCGATATCCTGCACCTCAACAAAGGCATGATCAAAAACGCAACAGGTTATGCGCTTCAGCATTTGTTTATTGGTGGTGAAGGGACTTTGGGCTTAGTGACTGAAGCTGAAATCAAGCTTGAGCGTCAGCCACAAGACTTGCAAGTGATGGTACTCGGTGTCCCTGACTTCGACGCCATCATGCCATTGTTACACGCATTCCAAAGCAAGATTGACCTGACTGCATTTGAGTTCTTTGGTGAACTTGCGATGCAAAAAGTTTTAGACAACGGTCATGTACAACGCCCATTTGAAACTCAATGTCCATTCTATGTGTTGCTTGAGTTTGAGGCGCCATACGAGCCGATCATGGACAAAGCCATGGAAATCTTTGAGCATTGTATGGAACAGGGTTGGGTGCTTGACGGGGTGATGAGCCAAAGCCTAGAACAAGTCCACAGCTTATGGCGTTTACGTGAAGATATTTCGGAGTCGATTGCGCCGTTTATTCCATACAAAAACGACATTTCAGTGTTAATTACCCATGTCCCTGCATTTATTAAAGAAATTGATGCGATTGTGACTGAAAACTACCCAGATTTTGAAATCTGCTGGTTCGGTCATATTGGTGATGGGAACTTGCACTTGAACATCTTAAAACCTGCGGATTTGACCAAAGATGAATTCTTTGCCAAATGTCAGGTGGTGAACAAGTATGTGTTCGATACCGTGAAAAAATACAACGGTTCAATTTCGGCTGAACATGGCGTGGGCATGACCAAAAAGCCATATTTGCAATACAGCCGTTCTGCTGAAGAAATCGAATATATGAAAGCCTTGAAGAAAGTATTTGACCCGAATGGTTTAATGAACCCAGGCAAATTATTTGATCTTTAAGACTTGATTGAATAGAAAAAATTCTGCTAAAAGCGTATCGAAAGATGCGCTTTTTTTATATTGAGAATAGATAACAATGAATATTTTAATTGTGGGCAATGGCTTTGATTTGTCGCATTACTTACCTACTAAATATGATCACTTTATGGTGGCAATGGCAGCAATTGAAAAATGGGATGAGTCGAAAGGGGAAATGGGGTTCGATGATTTATTCAAAGAGTTATATGAAAAAGAGGATTATTTTTTCGGCTATACCAAAGCAATTTATCAAACTGAAGCGATAAAAATTTCAGTTGATCAAATTAAAGAATTAAAAAAACAGCTTAAAGAAAATTGTTGGTATCAGTATTTTTCAGATCATGTCAAAGAAGTAAAAACTTGGATTGATTTTGAAACGAAAATTGAAGATGTATTGGTAGTTTTTACTCATTGTATTGCAGATATAGAAAGATTAAGCCTAGAAAATAAATTACATTTATATTTTATGCAGAATAATCAAGATGAGAAGTCTATAAATCTTCGATACTCTAAAATATTAGATTTTTTCCAGTTTACTGCTGAAGAGAACTATGAAGCTTATACAAACTCAATAAGGCTATATAACCAAGAAAGAAAAAAGCATAGTCAGAATAGAACCAATATAAATGCTAAATTTTGTTATGGTCAAAATATCGAAAATGGCTTTAATGCAGGATCATTCTTAAGTTACTTAAATGATCAACTAGAGGATTTTATTGAACTATTTAATTTTTATCTTGAAGAAGTAGTTAAAGAACTTAAGCCAAAAAGTGCTTTTCAGCCATTAAAATCAGATCAATATGACTTGACCAAAATTGATCAAATTTATTCGTTTAACTATACCCAAACGTATTTGGATTTTTATAATCAGGCTACGAAAATTGATTTTTTACATGGGCGATCAGGTGAAAAGCAAAATATGGTGCTTGGAGTATCTGAACTAAAGGGGAAAGCATTAAAGAAAATCAAGGCTTACGGTTTTACTAAATATCATCAGAAGTTGATGAAAGATACAGATTATAACTTTTTGATCTTATCTAAAAATAAAATTAATAACGATAAGAATAATCTTAAGAATTTTGAAACTGATTTTTCAAATGTAGATTCAGCAATCAGAAGAATTATGAAAGAAAAAATGGAGAATGAAAGTAAACTTAATATGAATATTAACATTTTAGGGCATTCTCTAGATATTTCTGATCAAGAATATATCATTGAGTTATTTAGCTTAAATGATGACATAGATCGAAATGTAAGAGTAATTGTTTATTACTTTAATGATAATGCTAAATTCTCTCTATTAGCCAACCTTTTACATATTTTGAAGAAGGAAAAAGTCGAACACTGGATGAAACAAGGTTGGCTTAAATTTGAAAAAAATCCAAATGTTGCACAACTCAATCAAATTCAGCCCGTAGAACTAGCAAAAAACCAGTCATAATATGAACATCGAAAAAAATATCCAACAACTTTTTGAACAATGCCAAGATATTCCGCTGTTTTATATTGAGAGTGGTAGCCGCTTATGGGGCATAGCAAGCCCTGACAGCGATTATGATGTTCGTGGTTTTCATTTACCTAGCAAAGCTCAATATTTTGATTATAAGAAACATCGAGATTTGATCGAAATTATGGACGGTGATTTTGATTTCGTATCTTATGACCTCGATAAAATGTTCGGGCTTTTGGCAAAAAGCAACCCAACTGTTTTGGAGTGGGTAAGGGCGCATATCGAATATCTCAATGTTGTGCCTGAATGGAATAGCTTTAAACAAGGACTGCTGGAACTGATTGACTATAGTGCCTTGTATTATCACTATTTATCTTTGGCTGAAAATGGCATGAAAGTCATGCAAGTTGCCGATAACTTTACCTATAAAAAAGTGTTTTACTCGATTCGTGGGTTATTGTCGGCTGAACTGGCACTACAGGAAAGTATGCCTGCATTACTGATCACCGATTTGTTTGCCCAAATTGATCCGAATGATCCGCTACGCGTATGGGCGGAAAATTATTTAGAGATCAAAAAACAACAGAAAGAAAAAGCCGTGCTTTCGCAGGATGAGCAAACAGAAATTTTAAAGCAGTTAAAGTTTAAGCAAGCACAATTGGCAGCGCAAAGCATGCCAAAAGCCAATCGGCGTGAGCAACTAGATCAGTATTTGACAGATTATAGCCAACATTTAAAACAGCATTTTTATGGCTGATTTAACTGAGCCTGTGGCAAGTGTTGCCTTGCCACAATTTGATCTTTCTCGACCATCTAGTCAAAAAATGTTATGGTGTGCGCCATAACACTCTATATTTTTATCATCTGATTTTGAGCACGTTGTAAATACAGTGCATTCTTTGTTGATTATTATTTCATGACATAAGTCGACTGGTTGACAGCTCGGCATGACAAACTATTGAAGAAAAAACCATGCAACCGACTCCAAAAACATTGAATCGTTCAACGCTGATGTTTCCACTGGCATTGGTTCTCTTTGAATTTGCCGTGTATATCGGTAATGACCTAATTCAGCCTGCCATGTTGGCAATTACCCAAGAATTTTCTGTCAGTGCAACATGGGCACCGTCTTCAATGTCGTTTTACCTACTTGGTGGGGCGAGTGTGGCTTGGTTACTTGGACCACTGTCCGACCGATTGGGGCGTAGGCGAGTATTACTGGCAGGCGTGCTATTTTTTGCGCTGTGCTGCCTGTTGATTTTACTGACCCAAAACATACAGCAGTTTTTAGCCATGCGTTTCTTACAAGGCATTGGACTGACCGTGATTTCAGCGGTGGGTTATGCTGCGATTCAAGAAAGTTTTGCTGAACGTGATGCAATTAAAGTCATGGCACTGATGGCAAATATTTCCTTGCTTGCACCATTACTTGGGCCTGTACTTGGCGCATTTCTCATTGATTATGTGTCGTGGCACTGGGGTTTTGTTGCGATTGCGATGTTGGCGGGGCTGAGTTGGTTTGGTCTAAACAGTCAAATGCCACGGCAGCAGCAGAGTGTAACTCGCCAACCCTTTATCTATTTACTGGACGATTTTAAGCGGGTCTATCGTAATCCGCAGTTCTTAGGTTTGAGTCTGGCATTGCCTTTGGTCAATATGCCGCTGATGCTGTGGATTGCTTTATCACCTGTGATGTTGGTTGAAGAACTCAAACTGAGTAGTTTTGCTTATGGCTTGTCGCAATTCCCTGTATTTATGGGACTGATTGCGGGCAATATGTTGTTGATTCGCATTATTGACCGTTTTGCTTTAGGTCGAACTATTTTTATCGGTGTTCCGATTATGCTGGGCGGTGCTTTTTGTCTATTGGCAGCCGTATTTTTGCCACACTATGCTTTGGCGTTGCTTTTGATTGGGATGACCCTCATCAGTTTTGGCGAAGGCATCTGTTTTTCTGTGATGTATCGTTTTGCGCTGATGTCCTCTGACGTATCAAAAGGCACTGTTGCCGCAGCCGTGTCGATGCTGTTGATGCTGAGCTTTTTTGTGGTGATTGAAGCGGTACGTTGGCTGTACACGCAGGTTCATCTGATTGCATTTTCTGGGAGTTGTCTGTTACTGCTCGGGTTATGGTTTACCCTTCCACGAAAAATCTTGAAAAGTTTGATGCAACAGCGTCAGCAATCGGGTTCATTTTAAATTTTGGATGTGAATCACCCGAGCAGTGGCTCGGGCTGATTTTACTTAATTTCTTGTATTAATAACTGCTGTCTGAGATGAAGCAGTTCAGGCAAGGTTTCTAATAACAAGCTGATCTGTTTTAAGATCAGTAATAAATGATCAGAAACATCAGCCTGTTGGTTGAGTGTTTTAATCTCTCGCAATTTTACTTGGATTTCAGCGTCAGGCAAGGGCTGCTGTTGCAGTAAAACCGCATTTAAGGTCTGTTGACACCATTGCATTAATTGCAAAATGTCAGGGTCTTGTACCTGTTCACGATGGCTGCCTAATGCAGCAATATAGCTGAGCTGACTGTGGCTATAGACCAAATAGCGGAAAGCATGATGAATCAGAGTCGGGTTCGGATGCGGCTCTGCGCTAAGACTCGAAATCATGGCAGACAGTTCAATTTGCTTGTTATGCGCAAAGCGCCGTGCCTCACGATAACTCAAATCATTTTGCTTACCGTATTGGTACTGCGTCATGACTGCATCGAGATATGCCAGTGTCGCTTGAGTTGAGTTTTTAATGTTGTTGGAAATATTACGAAAATTCCAATCTGGCCAGATAAAACTCACCGCTAGCCAAGCGATGGCACAGCCAAGTAGTGTATCAATAATACGAGGTAAGATAATTTCATAACCTGCACCTTTAATGTTAAAAATCAATAACACCATCAGGGTTGCCATGAGGGTTGCCATCGAATATTTTTTGACACGCAGATAAAAGAACAACACTCCACAAATCACCGTCAGCAACAATTGCCCTTCAACACTCGGCACAAAATATAAAATCGGAATACCACACAGTACCCCAGAGAGCGTGCCTAAAGTACGCATTTTCAGACGCGACTTGGTGGCAAAGTAACTGATCTGACAGACAAATAAACTGGTCAGTAAAATCCAGTAGCCATTGCGTGCAAATGGCAGTAGGGAAATGGCATAACCCACCACAAACACGACTGCAATCCGTACAGCATGGCGAAATAGTGCAGACTGTGGACTTAAATGCTGTTTGAGTTTTAGCAGTAAATCATGCCAGTCCTGAATATCATCATCCAAAAGATTAAGATGATCATCTAGCGTTGTGGTCTGTTCAGGCAAATGATTCAGTGCTAAAAGTTGCTGATGTAGATTGTGCAGATTGTTTAAAATGAGCTGTAAATTTTTAACTTCAACATTACTTGGATTGAGTTGTACCCAGTCATGCATGGATTGCTCTAACTGTTGAAGCGCCAAACTATGTTCAGAATTGACCACATAAGGTTGTCGACTGAGAACACACTGGGCAATTTGCTCACATGCCAGTGCATTCATCCGAATATTTTTCTGAATACGAAAGATCAGATCACTACGACTAAAATTGGCTTGGATGTGTTCATAATGCAAATAATTCGAGGTCGCCTGTTCGTGAATATCCTGTGCGAGAAAGTACAAATGTAGCCAGTAAATGGTGTTTTTATTGGCACGGGAGGCCTTTAAACGGGTCAGTAAAGCGGCTTTGGTCTGATTCAGACTTTGCACGACTGCTGAGTTTTGTACAGATAAATCAAAGAGTAATTGTTCGACCAAATGCTGGTGATCGGGGTCGAACAGTTTGGACTTGAGTTGTAGAAGTTTGGCAATTTGCTGAAAACTGGTCGAGAGATAATCCTGTACCACCAGTGTTGGTTTGAGCAGATAAAACACAATGGCAGCACAGCCATACCACATGGCTCCCAATACAAAACAGCTAGGCTGCCAGTACCAGACATGAGGCTCGCCCAAACCAAACATGGTATAAATCGAGAGTAATACCGTCCCAAAGGAAATACTGGCGTAGCGTTGCCCTAAGCCACCGAGCAAGATAAAACCTGCACTCGATAAAGATAAGTAACTGATAAATAATAGGGGATACGGATGCAGTAATTCTAAAATGGTACTGGTCGTAAAAAATAGAATGCAGACATAGAGCAGATTACGCAGACGAATGGTGAGTCGGTCATCGAAATCGGTTAATGCTGCGGCAATGGTGCCGAGGGTCACAGGGACAATAAATTGTCCCAAGTGCAAATAATATAAACCAAGTGTCGTACCGGTAAGTACAATACACATTTGCAAACAATACATGATCAATGCATTGCTCTGGTAACGCTGAAGCAGGGTATAGAAGCTATTCACGTCATTGATTTTTAGGTGATTATGTCGAAGTTTAGACTGAACTTTTTTTATTCGACTGTCAATTGCTCAAGCACTTTATGGAATAACCCCGCAAGCAATATGCTCTCTACCGCGACTTGAGGGATTTCCTGCATCCGCATAGTTGTCTTCACCTGCGTTGACAATAATTGCAAGCCCTTGAATGTCACTGAGCTTGAGTCGAGGTGCAACCACACGTTGATTGACATCGCCATTGGAGTCGACTTGTAACGCGGGCAAGTCACCTAAATGCCCTGTCAGTGCTGTACCATGATGTTTGGCATGATCAGGATTAAAATGATTGCCTGCAGCATAAGCAGCACCGAGTTTGCCATTTCGTTCAGCAGCTTGGCATGAGCCATTTTCATGGATATGAAAGCCGTGTTCCCCCGAAGGCAGTTTAGATAAATGAGCCGTGATCACTAAACCTCGTGCTGAATCTTCTAAGCGAACAGTGCCTATTTTTTTACCAATGCCTTGAGTCGAAACAGCATGGATTTTGACTTTCTTTTGATATGAATGCTGAGGGTGCAAGGACTGACAACCTGTCATGAAACCTGAACCGAGTAAGCATAAGCAGCTAAGCTGAATAAAATGACGCATGATGATTATCCTTTTTTTCGTATTTTATTTTTGCGTCTTTTATTCAAGCAAATTCAAGTGGATGAATTGTTATTCATCCGTTATGACATGTATGAATTTGTAGGTTTTAATCTTCAGTTGTGAACTCATTCTGTTCATGAATCCATTCTCGCCAAATCGCCAGTAAAATCGCCAAGATGACAGGGCCAATAAATAGACCCACCAAGCCAAAGCTGGCAATGCCGCCCAATACCCCAAACATGATCAATAAAAACGGGATTTTGGTTGCACCTGAAATGACCAAAGGACGAATGACGTTGTCAGAGGTGCTGACAATACACACGCCCCAAATTAAAACACCAATTGATTCAAAGACTTGACCTTGTGAAATTAACCATAAACCGACGGCTGTATAAGACAGTGGCGTCCCAAAAGGAATGAGTGCCAGTACGAAAGTAATGATGGTGAGCACCATTGGGTTCGGTACGCCTGCAACAAAGTAGCTTAAACCTGCCAATACAGCTTGGGCGATTGCAGTTAAACCAATGCCATATACGACAGCACGTGTGGTTTCAGAAATCGTGTCTAAATAATGGTGAACACGAGGACCAATGACTTTTTCCAGTGCCGTTTTGACTTGTTCTAGGAGGCTCAAACCATCCCGATAGAAAAAGAACAATGAAAATAAAGCAAAAAATAATTTGACAAGATTACGGCTAATTTCACTCAGGACAAAGCGTCCATAGTTGAGATGGTTCTGTAGCCAAAACATAATATTTTGTGTGATGGCATGTGGATTGTTATTCAGTTCATTTAAGCTACGCTGTATATCTTTACCAATGACAGGCAGGTCGGTAATCAGTTTGGGTAAGCTAAAGTGCCCAGAAAACAACTGTTTTTGCAGTTCAAAAAATAACTGACGACCTTCATGTTGCAAAATAAAGATAGCAAAAATCAATGGAATGCCGATGACCAAAATAATGAGAAATAACATTAAGGTCGCGCTCAGTGTTTGGCGGTTTTCTCCGCATTTCACCAGTACCCAGCGATAAATCGGCCATGTCATGTAGGCAATAATAATTGCCCAAACCACAGGCACAATAAAATATTTAAGGACACTGAAGCTTAAGTAAAGCAGGATGAAGAACAATCCAAACAACAAAATCCGATGTAGCAAAACAGGGGCAGATTTTTGCACGCGTATCTCAAAATTAAGGTTTTTTTAATATAGGTATATTAACTGAAAAACCCATGGCGGCAAATTGATCTGTCTGCCATTTAAAACCATGCGGTTGGATCATCAATAATGGCATTGAGTAGCGGTTGCCATTGTTTCTGAATACTCACATAGGTCTTTTGTTGTTTATCAAAAATACTTAAGCCTTGTACAGCCAGTTGTCCATAAGCACTCCGTTCAGAAATCCATGCAATTGGTTGTTGTTCGATTTTTCCAAAAAATTCTTGAATGTCCCGTGAGCTGGCACTGTTGGCTTTCACGCGATTTGCCACGAGCAATAACTCGACCTTACCTTTACGGACGCGTTTAATCTCTTGTAAATGTTTCAGAAAGCGGCGTGTACTGTCGATGTCAAAAAAGGAGGGCTGTAGAGGGGTAATAATGGCATGGCTTTCGCTGATCAGATGTTCGGCATGTTCACCTGAAAGTGCACCAGGCGCATCAATGATCAGATATTCTAGATTTTTAGGTGCATCGCCAATTGATTTTTCATTGCGCCAGTCTAAAGATTGAATGTGTGCTGCACTGCTTGGGCGTTGTTTGAGCCATTGTAAGCTTGATTTTTGATTGTCGGCATCCGCCAGTGCGACACGATAGTTTTTTACGGCCAGGGCGCTTGCCAAAGTAATTGCTGTATTGGTTTTTCCGCATCCACCTTTCTGGTTGGCAATTAATATAGTTTTCATGTCAATTATAGAAGAAATATAGGCTGGATTACTTTAGCACTTTTTCTCAGGCTGCGCTTAGGACATGACAAAAAGTCTTAAGCCTGTTTAAATGCTTGACTTTATTCGGAAGGAAATAACAGATGTCGATTTGGATTGCCATGGCGATAGGTTTGGGCATAGGCATAATCTTGACCTATGCGCTGTTGTCCAATTTACGAAATGGTAAAATTCAAGCCGAATATGAAGCCCAAATTTCTGAATTAAAACGTCAACATCAAAAAGAATTGCGCCAAGTTCAGTCACGCAGCGTGAACAGCAGTCGGGCAATTCTCAAAGGTAAAATGGCAGAGCAGTTTGCACCGATCTTTCCCGAATTTGAATATTTGCCAAGTGATGCCAAATTTTTGGGAGATCCAGTCGATTATATCGTTTTCAATGGCTATAACGCTTTTCGAGATGGCGCAGGACGAGCCGATCACATCGAAGTAGTGCTGATTGATATTAAAAGTGGTAATGCCCGTTTGACCAAGGGGCAACAAGCGATTGCTGAAGCGGTGAAGAAAGGGCGTATTCGCTTTGAAACCATTCGGGTTGAATTTGAAGACTAGATGACAAAATTCCTACGTTTTTAGCGCTTATGGTTACGTTTTTCGCTGTATTTGCTGAGCATTGAGCTTTTAAAATTTAAAAGATCAAATCAATGTTTAGATGAGGAATCAGCATGCCAGTTTTAAAGCATTGGGCATGTGGTATTGGATTGCTAGTGCTTGCAAGCCACAGTTTTGCCTCAAACTCAGGTGCAGAATATAACATTGCCAATGGTCTAGCACCGACCGCTCAAGGGCAATCCATTTCAACCCTAAAAAGTTTCCAAGGCGACTTTCGCATTTTAAGTACCAAAAGCTATACGCATGACGAACAGGCGAAGTTCTCGCCAATTGACTATGCTGTAAGTTGGGGCATGTTTGCTGACCCCTATTTTGCACGTCAAATTACGGTTCGGCAGTATGACCGCTTTCTGAATTGGAAAATGAAAACCTTACCTGTTTCTCCACAAAAAGCCATGCAAATGGTTTCCAATATGCACATTGTACCTGCTACACCAAACATTGCTCAGCAAATAAAACAGGTTCGCCGTGGGGATTTGGTACGTTTGCAAGGTGAATTGGTTGAAATCAAAGACCGTGACTTGGTCTGGCGATCCTCTCTCACCAATACTGATGTTGGCGAAGGAGGATGTGAACTGTTTCGTGTCAAGTCGATTCAGTGGATTGAACGCAAGGCGTTATAACGCTCAGATTGCGGAATAGTCCCGCGTTGATTTTATGGCGCTGTGGCTGATTCGGTATGTGCTTTCCAGTATTCAAGCTGTTGAGCCGCTTGGATCAGTGTGGATTGATCAACAGGTGTCTGCTTTTGTGGTTCACGCTGACTGTTCCAGTAAGTAGACATCATGCCTTGGATATAACGCCCTTGTTCTGTTTTTAAATCCAGATCTTTGAGCATGTTGAGTGCGGAATGCACTTGATCATGCTTACGTTGCATCACAAATTCTTGACTGAGCTGATTGTTCTTTTTGAGTTGTTCAAGCTCAGTACGCATCTCCTGTGACATGTCATGAAAATTACGAGTAAAATTTTCTAACTGTTGAATATCATGTGCATCATTGGCTGTTGCTGCAAACTCACGAATATGGGCTGGTCGTTGAGCAACGGGATGGCTTGCTGTAGATGCCGAAGACGTTTGTTCGGTCGCAGGCTGTTCTGGAGTTTTGTGGCAACCTGCTAGCCCCAAGCTGCCCAGCACAAGGCAGGACAGCATCCAATCACGACAAGAAAAAAACATGACATGTCACCTAAGTTAGCAATCGACTTTATTGTGTTTTGATAAAGTCATAAGCATACGTAATATATGGAAAATCAATTTCATCATTTGGGCGTTTGCCTAAATGCTCAAACACCACCTGTTCAAACTGCTGCTTGAGTTGCTGCTGTTGTTCAGCAGGCATCATGGCAATAAAACTGGTTGAAAGCAAACGCTTACTCACGACCTGTTCGACTGTGCCATGATGTTGGTGAATAAAATGCTGTTCACTTCCTAGTTTAAACCATGTTTGATTTTTAAAAGCTTTTTTCCACTCACCACTATGATAGCGTGGAGTATCTGCTTCGAGTGGCAATAAAATATCGGCAATTGCCTTGACCCAAGGCACAGTGGTATCACGTTGATTCCAAATCAATCCAAAATGCCCTTGTGGCTTGAGTAAGCGATAGACTTCGGCAAGGGTTTCATGATTGGAAAACCAGTGAAAGGCTTGAGCTGCTAAAACAGCATCATAATGAGCCGATTCTAATGGAATATGATCACTGTGAGCGCTGAGTATCGTAATTTCAGGTTGGGTGGCATGCAGTTGTTGCTGCATTTCTGCGATTGGTTCAACCGCCACAATATGTGGCGTAACCTGTTTTAGATATTGGGTAAATTTTCCTGTACCTGCAGCAAGATCAATCACTTCCGATTGATGCGTCAGCTCAAGTTCATGACGCAGCCATGAGATGATTTGTAGTGGATAACTTGGACGGGTCTGTTGATAAAGTTCAGCCCCAGAGCCAAAGCCTTGTGCTGCGGTTGGGTGTATTGTTGACATAATCTCATTCCTTGAATTTATTTGCTTTTATTATAGGAATTTCTCTGAATTTCAGCAGGGAAATAGCATTATTTATACAATTTAGCCTGTGCTCGACAAGCGACTGCGCCATAATGTCTGAGCATATTGACCAGCAATTTGTCTGGAAAATTTCAATCTGAATAATAAGCAGCACCAGAGGGAAAATGACACATGAATCAATTTGTACAAATTCCAAATCTAAAACTACATGATGGTCAACACATTCCTGCACTCGGCTTTGGCACTTATAGCCTCAATGGACATGCAGGTGTAGAGGTCATGCAACGTGCTTTAGGGCATGGTTATCGTATGTTAGATTCCGCATTTAACTATGAAAACGAAGGTGCCGTTGGACAGGCTATTCGTTTATCAAAGCTAGAGCGCGATGAATTATTTATTACCTCTAAGTTGCCAGGGCGTCATCATCATTATGAAAAGGCTGTGGTCACAATTGAGGAATCTCTTTATCGTGCCCAACTGAATTATTTCGATTTATATCTGATCCACTGGCCAAACCCGAAACAGGGCTTATATGTTGAAGCATGGCAGGCTTTGATTGATGCTCAGAAAAAAGGACAAATTAAATCAATTGGAGTAAGCAACTTCTTGCCTGAACATCTTGAAGTTTTAAAGAAAGAAACAGGTGTCATGCCTGTGATTAACCAAATTGAATTACACCCATATTTTAACCAAGCAGAGCAACGGGCATATCATCAGCAGCATGGTATCTTAACGATGGCATGGAGTCCGTTGGGACGGGCGCGTGATGTCTTTCAGGAGCCTGTATTACAGCAAATTGCTGAGCAACTTGGAAAATCAGTCGCACAGATTATTTTGAAATGGCAGATTCAACTCGGTGTGATTCCAATTCCTAAAGCGACCAGTGACCAAAATCAGCTCGCCAATAAAGCAATTTTTCAGTTTGAACTCAGTGATGAGCAAATGCAGCAGATCAACGCCTTGACGCGCAGCAATGGTCGTTTGAAAAATCAAGACCCTGCGGTGTATGAGGAATTTTAATCACAAACAACAGGAATGGGCGGCATAGACCGTCCATTGGCTTGTAAGTGACAGTTGGGTGGAACGTGGTATTGTGGTGGTTGTGGATGATAATCACCGCGAGGCTGTTGCAGAATAATCACCTGTGGCCGACTGATTTCAACTTGGGTGTGACTTGCATTCGAATCCACAAAAACACGCGTGGTCGATTCAATCTGTCGGGTTTGTTCGGGGACAATAATACAGGCGTGTAATAATAGTCCACAGCCAAGTACACTTGCCCACTTTAGCGTTTTCCACATGACATCACCTCAGTCTTTTTAGTTTCATTTAACTTTAAGTGACTTCAGGGGATTGCTCAATGATTGCTGTGTACAGATTCTGGCAAATGATAGAATTTTTGGAGTTGCTTCATTTGACTGTGCAATTGTTTTGCAGGTAAACGTGTTTCTTGTAGCAGTGTGACCCATGCCATATGGCAGCGTTTGAGTTCATCTGCAGTTTGACACTGACGGATACGCTCAATCAGTCCTTTTGCCAATAAACCACAGTATTGTTGCAAGGTTTCCACCATCATATTTTTCATGGTTGGTAAGTTCAGTGCCAAATCTAGGCTAGGTGGGGGTGTTGTGTCGAGCTTAAAATCGGCTTCTTTTTGTTCTTGAGCGATTTCCTCTGCCAGTGTAGGCGCGGCTTGCGGTTTCGCATAGCGTTCTAGTACGTGTGAGAGTACATTGACAGTCGGGGATACTGGCGCAACGGTTTCGGTTTCGGTTTCGGTTTCGGTTTCGGTTTCGGTTTCGGGTGTCTGATCTTTAATAAAACCGAGCGCCAATAGCCCATCAATCAGTTCAGGCTGTAATAGGCGTCGTTGATTCATTTCAGGCAATTTATCAAATGCTTCCGTTCCAATAATAAATAGCAATTGGCGCTGTTTGGCAGAAAGCAATTTAGAGCGTTGTTGTAAAGCGTCATGACCTGCTGTGGTTTTGACATATTGCATTGTCCAATTCCCCCTCATTGGAATAATGCGAATATTCAAGCGCAGCATTGTGACAGCTTAATTAATTCATTTAAATTTAGATGAATTGTATTATGAAATAGCCGAATATATGAATTTTATAGTTTTTCTGAAAAATCCGTTTTGGGATTATGCCTATTGGTTTTAAACTATAGAAATCTGACAGCGGCATGGCAAGATGTCATATTTTGCCCTGTTTAATCTCTCTTGCCTTTATACAATAGGCATTCGCCAGTCCCTCTTTTTTATTGCATTTTGGCTGTTGCCAATTTTTATTTTCGGTGCCTAAATGGATAAGCAAATTATTTTTGAAGACGAACAAATCCGAGTTATTTTTCTAAAAGGAAATTCCAAAGAACTGATTTTTTCGTTTGGGGATTTAATTACTCGCGCCAAAGGCTTAACGATTAATGCAGAAAAGTCGTTGGCAAAATACGAATATAACGTGATTGGCGTGATGCCAAAAATTAAATCATGGTTTCCTGCTGAGAGCATGCAGGCCATGATGAGCGCCGTACAGCCGATTTTAGACCAGTTTGAAACCGTAGTCGGTTATGGCGGTTCAATGGGGGGATATGCGGCAATTAAATATTCTAAATTGCTGAAAATGAACCGCATCATTGCATTTGTGCCGCAGTACAGTATTGATCCGCAAGAAGTGGAAGATCGTCGTTATACCGAATTTTTTGATGAAAGCTTACATCAGGATATGCACATTACCACGCAGGATGTTTGCTCAAACAGTGAATACATCGTGGTGTATGACCCGCACTATGCCAATGACCGTGAACATTATTTAAAGATCAAACACGTCTTGCCACAGTTGCATACCTTACATTTGCCATTTACAGGGCATGAGGCACTTTCGGTTTTAGCCAGTTCAAGTTTATTGAATGACTTTATTCGCCATCCGTGGAATAAAAACTATTTCTATCAGCAAATGCGTACGGTCAAGAAAAAGAGTAAATTCTACTACCGTACCGTGATTAATAATCTGTTATCACGTCATAGCGCAGCGCTTGGGCGTATTTTACGTAGCAATGACTTACAGTTAGATGACCAGTATTTAGATGCTAACTTAAAACAGTTAATTACCCGTATTATGCTGAGTCGCCGTCAGGTGACAGAACAAGATTTACAAAAACTGGGCATTAAGGTTAATTTGCCAAAAGACAATAATCCCAACCAGTTGCAAGACTGTTATGGCAATTATCTGGTGTTTAACATTATTAGCAACAAAATTGAAAGCTACCCAGATGAAGCGATTCGACTCAATCATAAATATTTGATTCCACTGCTAATTAAATCAAGCTGTATCGTCAAGATTGAGCTAAACAACGAACGCTATATCGTGGTGATGAATGACCGCCGTGTCATGAAACTGTTCCCTGAAGACGATGCTTTGTCGATGGATATGAGCCCAATCGTTGTGAAAAAATATCCAGAATATTATGTGTTAAGCTATAAAGACCAAAATATGCGCTGCGATAGTTTGGGCATTTGTTATTTTGTTGAACCGCCACTTTTGGATGAAGAAAAATTTATCCTCGCATAAATTGCTGAATAGCAAATAAAAACAGAAAAAATTTCGGTTTTTTCTGTTTTTTTATGGTTACTGATTTTGCACAAATTCAGATTGCGATGTATTGATGGCTTTTTATACAGTGTGCAAATGATTTTTATTTCGGTTTTTTAGTCTTGTGCATGCAGAAATTTTACTCAGTTGTCAGTTGGTTGGTCATTTTCATGGGCAGATGAGCCTACCCAATATCGCTTATATTCACAGTTTACATTTTCAACCCGAACATCGTCCGATCTTAAAACAACTTGTCCCGTGGCAGCAGCTTGAACAGAGTACACAGTATTGGTTCGATAGCTTGCGACAGCGCCACATTCAAGATATGCGACTGGATTTGTTTGGACAATACCCACTGATTTATACCCGCTTTAATGATGGCACACTCAGTGCTTGGCGCTCAGATTGGCAGTTCAATGATTTAGAACAACAATGGGATATAGATTACTATGAGTCACTCTGTAAATTAGAAAAATTTCCTGTGCTTACAACTGTAGATAATCGGCAGGATTTTTTAATGGTGTTGCACAAGTTAGAACATTTGGCTCAAGTGATTGGAGAAACCCAGTTCGCCCAGATTTTTCATCGGGCAGCAGGAACCTTGGCACAAACCAGTCACAGTATTCGAGAGTTACAGCAACAGCTTTTTTTGGCTGCACAGCAAGCATGGGTGTTTGGTGGCATGGGTTCTTGGAATGATGCAGCACCGTATTTGGCGGCAGAGCAGGGATTGGAACAGGACTACCAACACCTGACTGAGCAATTGCATCGACAGATCAGACAAGCTTTAATGTATGCAGTCAATTTCGCCAAAACATCATCAAGGACAACAACATGAGCCAGTTAAAAGCCGCATTTTTGGATTATGCCAGTTTAGATCAGAACGACTTGGACTTTAGTCCGCTCAATGCTGCTTTTTCTGAGTTGCAATTGTATGACGCAACCTCCTCAGATCAGGTACTCACACGACTGTCCAATGTTGAAGTCGCGATTGTCAATAAAGTAGTGTTAAGCGCTGAAACGATTCAGCAATTGCCAAAACTCAAACTGATTTTAATTTCTGCCACAGGCACTAATAATGTCGATCTAAAAGCTGCACAAGCGCAGGGCATTGTGGTGTGTAACTGTCAAGGGTACGGCACGGCATCGGTGGCACAGCATGCGTTGGCACTGATGCTGGCACTGGCAACCAATGTGGTGAAATACAATCAGGCGGTGCAGCAGGGGCGTTGGCAGCAGGCAGAGCAGTTCTGCTTTTTAGATTTTCCGATTGTGGAATTGGCAGGTAAAACGCTTGGCGTGTTGGGTTATGGCGAACTTGGACAGGAAGTTGCTCGTTTGGCACAAGCATTTGGCATGAAGATTTTGGTGGGAAATCTGCCAAATCGTCAGCATGAGGGACGTTTGTCACTTGGAGAACTGTTACCGCAGGTCGATGTGCTGACGCTACATTGTCCACTGAATGACAGCACCAAAGATCTGATTTCTGAAAAAGAACTGGCATTGATGAAGCCGAGCGCATTTTTGGTGAATACAGCACGTGGCGGCATCGTCAATGAAACGGCACTGGCACAGGCTTTACAACAAGGCAAACTGGCAGGCGCAGCAACCGATGTTCTGACTGTTGAGCCACCTAAGCAAGGAAATATTTTGCTTGATTCTACAATTCCGAATTTAATCATCACCCCACATTCAGCATGGGGGAGTGTCCAAGCCCGTCAGCGCATTGTGCAGCAACTGACTGAAAATGCCGAAGGCTTTGCTTCTGGCAATATTCTGCGTCAGGTCAATTAATTAGTTGGCTTGACTTAAAGATTTTTGCTCAATTGGGACAGGGGTTGTATCGTTGCGGCTGCCTGTCACTACTTCTTTGGTTTGCTCCCATTTCTTTTCGGCGCCTTGTTGTACATCACTGGCTTTTTCTTGCACGGCTTGAGATTTTTCAGCACTGAACTCTTTGGTGTTTTCCCATTTACGTTGGATTTTTTCTGAGGCCTTGTCTGCACCGCGTTGTGTGGCATTGCCAATACGCTGCATGGTTTGTCCTGTTTTGTATAAAATCACACGTCCTAGACTTGGATTTTCGGGTAATGGGGCATTTTGAGTGGTTGATGGGTCTGCAGTAAGTGCAAAAACTGACGGTGCTGCAACGAGGCAACTACTCAATAAAAATAACTTGATTGGGCTTAAACGCATTGCAAGATCTCATCCTGTTAATGCTCGTCATTTTAGGATGAGATGAGGTGAATAGGTGGGAAAGTGAAGAAATTCATACAGCAAGCTTACAACAGCATACAAACAGTGAATTTAAGCTGTATTTAAAAAATAATGATTTTCAATTTTTATTGAGTCCATATTATCTTGAATCATCGAAGTTGAGAATTTTTCTTTTTCAGCCCAAAAAATTCGTAAGTTTTCTAGATCTATTTTTTGTGAGTCTGTGAGCGACTCAAACCATACAGGAGATACAAAAGTATTGTGTATATATAAAAAAGCCAGTGAAAAAAGTTTATCTTCAATCAATAATGGTTTTGAAATAATTGAATTGATAATTTGCTTTCCATAATCAGTATTCTCCTTAAACCAGCTAATTATAAAGTATCCTTTCTGCTGTAAGGAAATACAGTTCACAAAAATATTTTTTGATTGAATTTCAGCTTTATCTAAATCTTGTAATTGGTTACCTTCTAGATCATATTCTAAATTGAAACATGTAGAACTTTGGAACTTAGGGTAATTATCATTAAGCTCAAAAACATAATGCTGTAAATTATCTTCATAATTTAATAGAGAATATTTTTTCTCTAAATTTTTTTTATAGTAATTGCTATATTTTATTCCTAATTCATAAAATTTAATTTGACTATTTATAGTTATCTGGAATTCTATTTGACCTTTAAAATTGTCATTTATATCTTTATTTAATTTTATTTCATGAAGAATATCTATTACTCGAAGCATAGTGTAGTGTTCTTGACAAATTGCTCTATAGCAAAGATCAAATAATTGTTTTTGTGTTTTATTAAAATCATGTTTCTCAAAAGATGAAAATAGAAATTCATCGTGTTTTTTACAAAATCCATAAAAAGTAGAGGCATCATTTATTCCGATTTTCTTGAAAATAAAGCCATTAAAATCAAATTTTAAACCATAAACATGGTTGTTTTCAGATATTGATGTTAAAGCTCCCTTTTTAGAGATAGAGTGAGCCTTAATAATATCATTTGAACAAATAGAAACATTTTTATGTAAACACTCTTTTTTATTGAGTATTTTTTTAATTTTAGTTGGTTTTTTATCAAAAAAATTTCTATTTTTAGCAAAATGGCAATCAATAAATGATAATCCTGAAAGACACCAACATTTTTTCTTTTTAGGATATTTTTTAACTAATTGTTCAAAATCATTTAATGGTACTAAATTATGGTTTTTATCTTTCAAATTTTTGATAATAAATGAAAAAGTATCATCACAAAATAATTTTTCAGTCACCGCTCTTTTTAGTATATTTATATCTAGCATTTGAATATTTAAAATATTATAAACTAATACTAACTTTTCTTCTTTCATTACGCTTATTTTTAATAAAAACCCCACTCATTTTATAGCGGGGTTTTCTTTAAACTTCAAGCAAATCAGACTTTAGTGCTGCAACACACTCACATCAGCCACAGCAGTAAACAAGTTACGCAACTGTGCCAATAAACGTAAACGGTTGGCTTTCAGTTCTGTATCATCTGCCATCACCATCACGCCTTCAAAGAACGCATCAATTGGCGCACGAAGTGCAGCAAGCTTAGACAAGGCTTCTGTGTAATCTTTGGCTGCCAATAATGGCTCAACCACAGGATTCACCGCTTGGAGCTCAGCATACAATGCTTTTTCAGCATCTTCGACCAATTTGCTGGCATCCACAGTACCTTCAGGCGTTGCTTCTTTGGCAAGAATGTTGGCAACACGTTTGTTGGCAGCAGCCAGTGCAGCCGCTTCAGGCAGTGTGCGGAAGTGATTCACAGCATTGATACGCTTGTCAAAATCAAGCGGAGATTTTGGTGACAAGGCTTGAACGGCTTGAAGCACATCGACAGCAACCCCTTGGTCTTCGTATTTAGCACGATAACGACCTTCAAGGAAAGCAACAGCATCAGCCAAAGTCTTGCCGTGATCTTTCACAATCTCGCCATAACCTTGCAGTGCCAAGTTCACCAATTCTTCAATAGTCACATCCAGTTCATTTTCAATGATCAGACGTAAAATACCAATCGCTGAACGACGCAGTGCAAACGGGTCTTTTGAACCTGTTGGGGCTTGTCCAATACCAAAAATACCGACCAAAGTATCTAAACGGTCAGCAAGTGCAATGGTTGTGCCCGTTTTGGTTTTTGGTAAAACATCGCCTGCGAATTTTGGTAAATACTGTTCGCCAAGGGCTTCGGCAACTTCATCATTTTCGCCTTCGATGCGAGCATAGTAAGTGCCTGCAATCCCTTGAAGTTCAGGGAATTCACCCACTAATTCAGAGGTTAAGTCGCATTTTGCCAGTAAGGCTGCTTTTTCAGCATCAGCCGTATTTGCACCTGTCATGCTTGCCAAAGCCACTGCTAGTTTAGCAATACGCTCTGATTTGTCCCAAAGTGTACCCAATTGTGCTTGGAACACCATGTTGGCTAATTTTTCTTTACGAGAAGCAAGCGGTTGTTTTTGGTCTTGCAAGAAGAAGAATTCAGCATCGCTCAAACGTGGACGAACCACTTTTTCATTCCCTTCAATAATTTGAATCGGGTCTTTTGAGTCGATGTTCGACACCGTAATGAAGTAAGGCTGTAATTTACCTTCGCTGTTCACCAAGCAGAAATATTTTTGGTTGTCCTGCATGGTGGTAATCAACGCTTCTTGTGGCACAGCCAAATAGCGTTCTTCAAAAGTTGCGCGAAGGGCAACAGGCCATTCTACCAGTGCAGTTACTTCATCCAACAAGTCACTTGGCACAATCGCAGTCGCATTGACTTCATCAGCCAGTTTTTTCACTTGTTGCTGAATCAATTCCTGACGCAGTTCAAAGTTGGCAATCACATGAGCTTTTTCCAAAGCCGCCAAGTAGTCGTTCGCATGTGCCAAAGTGATTGCTTCAGGTGCATGGAAACGGTGACCATAGCTCAAGTTACCCGCAACGTGATCCTGAATCGTAGCAGGAATCACTTGGTCATCTTTCAATAATACCACCCATTTTACAGGGCGAACAAATTCGGTACGGCTTGCTGCTGAACGCATGCGTTTTGCAATCGGTAAGCGATCTAAAGCAGTTTGCAAGATTTGCGGTAAAAGTACATCGAGGCTTTGACCTTGAATGTCTTTGTAATAGCACACTTTTTCAACTTTACCTGCTTGGAAGGTTGAAACCTGTTCCACGCTAATGCCTTGACCACGCATAAAGCCGTCAAGCGCTTTGGTTGGTTTGCCTTCAGCATCATAAGCGGCTTGTACCGCAGGGCCGTCAAAGCGTTTTTGTGTGTCAGCTTGAGCGCCATCGACATCGACAATTTTTAAAGCTAAACGACGTGGTGCAGCATAAGCTTCAATTGAAGCAAAGTTTAAACCTGCTTCTTGTAAGCCTTTAACCGTTTCAGCCTGTAGGGCATCACGCAAAGTTTTTAAGCTTTTTGGAGGAAGTTCTTCACAGCCGAGTTCAAATAAAACAGTATGTTGAGTCATTATTTGTTCTCCGTTTTTGCAGCTTCTGCGTCGGCTTGTGCTTGTAACTGTGCCAAGACTTCATCACGTAAATGCGGCTCTGCCATTGGGAAGCTCAACTTGGCACGCGCTTGGACATAACTTTGTGCAATCGCACGTGACAATCCACGAACACGTAAAATATAACGCTGACGTTCAGTCACCGAAATTGCACCACGTGCGTCCAGCAAGTTAAAGGTGTGTGATGCTTTCATCACTTGCTCATACGCAGGTAATGGCAGCTCAGCTTCAATCAGACGATTGGCTTCTGACTCGTAAAAATCGAAGAATTCAAACAGTTTTTCAACAGGTGCGTATTCGAAGTTATAAGTCGATTGTTCCACTTCGTTTTGATGGAACACATCGCCATACGTCACTGTGCCGAATGGGCCTTTGGTCCAAACCAAGTCATACACCGAGTCAACCCCTTGCAAATACATCGCAAGACGTTCAAGACCATAGGTAATTTCGCCTGTCACAGGGTAACATTCGATACCGCCCACTTGTTGGAAGTAAGTGAACTGAGTCACTTCCATACCATTCAGCCAAACTTCCCAACCTAAGCCCCAAGCGCCAAGTGTTGGAGATTCCCAGTTATCTTCTACAAAGCGAATGTCATGGGTTAAAGTGTCAATGCCAATGGCTTTGAGTGAGTCCAAATACAACTGCTGAATGTTGTCTGGATTTGGCTTCAAGACCACTTGGAACTGGTAATAATGCTGTAAGCGGTTCGGGTTTTCACCGTAGCGACCATCTTTAGGACGGCGCGAAGGCTGCACGTAAGCCGCGTTCCAAGTTTCAGGGCCTAAGGCACGTAAGAAGGTTGCTGTGTGGAATGTTCCTGCGCCAACTTCCATGTCATAAGGTTGCAAAACAACACAGCCTTGCTCGGCCCAGTAATTTTGTAAGGCAAGAATTAAGCCTTGAAAAGTATCAATATGCGAGATGGCGCGACTCATGTAGCATCCACGAATTATGAGAAAAATTGTCCCTAAGTATAAGGATTTTGTAGGTAGGTGGCAAAGACTTCTATGCAAAATTGCCAATCGTCAGGGAAATGATGAATGAGATAAATTTTGCATGTGGATTCAGCATTTCCTTATCAAAGCCATCCGTGCGTTTTCTAATATTTATAATATATAAAGTAAATGCATCTTTAAGATTCACACCGTATAATATTTTTCCATAGAGTAAAAAGAGCAGGGAAGATGCCGCTACGTATAGACATGTTAAAACCCAATTTTAAATTGCTGCCTGTCAGGGAGCGCGTGTTGTGTGCGCTTGGTGCCTTATTCGGACTCGCGATTTCATCCGCTTTTAGCTGGTGGGTGTTAGGTGGTTTTAATGCGTGGTACATTGCCCCAATGGGAGCATCTTCCGTCTTGTTATTTGCTGTCCCTTCTAGCCCTTTGGCACAGCCGTGGAATATTGTGGTCGGAAATACGCTTGCCGCATTCATTGGAGTTTTGTGTGCACAATATATTCCTGAAGTAACACTTGCATTTAGTATTGCCGTTGCACTGGCGATTTTTTTGATGATGAGCAGTGATTCCTTACATCCCCCGAGTGGAGCAGTTGCGATGACCGCAGTCTTGGGTGGAGCATCAGTGCATCAGTTGGGCTTTAAATTTATCGCTTATCCTGTTTTGTTAAATTCATTGTTACTTTTGGCTGTGGCAGTCATTTTTAATCGTGCGATTGGACGCAGTTACCCAAACACTGCACAGCTTAATCCGCGTAGCAAAGACCCGACACCAGAACAAAAAGTCAGTATTCAACCCCAAGACATTCAAGATGTTTTAGCGCATCAAACCGAGCTACTCGATATTAGCCAATATCAGCTTGAGGAAATTATTTTACAGGCACAGCGCAATGCTCAACAGCGCTCTCCACAGATTTACGCCTGCCGAGATATTATGAGTCGTGACTTAATCACCTTAAATGCTCAAGATGAAATTCAGCAGGCTGTTGCCAAATTCAAACAGGTCAATCTGATGAGCTTGCCTGTGATTGATGATGCAGGAAAATTATTGGGTACACTGGCACTCTATGAAGTCGTGGAATGGTTTCAGTCAGTTGCTGATCCACGCGCGCCACACCAAGATTTTGTCTATCAGATTATGCAGCGCCAAGTGGTTACGGTTCAGCCTGAACAACCGTTATACGACCTTATTCCTTATTTTGTGGAACGTTCATTTAATTATATTGCTGTAGTTGAGCAGCAACGCTTAGTTGGAATTATTAGTCGTGCCGATATGATTGCGGCGTTACAGCGACAATTGCTGATGCAACAGGCATAAAAAAACCACGACTTTCGGGGGAAAAGTCGTGGCGAAACTTTAAAACTTAGCGATAACGTTCTTCATTGATGGTGCGAATCGGGTGTTGATAGCGCATCGAAGGGTTAAAAATTCTTTTTTGCTTAGGAATGATGATCCATAAAATCAGATATACCAACATACCAGGAAATCCTGCGCTCATAATTGAAACAACAACAAAGAGGATACGCAAAAGATTGGCATTCCAGCCAAAACGCTCAGCAATGCCTCCCATTACCCCAGCAATCATCTGTTGGCGGCTTGAACGGTATAGTCCTGAACTGCTCATGCAAGGCTCCTGTTATATTTATAAGCATCACGATATTAACAAATAATGCGAACAAAGTCTTACTTTTTATATGGGACTTGAATGAAAAATTTCTAGGCTTAGCCTGCTGAAAAAGCGTTAATTTATGTAAATTTTTACTGTACAAAAAATAGTTTTGATTAAAATGCCTGACATAAAGATGTCATTCGGCATATTTTACTCTCCCAAAGGTTCTTATAATGCTCCCCCCATTACCTTATCTAAAAATGATGAGTTACTCAACTGTGCTTTGTGGATGTGCATTGCTCAGTGCTTGTAGTCCGACATCAGGTGACAATATGCCAAATGGCAGCGCCGCATCGGCAAGTTTAGCAGTGCATAGTCATACGAATGATGGTCAAAAATTGATGGATGTTGCAGGTAAAAGCACCATGCCTGCACAAAATCAGCAGCCTGAAGTTCATCATGTATTAACTCAACAAGAAAAACATATGGTTGGGCGTTATATTGTGACGATTTCCTGTATTGATCGGATTGCACGTTGTGAAACAGGGAAAAAGGGCTCAGTTGAGTACATTATCAACCTAATGGATGATGGCTCGGTATTTCGTTTGATTAAGAGCTTTGGAAAAATTTATGCAGATACGCGAATGGCGGAAGGTTATCAAGAAGACCATTGGGAAGTGGTGAGTGAACAGCAAAAGCAATATGTATTAGTCCATTTTAATACAGGTTTAAAATTTTATTATCTTATTGATGCTAAGGGAAATTTGATGATGGATAGCCAGCGGAATTTTGCTGTAAATCATCGTTTCTTTGAGCAAGGTCATCCTTATACATTAAATGACTACTATTTAGAACGCGCTCAGAACTAATTCAACGGACATGACATTGATCTGAAATGTCATTCTGATTTTTACACAGGCAAAAAAAATCCTCTCAAAAAGAGAGGATTTTTTAGAATCTTGGTGGGTCGTCCGCGACTCGAACGCGGGACCAACGGATTAAAAGTCCGCTGCTCTACCAACTGAGCTAACGACCCCTAACGGGTTCAATTTGATAAATGGTGGGTCGTCCGCGACTCGAACGCGGGACCAACGGATTAAAAGTCCGCTGCTCTACCAACTGAGCTAACGACCCATATCGTCTTGATGGTGCGTATTGTAGCAAGATCTTGGGCGATGGCAAGAGGATTTTGCAAGAAAATGAATTAACTGCTTACAAAATCCACAAATTAAGTGTTTTAAGTCGAAAAAATGACTAAAAACGATAGTGATACTGTTGAATGTTGGCAAAAATCTCAGCAGTAAGTGGGGTATAGGTCTGACTCTGGGGTAGGGTCACAACGATTGGCTCATGGCATTGCTCTAAATCAAAACCTTGATGCTTTAAGTTGTTTTTTGGGTATTTAAAGGTACTCGTCGTTTCAAGCTGTTGCTGAATTCTTAAAAACACAGGAACTGCATAAGCAGGCAGTGCTTGCTGTAGCTTTTTCCAAAGCTCGGCAAGATTAAGCTGTTCTAAGCTAAGACCTTGTGCCAGTGTGATACTGGCCATTCCTGCCCGTCCATTGGTTTGAGGAATCTCTACACCGTAGACCACAGCTTCAGCAATCTCAGTTTGCTGCATTAAGACATTTTCAACTTCTGCCGTTGAAACATTTTCACCTTTCCAGCGGAAGGTGTCACCTAAGCGGTCAATAAATTGTGCATGGCGAAAGCCTAAATTTCGGACTAAATCACCACTATTAAAATAGGCATCGCCTTGTTTAAAAACATCTTGCAAAAGGGCACTCTGATTTTTTGCAGCATCACTATACCCATCGAAAGGCGAACGTCGGGTAATCTTACCAATCAGTAATCCTACTTCACCTTTTTTGACCTTCTGGCAAAAGCCTTGATCATTGCGAATCGGTCGATTTTTCTCCTGATCATATTGCACAATGGCAAAAGGGGTCGGTGAAAGTCCGACGGTATTATCAAAATTGAGCAGATTGCTAAAACCAACATTGCCTTCACTTGAAGCGTACATTTCTAAAATTTCATCAATGGCAAAACGCTGTTTGAAATCATGCCAAATATTAGGACGCAGACCATTACCAATCATTTTACTGACTCGGTGCTGTTGGTCTTGTGATGATGCTGGAGCATCTAGCAGATAGCGACAGATTTCGCCGACATAACCCAAAGCCGATACATTAAATTTTTGGACATCTAACCAAAATTGACTGGTTGAATATTTACGTCGAGTTGCCAATGCTGCACCGCCAGCAATCACACCACACCAACACACCACAATACCTGTGGCGTGGTACATCGGTAATGGGGCATAGAGGACATCTTGTTCATTTAAATTAAGCATATGCCCATAAGTGCCGTAAGCCAGTGTCCAGCGCCCATGATTGAAAATCACCGCTTTAGGTAAGCCTGTTGTACCCGATGTGTAAATGTAAAATAGCCCATCTTTGGCATAAACATGCTTGGTTGTGGTGGTATTAAATTCGGGGAAGGAATCAATACATTGTGCTAAGTTTAAATAACCTTGTGGTGCTGTACCTTGTTCTTTACGTGTTTCAGTATCAGCAAACCAGTAACAACGTAGGGTTTCATCGAATTCATGCTGAATTGGTTGAATGACAGTATCGTATTCTGCCCCAACAATTAGGGCTTTTGGCTGAACCAGACGAATGCTATGACTCAGTACCTGACCTGATTGCGCTGTATTGAGTAAAGCTGCAATTGCTCCAATTTTAGCAAGAGCCAAAACACAGGCAAAAAATTCAGGACGATTGCTGAGCATGATGGCAATCACGTCACCTTTTTGCACACCTTGAGCTAGAAAGTAGTGTCCAATCTGGTTCGCCCACTGATTCAGTTCTTTATAACTCAGCTGCTGTTGTTCAAAAAATAAAGCAGGGCGTTCAGAATGATATTGGGCTGTTTTTTCAAAAGCTACCGCAAGTCCTGTCGGGGTTTTGCTGCTACGCAAATAAGCTTGTTTTAAGCCTGAGAGAATATGGGGTAATTTCGGTAAGACGGATGGAATTTTTTGGAGCAGATCGCTGAATTCGATGGTATCTGTAGAAGAAGCTTTCATCACGTACCTATACTAAACAAAGAGAGAAAAATAATCAGTTATTTGCCTTAAAACTAAAAACCGCTTCACGAAGGAAGCGGTTTTTGTTTACAGAGGATTATTCTGTAGGGGTGTTTGGTGTTGCTTTTTTCGGTGGACGTCCACGTGGGCGACGAGGTGGGCGCGCTGCTGTTTTATCTTTGGCGGCGGCCTTGCTGCTGTCTTCTGTTTTAGTTTCAACTTCGGCAGCAGTTTCTTCAACTACAGGCGAGCTGACCTTTTCAGTTTCAGTGATAGGCGTTGCAACTTCAGGACTTACAATCTCTGATGCTGTTTCAGTCACAGTCACCTCGACTTCAGTGCTTTCTGCAACTGGAGTCACTACGGCTTCAGGCTCTAGAGACGTTGCCTCTGAGCTTGTTTCAACGACTATTTCTGCAGTAATAGGAGCTGCTATTTCAGTTGTTGACTCCTCAACGACTGGACTAGTTTCTTCTACTGCGACCACGGTTTCCTCTGCTTGCTCCTGTAGGTGCTTGGCTTTCGCCTGTTCAGCAGCCTGTTTTGCTAAGCGACGACGTTCGCGAGGATCATTGGCAACACGTATTTGTGGTGCTTCTGGCGGGGTGAGGGCTAAAACTTCAGCAGGTTCAGCTTCGGCAGTGACTTTGCTTGGCAACTGTACATCACGCGTCACAGGCTTTTTCTCAGCTTCAACGTCAGCAGGCTGTTCAGCTACAGTACTGGCAGCATATTGCTCAGTGAATTTGATCAAAGCACGATTGAAGGTTTGTACCAAACCAAACTGCTCAATGAGTACGGTACAGTCTTCACCATAAATATGGCGAATGAGGCTACCCACATTGTACTGCCCTAATGTTGGAACTTGGCTCGGACTCAGTTTGACCACAGGTGTGGTTGATACTTTGGCTTCGCGTTGTTGGCGGCGGCGCATACGTGGGTCATTGCTTGCCCGTTTAACTTCAGATTGAACTGCTGGTTTATTTTCAGCTGTTTTTTCTTCAGCATTGCTCACCACTTTTTCTTCAACAGCAGCAATAGGCTGTTCAGCTGTTACTTCTGTTTTAACGACTTCAGGAGTTGTAGTCACTTGATCGACTACTTCTTCAGGAGCAGTGGCAACAGTGAGTGGACTGTTATGCAATGCAACAATTTCACGTGTTGCTTGCTCAACGTTCACGAGTAATGCTGTCGTCATTTCCTCTGAACGAGGTACATCAACAACATTGACTTTGACATCTGCTGGCTTAGCAGTGACAGCAGGAGTCGTGGTATTGTTCACGGCAACAGTTGGCTCTGTATTTAATACAGATGCATCGCGATGGCGATTTGGACGTTGTGGGCGCTGTTGATTGCGGTCACGACGTGCCACAGCAGGAGCTTCATTGGCATGATTTTGCTCAGTGAAATTAGGCTCTTGTTGTTGGCGTTTTTGTTGGCGTTTCAGTTCACGCATTTCTTGACGTGATAATTGCACAACTTCTTCGTGAACTTGAGCATTTTGATTTTGCTCAGGTTGTTGCTGTTCACGAGGTTCTTTGTGCTTATTACGCTGTTTTTTATTGTTGTTATTGTTGCGCTGTTGTTGAGACTTTTCATCTTTTTCGTGAGTTTCACGTTTTTCTGGCTTGCTTGGCGCAGCAACTGAAGATGGTGCAAGATAAGCATTATTATTGCTCACCGTTGCTGGAGTTTCAGGTGCAGGCGTTGCAATAGTGTTCTGTACTTGACCAAACTGACCACGGCTGACAGCGCCATTGTTCACCATCTGTTCAATCGCTGCAGCAGCATTGTTGGCAGAGCGTGATTGGTCACTTGTATGAGCCTGTTTTTGAACAAACAGATTTTCTAGCCATGCACATGGACTATTATTTTTCTGAGCAGGTGCAGCAACTTGCTGTGGTGCTTGTTCTACTGCAGCAGGAGGAGCATTGCGTTTTTGTTTTGCTTCAGGTGCTGTTGCGACTGGCGCAGTATGTTCATCTTCTAAATGCCATTCAGAAGACTGATAGCCAAGCTCTTTTTCACTTGAACGCGTTGCTTCTGTACGTTCGTAGCTAGTCGGTGCAAAACCTTCAGGGTTGTATTGAATTTCATAATGTGGTGTTTCCAAGTGCGGGTGAGGCAACACGGTAACACGGACATTTGAAGTTTGTTCAAGATAAACTAGACTGTGACGTTTTTCATTGAGCAAGAACGCTGCAATTTCAACTGGAACTTCAACTTGAACTTCACCATGACGTTCACGAAGCGCAATTTCTTCGATCTTACGCATGATAGAAAGAGAAAGAGAACGAAGGTCACGTACCATGCCTGTACCATGACAGCGTGGGCAGACATAACCTGTTGCTTCTTCTAGAGATGGACGTAAGCGCTGACGGCTCATTTCCATTAAACCAAAACGTGATAGCTGACCAAACTGGATACGCGCACGGTCACTTTGCGTTGCTTCGCGAAGTTTCGCTTCAACCACGCGCTGGTTACGGTCTTTAGTCATATCGATGAAGTCGATCACCACTAAACCACCGATATCACGCAAACGTAATTGACGTGCAATTTCTTCAGCAGCTTCAACGTTGGTGTTGAGCGCAGTTTCTTCAACATCGTGACCACGGGTTGATTTCGCTGAGTTGATGTCGATTGAAACCAAAGCTTCAGTTTGGTCAATGACAATCGAACCGCCAGATGGCAATTTCACTTCGCGTTCATAAGCGGTTTGAATTTGGCTTTCGATCCCAAAATGTGCAAACAGCGGTTCATTCAGTGTATAGGTTTTTAATTTGTCGAGTTGACGAGGCATCACTGCTTTAACAAAGTTATAGGCTTCGTTAAATGCTTGCTCGCTATCAATCAGGATTTCAGCAACGTCATCACGTAAGTAATCACGAATGGCACGAGTAACAACACCCGCTTCCTGATGAACTAACATTGGCGATGGGCCAGAATTTGCTGTGCTTTGAATTTGTGCCCAAAGGTCAAGCAAGTGTTGCAAGTCAAGTTGCAATTCTTCTTGGCTACGACCAATACCTGCGGTACGCACAATTACGCTCATACCACGAGGCACATTGAGCGATGCCAACATTTCTTTGAGTTCTTCACGCACAGAACCTGAAATTTGACGGCTGATACCGCCACCTTTCGGGTTATTTGGCATAAGCACCAAGTAACGACCTGCCAATGAAATATAGGTAGACAGCGCAGCACCCTTGTTACCACGTTCTTCTTTTTCAACTTGGACTAAAAGTTCAGTTCCTTCGCTGATCAGTTCGCGAATGTTACTGTTTTCACGTGGGTCACTGTTGAGATAGCTGCGTGCAATTTCACGCATAGATAAAAAGCCTTGACGCCCTGCGCCATACTCGACAAATACAGCTTCAAGTGATGGCTCTACACGGGTGACATGACCTTTATAGATATTTGATTTTTTTTGTTCACGGGTACGGTTTTCAAGGTCAAAATCGTACAGACGATGACCAGTGATGAGTGCAACACGAACTTCTTCGGCATGTGTTGCATTGATCAACATACGTTTCATGGGTGTAATACCTAATCGTTGAAGCACAACGACAAGTCTGTTGCGGAGTGATTTTCAAGATGCAGAATTGAAGAAATCGCGTAGCGTTTACGCGCACTCACGAAGACCAGCTGAAGTGCTGGTTTTTGATTCATGCATATGAAAATACAAAACCGCTTTAATCCTTAATCGACTAAAATCGCCTGAAGATTCACTGGCTCTCAGGAGGTGTATTGGATGTCAAACTTTCACTGTATGTGGCGGGTGTGTTGATAACACAGGGTATACGGAATGTTCGTCGTATCCGCGCATCGCATACAAATCCAATACATCGAACGCTGAAGCCTGAATGCGACATCAGGAGACTTGTCTGATGTGTTTCAGTTTACGTTTAATAACTAGCCTAAACTAGCGACATATTTTTTGGGGCAGGCTGTTTTACGTGCAAAAGTACAAATTAACGTAACAGCCTACAATTTTGCCGATATAATAAGCCTTCGGCGCGGCATATTCTTTTGGGACCTTTCCGAGTTGCAGCTGAGATCTACCGTTCATTATTTTGAAATGGTAGACAATTTTACTCACTTACGGCGGTATCCGTGCGCTGACTATATCAAACCTTGTGGCATCTGCCTATGGGCTAAGCTTAAGTTTATTGTGAAAAGAATAGCCTATTTGATCTTTTTTTAATCATATTCGAGTATTTTTAAGGTTTAATGAGTTGTATGAATACCAACCAAGAATGGCAAAGTGTGACATGGTTTGAAGTGACTGAACATCAAGCAGGACAGCGTGTCGATAATTTTCTGTTTACCCGTTTAAAAGGCGTACCCAAGAGCCGTATTTATCGTTTGATGCGAGAAGGTCAGGTTCGCGTGAATAAAAAACGCATAAAAGCCGAAACGCGTCTGGAAATTGGTGATCAGATTCGCGTCGCACCGATTCGCTATGAACAAAAGCAAGAGGGTGATGTACCTGTCAGTGACAGTGTTGCACAAGGTTTGTTGCAACGTGTGGTCTATGAAGATGAAGGCTTGTTAGTGGTGAATAAACCTTCAGGGATTGCAGTGCACGGCGGTAGTGGTGTGGCGTATGGTTTAATCGAAGCATTACGCACGGTTACAGGCAAAAAATATTTAGAACTGATCCACCGTATTGACCGTGATACGTCGGGTCTGGTGATGATCAGTAAAAAACGCAGCACCTTAAAGCATTTGCAAGATTTACTACGCGAACACAAAATTCAAAAAACTTATGCGGCGATTGTCAAAGGTCAGGTCAGTCTCGACAAGCAATTGATTGATGCGCCGTTGTTACGTTATGAATTGGCTAATGGTGAGCGTCGTGTGCGTGTGTCTAAAGAAGGCAAACCGAGCCAAACAGTGTGGAAAGTTGCCAAGCGTTTTAAACAAGCGACTTTAGTACATGCATCGCCTTTGTCGGGTCGTACCCATCAGATTCGTGTGCATGGGCAAAGTATCGGACATCCTTTAGTGGGTGATGATAAATATGGACATACCACGCCTTACACTGGTCCTGAAGCACGTCGCCTATGCTTACATGCCATGCGCTTAGAAATTCCAGATTATCCTGTGATTGAAGCTGAATTGCCTGAAGATATGCAGCAATTATTGAAAGAGTTGGAAAAAGGAGCTTAATGTGCAGACACAATTGGTCATTTTTGATTGGGATGGCACATTATTTAATTCTGTTGGGCAAATTGTAGCAAGTTTGAAATTTGCTGCGCAGCAACATCAGCAACCTTTAAGCGATGAAGATGCCAAAAGCATTATTGGGCTTGGTTTGCCAGAAGTCATGCAAACGCTATTTCCAGATGTTCCTGAATTGCATCAGGAAATTTTGGACAGCTACGCACAGCATTATGTTGCATCTTCCCAAGATGATCAGTGGTTTGATGGGGTTGGTGATATGCTGCAAGACCTCAAACGTCAGGGGGTGCAATTGGCTGTGGCGACAGGTAAAAGCCGTCGTGGTTTAGATCGTGTTTTGGCGAAAACCCAAAGTCAGGATTTATTTGTGATGACCCGCGCAGCAAGCGAAACCAAATCTAAACCCGATCCTTTAATGTTGCAGCAGATCTTAGATTTTACAGGGATTCCAGCCAATCAAGCGATTATGGTGGGCGATACCAGTTATGATCTTGAAATGGCACAGCGTATTGATATGCCACGGGTTGGCGTAAGTTATGGAGTACATCACGTTGATATTTTAAAACAATATCAACCGATGACGATTGCCAATAGTGTGACTGAGTTACACCATTGGTTGAATACTCAAGTGGCTTAAGCGTACTTCATCAGTTCAAAATGCTGGTGTAACAACTCCAGCAGTTTTTGCATTGGAAAGGATAAGTTATTTTTCCGATAGCTCACAAATAAATTGAGCGGTGGCAATTCATGTTCCAGTGGGCGAACTGCGATCTGATCTAGTTTAATAAATGGATCAAGATATTGCGGTAAAATTGAACAACTCATTTCTTGTTCAATCACCGCGATATTTTCGACCAAGTTATCACTTTTTTCCTGAATATGCGGTTGAATATGATGTTTCTCAAAAAACTCAGCAATCGCTTTATTCATAACACAATAAGAATTGGCTTTTGACATCACCAAGTCCACCCCATTGAGTGCTTGGAGTGGAATCGTTGCCAATTGAGCCAAAGGGTGCTGCTTGGCTAGGAACAAAGCCAAAGTATCTTGCAAGACCACAAAATTATCAATTTCATCGTCATCGAATGATTGACGTGAAAACACAATATCGAGATCACCCTTTTTAAGCGCACGGTAATGGTCTAAGCCATTTAAAATCTGTAAATCCACTTTGATATGTGGGTACAGCATACGCAAAGTAGGTAAAATTTTAGGAAAAACACGCACTTCTGCTGTAGTGATAAATCCGATTTTTAAAATTTGCTGTTTTGAGAGATGAACCTCTCGTGCCATGCGTACCGCTTTCTCAGCTTGAGCAATCGTCAGGCGTGCCTGCTCTAAAAAGACCGCACCTTCCTCAGTCAGTTCGACCTTGCGTTTGGTACGATTGAGCAGCCGAACCCCAATTTCATCTTCTAAGTCTTTGATTTGTTGACTTAACGAAGGTTGCGCAGTGTACAGTTTAAGTGCTGCTTTACTAAAATTAAGTTCTTCTGCAACCGTAATAAAATATCGAAGATGGCGTAGTTCCATTAACCGACCCAATTCTCAAGCATTTTTATCTATAAGCTAGCAGTATAATCGAAAGCAGGCGCTTTGAAATGCTGAAAACAATACAAAAATAAAAAGAAAAATCCTGTGAAACCCTGTATATGATGTAAATCAGCAGAAATTTTCAGCATTCATGCATACTTTTAGGTCGTGCAATATAACGTCTTTGAGTTAAGATCGGATCTGAAAGATACAGGTTAAGTTTTTATAATATTAAGCCTTATGGATAAAAAAACAGCATTGCACTATGAGCTGCCCACCAAAAATTGTTGGGCACATACCTTATTACAGCCGCGGTTGAATTTTGAATCCACGCAGTTTCAGGCGGGGCGTTTTCAGAATAATACGACTCGTCCAAATGGTCAGAAATTTAATTTGTTCAAATGGTTATTAACCCGACGTTCGTTTACGTGGAATGTTGATCGTGATCAGGAATTTCAGCAATTTACCTCGATTTCACGGGAACTGCCACAGACCCGTGCTGATGCAGATTTTAACCAGTGGAAAGTCTGGTTTGTGGGGCATGCCACCGTCTTGATTCAGATTGGGCCATATAACTTTTTGACAGACCCTGTCTGGGCTGAATTTGTCAGTCCGAAACAAGGTTCTGGGCCACGTCGGGTTTGTCCTGCTGGAATCGCCTTAGAGCATTTGCCACATATTCATGCCGTATTGTTGAGTCATAACCATTATGATCATATGGATTTGGCGACGCTGACATGGTTGCATAAAAAATTTAAAATGCCGATTTATACAGGTTTAGGAAATGCGTGGTATCTGCCTAAATCTTTTAAGGTGATTGAACTGGATTGGTGGCAATCAGTACAACTCGATGATTTTGAAATTATTTATACACCTGCACAACATGGCTCAGGGCGCGGCTTGCGTGACCAAGACAGTGCCTTATGGGGTGGTTTTTGTTTAAAACGCCAAAAGCAGTATTGTTTCTTTGCGGGTGATACGGGTTATGCGGGGCATTTTAAGGAGATCTATGCACGTTTTGGCGCACCGCGTATTGCGCTTTTGCCTATAGGTGCATATGCCCCACAACATGTTTTGCATTATATGCACATGAATCCACAAGATGCGTTAAAGGCACATACAGATTTGCAAGCACAGCGCTCTTTAGCGATTCATTATCGAACTTTCCAGTTGACCGATGAACAGCGTGATGAGCCTGAAGCTGTCCTTGAACACGCCATTAAACATTCATCTAAACTGATGAATCCATTTTATTGTATTCGTGAAGGGAAGCGTTTAACGGTGTAGTCGACTGATTTTTCTGTCTAAATGGGAAATTTGTAAGGCAACTACGGATAAAACTGACATGGCAATATTCATAATAACGGGGTTAAAAGCGCCAATCAGTTGTGAAGGTGCCAGAATGGCACTGAGCAACAGCAAGCCGATTAACCCTGTAATACTCAAGTAATGGACATAACGACTGCGCTGCCAAATCAGAAAAGCACACCCAAATAAAATTTCAGCACCCCCTGAAAGGCGCACAAAAACTGTGGCAAGATCCGCATTGAATCCTAAAAATTGCCAAACCTGAATGTCAAATGTAGACGGAAACACGAGTTTCGGTAATAAACCCTGATAGATCCAAAGAAATGCCAAAGTCATTTGAATCAAGCGCTGAGGATGTTCAGCCAAAAAATTAAGCTTCATGAATCGCATGTTCCAAAAAGTGCGAACGATTTTCTTGACTTGGCAATAAACAGGATGAAGTTGTACCAAATAATTGATAACGGTTGAGCGCGACTCGTCGATATAAAAAGTCTCTGATGGTGCTTGGGACAAGATAACCAATATTGGTCAGAGAAAAAGGAAATTTGAGTTGTTGCATCACTTTAAGAAATGCTGAGGACTCAACATAGCGTTGCCCATTGTAGACCACAAGCATGGTCGAGTAATCTTCGGTTGACATGCCATAATATTTTAAGATTGCCTCACCTAATGGTGATTGTACGGAGGCTAATTTAAATTTAGATTGACGATCATAACGAATCAGAAATTTTGCCCAGCCATTACAAAGTACGCAGATGGCATCGAATAAGATAATGTCATGTTGTTGGATGATTTTCTCAATGTCATATTGCATTTTTTTAGCCAACTTATTGTCGTTTTTTAATGCTTTAAATTTAGCAAAAATAATCTATAAAAACGAGTTTTGTTTTGAGTGTTTATTTCACAAAAAATACAGCATATTGTCCCTCTAAAAAAGTTGAACAGCAGAAAAATTGAAATTCTCAAGCAAAAAAAATCAGTATTTATATATGATTTTATTTATTTTTTTAAATAGAAGATTTCGATTGTTTTGATTAGTTAAATCCGCTTTAGCTTGTTCATAAAAACCGCTATTTTGATAGAGTAAAACCTAAAACACAAAATAGGTTATTGAATTTGGAGATTCAACATGGACAAGAAATCGCAAGCTTCGACAGGAAAATGTCCATTTGCACATGGTGCAAATACGTCTGCAGCCAGCTCAAATACAGATTGGTGGCCGAACGCACTCAATTTAGACATTTTGTCGCAGCACGATAAAAAAACAAATCCGATGGATGCGGACTTTGATTATGCAGCAGCATTTCAGCAACTTGATCTTGAAGCGGTCAAGCAAGATTTACGTGATTTGATTAATAGCAGTCAGGCATGGTGGCCATCCGATTATGGCAGTTACATTGGCATGTTTGTGCGAACTGCTTGGCACTTAGCAGGAACGTATCGTAAGCAAGATGGTCGTGGTGGAGCCAATACAGGCAATCAGCGTTTTGCACCACTCAATAGCTGGCCAGATAACGTCAATACCGATAAAGGTCGTCGCTTACTTTGGCCAATTAAGAAAAAATATGGCAATAAACTGTCTTGGGGAGATTTGATTGTTCTTGCAGGTACAGTGGCTTATGAAGTTGCAGGTTTAAAAACCTTTGGTTTTGCAGGTGGACGAGAAGATATTTGGCATCCTGAAAAAGATATTTATTGGGGGGAAGAACGTAAATGGCTCGATGCAACCAAAAACCGTTATGACAATGACCAAGATCGTAGTTCACTGGAAAATCCTCTGGCTGCGGTACAAATGGGTCTAGTTTATGTCAATCCAGAAGGGGTGGATGGTCAGCCTGATCCATTAAAAACGGCACAAGACATGCGTACCACCTTTGACCGTATGGCGATGAATGATGAAGAAACAGTTGCTTTAACTGCAGGTGGACATACGGTAGGCAAAGCGCATGGCAACGGTAAAGCTGAGCTGCTTGGCGCAGATACCGAAGCTGCTGATGTGGAATTTCAAGGTTTAGGTTGGCATAACCCAGAGGGCACAGGGAACGCTGGAAATACAATGGTGAGTGGTTTGGAAGGTGCGTGGACAACTCATCCAACCAAATGGGACAATGAATATTTCTATTTATTATTTAACTATGAATGGGAAGTCCGTAAAAGCCCAGCAGGCGCGCATCAGTGGGAACCTATTGACATTAAAGAAGAAGATAAACCTGTCGATGCACATAACCCGAATATTCGCCGTAATCCGATCATGACCGATGCCGATATGGCACTCAAAGTTGATCCTGAATATCGTAAAATTGCTGAACATTTCTATCAAAATCCTGCTGATTTTGCGGATGTCTTTGCGCGAGCATGGTTTAAGCTGACTCACCGTGATTTGGGGCCAAAGAGCCGTTATTTGGGTGCGGATGTACCTGCTGAAGATCTAATCTGGCAAGATCCTGTTCCAGCAGTCGACTACACATTAACTGAAGCAGAAATTGATGAACTGAAAGCCAAGTTGCTCAATAGTGGTCTAACCCGTACGGAACTGATTACCACTGCATGGGACAGTGCCCGAACTTATCGTAGTTCAGATTTTCGTGGAGGCGCAAACGGCGCACGTATTCGCCTTGCACCACAAAAAGATTGGATCGGCAATGAGCCAGAGCGTTTACAAAAAGTTTTAGCGAAACTCGAAGAGATTCAATCGGGATTGGTTAAAAAAGTCAGTATTGCCGATTTAATCGTATTGGGAGGGGCAGCAGCGATTCAGCAGGCAGCACAGGAGGCTGGTGTTGAGGTGGTTGTGCCATTCTTACAAGGGCGTGGTGATGCTACTCAAGCGCAAACCGATGAATATTCATTTGCTGATTTAGAGCCAAAGCATGATGGCTACCGCAATTGGATTAAACAGGATTATGCCGTACAACCTGAAGAAATGTTGTTAGATCGTACCCAGTTGATGGGCTTGACTGCACCTGAAATGACGGTCTTGATTGGTGGGATGCGTGTTCTAGATACCAACTATGGCGGTGCAAAAGAGGGGGTATTCACTGAGCGAGCAGGTGTATTGAGCAATGACTTTTTTGTCAATTTGACTGATATGAACAATACATGGCGACCTGTTGGCAAAAACCGTTATGAAATTCGTGACCGTGCAACAGGTGCAGTCAAATGGACTGCAACCCGTGTGGATTTGGTTTTTGGTTCAAATTCGATTTTGCGTTCTTATGCCGAAGTGTATGCACAGGATGATAACCAAGAGAAATTTGTACATGACTTTATTGCAGCATGGAATAAAGTGATGAATGCGGATCGCTTCGATGCTAAAAAATAAGTCTAACGCATGATTGAAAAAGCCAGTTTAAATGACTGGCTTTCTCTTTTTTTGATTATTCTGAATAATTTTTGTCATGAATCCATGCACATTAAATTTTTCAAAGTGTTTAATAAATGTGCTAAATTAGATCACTGTCTTCTATAGACAGTATTTTTAGAAAAGGTAAAGAAAATGGCGAAACGTCAAATGCAACCAGAGGTTGTGATTCATAATTTTGTAGCGAAACACATGCACGAAGCAAACAAAAGTCAAGTATTTGTGGATCGTAAGAAAAATGCAAAACGAGGTTATAGCAAACATAAAAAAGGGCGATACTCTATGGAAGATCGCCCTTTTTTGTGCTTGTTAAATCGAGATCAAGCGATTGGTTTTCACCATATCGGCTAGTCCATGTGTTCTAAAATAATGTTCTAGCCAGCTTTTGACCAGTAAAGGATTATTGAGCTGCAATACGTGATGAAGTAGCTCTTGAGCATCAGTCATGGGAACATGACAAATGGCTTTACGCACCCGCAAGATATTACTTGAACTCATCGACAGGGTATTGAAGCCCATTGCCATCAGCAGAATAGCAGACAACGGATCGCCCGCCATTTCTCCGCAAATACTAATCGGCTTCTCGTATTTATGGCACTCTTTCACCAAGCGACGCAAAGCACGTAAGATTGCAGGGTGAAAATGTGAATAAACACTGGAAACATGCGGGTTGTTACGGTCTACGGCTAATAAATATTGAATCAGGTCATTAGAACCCACTGAGAAAAAATCGACCAATGGTGCAAATTCATCAATTTGCAGCAAGACACTTGGTACTTCGACCATAATCCCGATTTTGGGTTTATTAATTTTGACTTGTTCTTCTTCCTGAACTGCGACCCAATCACGTTCGAGTAAATACAGCACTTCTTCGACTTCGCTGACACTGGTCACCATTGGCAGCAGAATATGTAGATTATTTAAACCAATACTGGCTTTCAGCATTGCACGGATTTGTGCCGAGAAAATCTCTGGGTGATCAAGGGTAAAGCGGAGTCCACGCCAACCCAATGCCGAGTTTTCTTCATCAATGCTGAAATAAGGGAGATCTTTGTCTGCACCAATATCGAGGGTACGCATGGTCACAGGTTTGTTGGCAAAGTGGCTGAGCTGTTGCCGATAGATTGCGCGTTGTTCTTCTTCGCCAGGAAAGCGGTCACGTAACATAAATGGGATTTCAGAACGATATAAGCCTACACCTTTTGCCCCGCGCTGTACGCCACGAACCACATCAATCATCAGACCCGTATTGACAAACAGACGAACAGGAACACCATCAGGTGTAATCGCGTCTTTGGTTTCGTATTGCTTGAGGTCTTTGGCAATTTGTTCTTCTTCTTTTTGAATCTCTTTATAACGTTGACGCAAGCGACGAGGAGGATTGACAAAAACCCGACCTTGATAGGCATCGACGATCATTTCGGCATCATCTAAGGCGCTGATAGGCAGTTCAGTCACGCCGACAACGGTAGGAATACCTAAGGCACGCGCAACAATCACCATATGTGAGTTAGCTGCACCTTCACTGGTCACAATGGCTGCAATTTTATCCATTGGCAGTTCAACTAGAGCAGCTGTACTAATTTCTTCACCGATTAGAATACTATCTGAGCTGAGTTCACGATGGCTTGAATCTGCTTCTTGCAAGGAAGCCAAAATACGCCGTGCTAAATCTTTAAGATCAGACACCCGTTCACGGAGGTAGTCATCTTCCATTTGGGCAAAGAGCGCGATGTGTTTATCCATCACTTTTTTGACTGCACCTTGCGCCCAGTGACCTTCACGAATCAGTTCTTTAATTTCGGCAGGTAAGGCATTTTCATCAAGCATGCGTAAGAAAACGCTAAACAATGCGCGTTCTTCGGACATTAGCGAGTCTTGCATTTTTTCATCAAGCGATTGAATTTCCTGGCGAACATTGGATACAGCATGATCAAGTAGCTTGAGTTCGTCGGGGATATTTTCAGCTTCACGCTCAGGTACAGCCGATAAATCTGCCGCAGGATACAAAATAATGGCACGCCCTAAAGCGACGCCACCTGCACCTGAAACACCCTGAAAGGTTTTATAGTTTGAAATATTGCTTGGCTTACGGAAAACATCAATGTTTCCAACCGCATGCGCATGGGCAATGACACCTGAAAGCTGCGCACATAAAGTCACCAAAAAGGATTCAGCTGCTTCACTGAAATCTTGGGATTCACTGTTTTGAACAACCAAGACCCCCATCACCTTACGGCGATACATGACAGGGACGCCGAGAAATGAGTTGTATAACTCTTCACCTGTTTCTGGGAAGTAAGCATAACGCTCATGTTGTGCAGCATTGTCGAGATTGACGATTTCTTCGCGTTGCCCAACTAGACCAACCAAGCCTTCACCCAGTTGCAAGGAAACATTGCCAACCGCTTCAGGATTGAGTCCTTTGCTGGCCATGAGTACATAGCGCTGGTTACGTTCATCGAGTAAATAGATCGAACAGACATCGACATCCATCGCAATCGAAACCTGATTGACCATGATGTCTAATGATTCATGCAAGCTCACAGCTGCATTGACTTCTTGGACAATGCGGCGGAGGGTGTCTAATTGCATGTTCGACATAACTACGTACTCCCAAAACAATTTATATAATAAGTAATTATGACTTTACTTATAACAGCAGCCTGCCAGAAAAGCATTCACTAAAAAACTCTTTTTTAGTCTGTTTTTTAGTGTGGCAATAGACTGCATAATTCGGTCATGGCTTTTCGGTAAACATCTCTTTTAAAGTTAATAACTTGTCCAAGTGGATACCAATAACTGACCCATTGCCACTGATCAAATTCAGGTGGATCAGCAAGATTCAACTGAATATTTTGGGCTGATGCAGTCAGCTTCAATAAAAACCATTTTTGTTTTTGTCCGATACAGACAGGATCACTACCTGAGCGGATATATCGGTGTGGCAAACGGTAACGCAACCAACCTTTGGTTTGCGCAATAATCTGGACGTGTTCTGGCAATAAGCCAACTTCTTCTCTTAGCTCACGGTATAATGCCTGTTCAGGAGTTTCTCCAATTTGGATTCCTCCTTGCGGAAACTGCCATGCATTGTGACCAATGCGTTTTGCCCATAACACTTGTCCATGTTCGTTTGCCAAAATGATCCCGACATTGGGTCGGAAACCTTCGGAGTCGATCATTTGGCTACCTAAATTTGTTCGATCTTATTGTCTTTATTTTGGGGATGGCAAAATTTGTGCATCCAACACAAAAAAAGACCTCAGAATATTGTTAAAAATTGCTATGATCTTAACGAATTTCTTTGCATTAGCGGCAACTGATTTACATTTTTTTGCTTTAATTTTTCAGTTTTAACGAGAATTTCCATGAAATTGGCTTTATTTGATCTTGATCACACCCTGTTAAATACCGATTCAGACCACTCTTGGGGTGAATTTTTAGTGAATGAAGGCTTGGTTGATCCCGTGCATCATCGCCAAATGAATGATAAGTTCTATGAAGACTATAAGGCAGGAATGCTTGATCCGATTGCCTATAATGAGTTTGTATTTGAGTTTTTAACTCAACATTCAAATCAATATTTAACTGATTTACATCAATTATTTATGCAAAAAATCATTCGTCCGCAAATGCGCCAAAAAGGTTTCCATGCCATTCAAAAGCATAAAGACTTAGGACATGCGATTGTTGGGATTACTGCGACCAGTGACTTTATTACTGCGCCTATTTTTCGCGAGTTTGGAATTACTGAAATTATCGCCACCAATGCAGAAGTTAAAGATGGTTATTACACAGGTAAAGTGGCGGGTACACCTTGTTATCAGCAAGGTAAGCTGGTGCGTTTAGAACAGTGGTTGGCAGGTCGTGAAGTTGATGAGTCTTGGGCATATTCAGATTCTATCAATGATCGTTTTTTGCTTGAATATGCAACCCATGCAATTGCGGTGAATCCTGATGACCGTTTAGAACAACTTGCCAAAGAGCAGGGGTGGAAAATCCAAGACTGGTCGATTTAATGACTTCATGCTGATTTATTTTCTGCTGTATTGAACGAGATTTCAATATGCTCAGCGAGACATATCAAGCACGTGCAGATTATGTCGATTTATTTTTAAAAATCTTCACGCAGCCTCTAAATTTATTGCTATAACAACTCAGCAATAAATTTAGAGGCTGCTATGAAACAACAAAAAATTGCATTGCCAAATCAACTTTGGACGTCAGACAGTATTGATCTTACCTCGCACCGTTATCAGGGTAAATTATTGAAAAAAGCCGATGGTTTGGCTTTGGGGAAAGCACAGCGTAAAACCCATCCACGGCAAAACCTTGCGGATTTATCTCAGCGTCCCAAAAATACCAATGCATTGACGATTTATGATTGGAGTAATCAAGGGCGACTCGAACACCTCAAGCCAATTCGGGCAAAACGTATGAGTGTTTCGGCATTTACTTTTTATCGGGGAATGCCTGCATTGATGCTGTTTGATCAGGCTTGGGAGCCGCAGCATTCAGGTTTGTTTCAGCAAATTTGTGGTGACTGTCATTTGAGTAATTTTGGCGGTTTTGCCAGTCCTGAACGTAATTTACTATTTGGGATTAATGATTTTGATGAAACATTGGTTGCACCGTTTGAATGGGATCTTAAGCGGTTAGCGACCAGTTTTGTGATTGCAGCTCAAGATATTGGACTCAGTGAGCGAGCAGGTTTAAAAGCCGTAAAAATTATGCTCAACAGCTACCGTACACATCTCACTGAGCATACGAAATTGTCACCTTTACAGGTGTGGTATGAAAAAGTGGATGCGAGCACCCTGCTGAAAAGTACCGAATGTCAAAAATTACGTAAAAAACGTGCTAAACATTTGGATCGTGCAGAAAAACGCACGACACACTCCTTATTGCCTAAGTTAACTGAACAAGACCCTGAAACAGGATTTCGTCATTTTATTGATGAACCACCTTTGTTGTGGCACCCCCAAGCGGATGAACCCTTTGCCAAAGATGCGGATGAATTCTTTAAATATTATCGAGATTCATTGAAATATGATCGCCGTATTTTATTTGACCGTTATCAATTAACCGATGTTGCCATGAAAGTGGTTGGCGTTGGAAGTGTGGGAACGCGCTCAGCTATTGCGCTTTTTGAGGATGCAGACCGTGAACCTCTAATTTTACAAATGAAAGAAGCCTGTCCCTCTATTTTAAGCCCACTCTTTCTTGAGCGAGTCGCACATGAAGGTGAACGTGTTGTGCATGGGCAACAGTTAATGCAAGCCGCAAGCGATATTTTCTTGGGATTTTCTCGAATTGAACAGCAGTTTCATGTGCGTCAGTTACGCGATATGAAGATTTCAGTCGATTTACAGGATATGGATGAAGCCTATTTTCATGAATATGCAGAAAGTTGTGGTTTTGCTTTGGCTCATGCCCATGCCAAAGCAGGCAATGCTGATGTAGTGATGGGATATTTGGGTGAAGGTGATGGCATAGTTGAGACTTTACAGCGTTATGCGATGGCATCTTCTGAACGTAATTTTGAAGATTATCAACTGTTTATGAATGAAATTTCGGATGGAAAAATCGCTGTCGCGGGCGATGATGTGTTGTAAGTTTTTATTTTAAAAATTAGAGAGAAATGATGTTTAAGAAAATTTTGTCAGGACTGGGGATGCAAGGCGTGAGTGTGGAAACACGTTTGCATAACCCAAAACTTTATGCAGGTGAAACCTTGCATGGAGAAATTCGCTTTCAAGGTGGATCTTCCGATAAGGAAATTAATCGTCTGAATTTACAGTTGATGACGCTGGCTGAAGTCGAGTCAGGTGATCATGAAAGCAATCAGGCTTTGATTTTACAAGACTGGTTGGTCAATTCTCGTTTTATTTTACCTGCCAATCAAAGTCATTGTATTCCTTTTAGTCTGGCTTTGCCCCTCGAAACCCCGATTACCGAAGTTGCTTGTCGTCAGAACGCCACGCGTGTCTGGATACAGACGTATATGGATGTAGATTGGGGATTGGATGCAACAGATCGCGACTACTTAAATATTTTACCAACACCCACCATGCAGGTATTTTTACAGGCAATGCAGTATTGTGGTTTTGTGTTGGCAACTGTAGATGTGGAAAAAGGGCAAATCACAGCGCCTGCTTTTCGCTCAACGTTGGGCTGTTATCAGGAATTGGAGTTTGTTTCTGTACATCATTTTAGCGGGTTCAATGAAGTTGAAGTGTCTTTTGTCACACAAGCCGCCTGTACCCATATCATGCTTGAAATTGATCGAAAATTTCGCTCAGATCAGTTATTGACGCTGACCTTACCAAATCAGGGTCTAGTTGTTGAACAAGTGGCTCAACAGATTCGGCAAATTTTAGGCTTAGGGTAGAGGAATTGTCATCTATTTGACATCTTGCTCTTTTAAATTTGAAGCATGAGTAAAATAAAAATAAATCAGGAAGAATACGCTTCCACCATGTTTCAAATGTTTCTTAGTCTTCACCGTTATGCTGCAAAGCGGTGGCCTCGTTGGTTATTCTTTACCGCCTTTATCTTCATTAGTTGGGGATGGTGGAAAACTCCATTCTTTGTGATTTGGTGGCTACCTGTGGTTGTAGTCACAGTTGTGGTGTTTTATGGTGATTGGGCAGACCGTAAACGCAATCAACAATTACAGCAGTTGAATGAACTCAAGATTGATCGGGTAGTTTGGCAACAGTTTGAGCAGTGTTACCCTCAAGTGAGTTTTAAGCAGCACCGTCTGATTGAGCAGGGATTTAAGGATTATTGGGCACTGCATATTCTGCGTAAACAGGCATATGCCATGCCATCACATGCAGTGGATGCGTTATGGCATATCTTCTTGGAATATCCTGAATTGTATCGCCAGTTTTGTCTGCAAAGTTTGGGGCGTGTTGTCCAACATCAGCCTTACACTGCCCATACCTCACCTCAAGAGCAGCAGCAACAGTTATATGCTGCATGGCAATATAGCTGTCGTTTGCATGGGCTAAATCCTCAACATGCCACTCATCTACCGCGTTTATTTGCGATAGATCAGTTGCTGCAATGGCCACAGGGGCAGACCTTTGTTTTAGAGCAAATTCAACAGGATTATGCCCAGTATCTCAAGTCACAATCCTCATCCTCAAGCTGTAGCAGTGGTTGTAGTAGTTGTGGTGGTGATTAATGTTGTGTCTGCATCATTTGAATTAAGCTTTGCATAGCACGCGACTGGGTGCGGGCAGGATGCCAGACCAAACCCAGTTGGCGCTGCATTTTAATTTCGAGTGGTAGTCTTTTCAGGTCTTGATTAACGAGTGTTAAGGGTAGCACTGACCAGCCCAAACCAATCGAAACCAACATGCGAATCGATTCTAGAGGGTTGTTACTCATACTGACTTTGGGTTTTAAGCCTTGTTTTTCAAACTCTGCCAGCGTGATTTGACTGGTATAAGTTTTCGCAGCAGGCAACAAACTTGGATAGCTCATCAGATCTTCTAAGCTAAGCTGAGTTTTGGCAGCAAGCGGATGAAATGGTGCAGCCACAAACACCAAAGGGTCATTCCAGATCGATTGATACTTTAAGCGTTCATCCAGTTGCGGTGGTAAGGTTAAAAAAGCCAATTCCAAATCACCCGCCAAAACCTGTTCATGGGCTTGCTCTGAATCAACAAAATGTACATCTAAAGTGACATCGGGATAATGCTGAACATATTGTTTGAGATGATGCGGCAAGTGGTGCAAACCAATATGATGACTGGTACCAATTTTTAAACGACCTTGTACACTCGTATGTTGATGGCTGAGGGTGTGATGCATTTCACCTAGTTCATTTAGCCATGTTTTGACTTTGGGCAGAAGTTCATGAGCGATATGTGTGGGTTGAATCCCGCGACCTGCTGACTCAAACAGGGTAACGCCAAAATATTCTTCTAAACAGTGGATACGTTTTGTGACCGCAGGTTGGGTAATAAACAGTTGATCGGCGGCAAGCGAAATCGAGCCTGTTTCCATGACTTTAATAAAAGCTTCAAAAGCGGCTAAATTCATGTTTATTATCCATAAACTATTTTTATAGTTTTCTATTATTTAAGAATCATGTGGATTAAGCAAAATAAAATAAACCTTTTTACATATGCGTCTTGAATTTTCTGCCTAATCCCAGAATCTTTGGTTATTGCGCAGATGAATAAGCTTCAAGCTCTCTAAAAAAGCCACTGAAAAGTGGCTTTATCAGCAAGAGAAATGGGGTGAGTTATGAGGACATGATTTTTTCTTTTTGATTGAGATTATGCTTTTCCCAAAAGCGTTCGTGAATAAAGTAAGCAAATGCTTGAACAGTCGGTTCAAGTAAACTCAGGGTCATCGCTATCCAAAAGTTACCTGTTACAAAATATCCCACCAACATGGCAACCGTAATATGCATGACATAGTAGCTTAGGGTTTTTTTGAACATTCGCTGATGGGTAATCACAAAGTGTTGAATGTGTGCCATATCGAGATTCCTCTGCTCGATGCTGATCTTGAATAGAGATTAACGCTGACTTTTAAATTTGTAAAAACGAATATTTTTGTTATTTTGATTGGTAAAGTAGATGCCTATGGAGGGATGAATTTCATAATTTAATTCATTCCAAAAAGTTTATTGATTTATAAAAATGATAAATTAGATTTATGCGAAACACCGCTTATAATGAAAATAGAAGATTTAATTACCCAGTCCAATGGAGCGCGTCGACATGGCAGGCAAGACATTATATGACAAGTTGTGGGATGACCATTTGGTGAAGCAACGTGATGATGGTTCGAGTTTAATTTACATCGACCGTCACCTGTTGCATGAAGTGACTTCACCGCAAGCATTTGAAGGTTTACAACTTGCAGGTCGTCAGCCGTGGCGTTTAAGTGCCAACATTGCAACGCCTGACCATAACGTTCCAACATCGAAAAAAGAACGTGAGCAGGGCGTTGCTGGAATTGAAGATGATACGTCACGTATTCAAGTCCAAACTTTAGATGACAACTGTAAAACCTTTAACATTGTTGAGTTTGATATCAATGATGTACGTCAAGGTATTGCACATGTGGTTGGGCCAGAGCAAGGTTTAACTTTGCCAGGCATGACTGTGGTGTGTGGTGATTCACATACAGCGACGCATGGTGCATTTGGCTGTTTGGCACACGGTATCGGCACTTCAGAAGTTGAACATGTATTGGCAACCCAATGCTTGGTTCAAAAGAAAATGAAGAACATGTTGGTTCGTGTCGATGGTACATTGGGCAAAGGCGTGACCTCTAAAGACGTGGTTTTGGCGATTATCGGTAAAATCGGGACAGCCGGTGGTACAGGCCACGCGATTGAGTTCGGTGGTCAAGTCTTCCGTGACATGTCGATGGAAGGTCGTATGACGGTGTGTAACATGGCAATCGAAGCAGGCGCACGCGTTGGCTTGGTGGCTGTGGATGACAAAACTATTGAGTATGTGAAAGACCGTCCATATGCACCAAAAGGTGAAGATTGGGACAAAGCGGTTGCTTACTGGAATACTTTACATTCTGATGATGCTGCTGAATTTGACACGGTTGTAGTGTTAAACGGCGAAGAGATTGAACCACAAGTCTCTTGGGGGACATCTCCAGAAATGGTGATTGCAGTATCACAAGCGGTTCCAACGTTGGAACAGGCAAAAGATGACGTACAGCGTAAAGACTGGACTCGTGCTTACCAGTACATGGGTTTAACGGCAGGTCAGGCTTTGGCAGACATTCAGTTGGATCGCGTATTTATCGGTTCATGTACCAACTCACGTATTGAAGATATTCGTGCTGCGGCTGAAGTGGTGAAAGGTCATAAAGTAGCAACAAGCATTAAACAAGCCATGATTGTTCCGGGTTCTGGTTTGGTGAAACAGCAAGCTGAAGCAGAAGGTTTGGACAAAATTTTCATTGAAGCTGGGTTTGAATGGCGCGAGCCGGGTTGTTCAATGTGCTTGGCGATGAATGCTGACAAGTTACAACCAGGTGAGCACTGTGCATCAACCTCAAACCGTAACTTTGAAGGCCGTCAGGGCAATGGTGGGCGTACCCATTTGGTCAGCCCAGCAATGGCAGCAGCAGCGGCAATTGCAGGTCATTTCGTTGATGTTCGTACATTCTAAGGGAGTCGCAGATGAAAGCGTATACAGTTGAACAGGGTATCGTTGCACCTTTAGACCGTGCCAATGTCGATACCGACTTGATTATTCCAAAACAGTTTTTGAAATCGATTAAACGCACAGGCTTTGGCGACAACTTGTTTGATGAGCTTCGTTATTTGGATGAAGGTTATTTGGGACAAGACATTAGCAAACGTCCGAAAAACCCTGACTTCATGTTAAACCAAGCGCGTTATCAGGGTGCTTCGGTGCTGATTGCACGTAGCAACTTTGGTTGTGGTTCAAGCCGTGAACATGCACCTTGGGCGCTTGAAGAGTATGGTTTCCGTACCGTGATTGCCCCAAGTTTCGCAGACATTTTCTTCAATAACAGTTTTAAAAATGGCATGTTACCTGTCATTTTATCAGAAGAAATTGTTGATCAACTTTTCAAGGAATGTGCAGCGACTGAAGGCTATCAGTTAACGATTGATTTGGCTGCGCAAGAAGTGCGTACACCATCGGGTCAAGCATTTGCATTTGAAGTTGATCCATTCCGTAAACACTGCTTGTTAAATGGTTTGGATGATATTGGTTTGACTTTACAAGATGCGGATTTAATCCGTGAATATGAAGCCAAAACCAAACAAGCACGCCCTTGGGTTTTCCAAGAATTACAGGGCTAAGTTGTTGCACTATAAACATGGCGCGAAAGCCCAACTATTGCTAACATGTCGAATTATTTTATGTAATTCAATCTGCTGATCGGCAAAAGGTTGGGCTATTCACATGTTAAAAAACATCGGTCGCGGTGCTTTCTTGGGGTTATCTGCGGTATTGCTGAGTGCGTGTCAACATACGCAACGTGCGGTTGATACCATGGCGATCAAGTTTATTGCACCTGAACAACGACCTGCAAATGTCAAACTGTACTGTACAGGGACTGCCAATTGCGAATTTGAACGCTTTGATAATATTCAAATTGTGGATGACACAACACATTTGGTGAATTATGAAGCCATTCGAAAAGGCTATGTGCGTTTAAATAGTAAAACCACAAGCTATAACAATTCTTTATATTTGACCGTACCTGACCAGCAGCATGAAGTGGTGATTCGCTTCTATCCGATCTCGATGGATCGTGCTGAAAAAATCAGTGTGATTCACAATTTTAAGGCGAATAAAAGTTATAGCTTCAAAATGTATCGCAATCGAAGTAAACAATCAGGCAGTTTGTTGAACGTATCAGCACCAGATCCACTGTGTGTGGTGCTATTGCAAGATCAACACCCAATTCGCCGTTTTTGTAAGCCCTATAATGTGCTGACAGGATTGGGCGAATTTGTGGAACAAAAACTTTAACTGGGCAATTTGCGCCTGAGTTGTTGTGATAAATGGAACCCTTTATGTCTAAACATATTTTAATTTTAGCGGGCGATGGTATTGGCCCTGAGATTGTTGCTGCTGCGGAAACTGTTTTAAACACAGTCAATGACAAGTTTAATTTAGGTTTAACGTGGGAACATGGTTTACTCGGTGGTTCAGCGATTGATGCACATGGCGAACCCTACCCAGCAGTGACTAGCGCACAGGCACAAAAAGCCGATGCAATTTTATTGGGTGCGGTTGGCGGGCCAAAATGGGACAGTATTGAGCGCTCAATCCGTCCAGAACGTGGTTTACTTAAAATCCGTAGCGAACTTAACTTATTCGCGAACTTGCGTCCAGCGATCTTGTATCCGCAATTGGCAGATGCTTCAAGCTTGAAGCCTGAAATTGTAGCGGGTTTAGACATTCTTATCGTTCGTGAATTGACAGGCGGAATCTACTTCGGTCAGCCACGCGGGATTCGTGAACTCGAAAACGGTGAAAAACAGGGTTATAACACTGACGTTTATGCAGAGTCTGAAATTAAACGTATTGCCAAAGTTGCTTTTGAAATGGCGAACCTACGTGGTGGCAAAGTCTGTTCAGTAGACAAAGCCAACGTACTTGAAGTGACTGAACTTTGGAAGCAAACCGTAACTGCGCTTAAAGAAGAACAATATCCTGAGATTAATTTGTCACACATGTATGTGGACAATGCTGCGATGCAATTGGTGCGTGCGCCAAAACAGTTTGATGTGATTGTGACGGGCAACCTGTTTGGCGACATCTTGTCTGATGAAGCTGCGATGTTGACAGGTTCGATTGGTATGTTGCCATCGGCATCACTTGATGAAAATGGCAAAGGCATGTATGAGCCATGTCACGGTTCAGCACCAGATATCGCGGGTAAAGACTTGGCTAACCCATTAGCGACGATTCTTTCAGTGGCAATGATGCTACGTTACACTTTCCGTGAAGAAGCAGCAGCTAAAGCGATTGAAGATGCTGTGGGTCAAGTTTTAGATCAAGGTTTACGTACCGCAGATATTATGTCTGAAGGCATGGACAAAGTTGGCACTAAGGCAATGGGTGCCGCAGTGGTTGCAGCTTTAGTTTAAGTTGAACAGATTTAAAAAGCGTGATCTTTGAAGATCGCGCTTTTTTCTATTTATAAAATTTAAAATAATTCGATTTTTTATAACAAGCAACATAGAGAAAATGATGAAAATGAAACGTAAATTAGGATTAGCAGGATTACTGCTAGGTTTATCATTGAGTGCCTATGCAGATAATTGTGATCATGCCAGAAATACCTATGATGCAGTGCACTGTGATAATAAAGTCTATGTCAATGCAGACAATGAGCTGAATAAGACCTATCAGGAACTACGTAGCAAATTGAACCCTCAGCAAAAGACCATTCTCAAGCGTTCACAACTTACTTGGATTCGAGACCGTGATCAAAGCTGTTCAGGTGAATCTGATGTGGGTACGGTAATTTCTACAGGATGCCAGTTACGCAAGACTCAGGAGCGTAACTCTTGGTTACACGAGCGCTTACGTGAGTGTACAACCATTGGCTGTAAAACATCAGCATTACGCTAAGCCTAAAAAAAGCCACAATAATGTGGCTTTTTTTGCTTCTACTAATACTTAACGCGCACGGTAAGTGATGCGACCTTTGGTCAAGTCATATGGAGTCATTTCAACTTTAACATGGTCACCCGTTAAAATACGGATGTAATGCTTACGCATTTTACCTGAAATATGAGCAATCACTTCATGACCGTTTTCTAAACGAACACGGAACATGGTATTAGGAAGCGTTTCGGTGACAACGCCTTCGAACTCAATCAGTTCCTCTTTATTGGCCATAGCCTACCTAAAAGAATAAATAACAAGGCGCAAATTATAGACAAAATTCAGCAATAAAACAATATAAAGCCAAATAAAGCACGATGAAAAGCAGCAAAAGTGAACCGTGCGTCTAAACTTTTTTCGCCCAAACCCAATGCATCAGGTTGTCAGTTTGGTCAATCCTCAGTACTCTGAAAAATGGCAATGCAGGGATGAAAATAGGTGGAAATATGGGGCAGTTAACGGATGCTTCAGTCATATTGCGACTTGGCTATCAGGCACTACGTCGGGCAGGATTGTCAACAGAGCAAATTTTGACAAAGGCAGGTGTGGCAATCAGCCAACTTGAAACCAATCAACGTACCCCTGTAAGTGCTCAAAATGCTTTTTGGCTAGCTGCTGAACAGGTCAGTCATGATCCTGATATTGGTCTTCACTTAGGGGAACATTTACCTCTATATCGTGGTCAGGTCATTGAACATCTGTTTATGAGTAGTGAAAATTTTGGCGAAGGTTTACATCGGGCATTGGCTTATCAACGTTTGATTAGTGATGCTTTTCAGGCTCAACTGGTTTGTAAAGATGGGCAATGTTATTTGACCAATGGTACACAACCACATCCTAATCGATTATTGAACCGCCATTTTTCAGAATGTGCGATTTCTGGTGTGTTACGTTTTTTTAAATTTTTAACGGAAGGACAATTTCAGCCGCTGTTTATTGATTTTGATTTTCAGGAAGGTGCGGCACCTGAAGAATATTTTCGGGTTTATGAATGCCCTGTCAGTTTAGGGCAAAAAGAAACACGCTTGTATTTTGATTCAGCCATTTTAAAACATCCGCTTTGGCAGGCCGACCCTGATCTTTTGCAATTGCATGAACAGCTTGCTCATGAAAAACTACAGGAATTAGCTCGTTATGATTTAGTTAGCGAAGTTCGTCGGGCAATTGGTGCAACATTAGAACAAGGCGAAACCACGCTAGAAAGTGTCGCAGCGCAGTTACAGATTACACCGCGTCGTCTGCGTACCTTATTGAGCGATGCAGAAACCAGTTTTCAACAAATTCTCTCGGCATATCGTTGTCGATTGGCGAAAAAATTACTGGCGAATACCCATGAAAGTATTGAGAAGATTGTGTACCTGACAGGTTTTGCCGAGCCAAGTACCTTCTATCGCGCATTTAAACGCTGGACGAATGAAACACCGATTGAGTACCGCAAACGAAAACAGAGTGACTAAATCAAGTCACTCTGGCCAGTTCAGCCATTGCGGCCCCAAAGCAACTTTGGGTAAATCAAATTGCTCTGGATAATAGGCTTGAATAAAATACAAACCATCCGCAGGGGCAGTCACGCCTGCTGCTTTGCGGTCTTCTGCAGCAAACATCACATCAATATGTTCAATCGGATATTGTTCCTGACCAATTTCCAGTAAACAGCCCATGATGTTGCGCACCATGTGATGCAAGAAACCATCTGCCTGAATATCTAAAATCAGAAATGCCCCATGTTGGATAAGGCGGCAATGCTTCACATGGCGAACAGGTTGATTGGATTGGCAAGCTGCTGCACGAAAAGTTTCGAAGTTATGTGTGCCTTCAAATTTTTGTGCGGCTTCCATCATTTTTGCGACATTGAGTGTCTGATGAATATGCGTGACTTGTTTGTGTAGCAAAGCAGGGCGATGAGCTGCGTTATAGACCACATAGCGATAGCGTCGTGCAGTGGCTTTAAAGCGTGCATGGAAGTCTGTATCCATTCGCTTGATCCACTGAATCGAGATGTCTTTCGGAAGTTGACTATTGGTTCCCATAATCCAACCACGTTCAGAACGATCTGCTGGGCTGTCAAAATGTGCCACCATGTTGGTTGCATGCACACCAGCATCTGTCCGCCCTGCGCCATGTAAAATAACAGCATGGTTGGCAACTTTGCTAAGCACTCGTTCTAGGGTTTCCTGAACGCTCGCAACACCTGCTTGCTGAGTTTGCCAACCACGATAGGCTGTACCACAAAACTCAATCCCAATCGCATAACGCTGCGCTGTCATTTCTATTTCACTCATGCCAGTGTTTCAACCAGTCATTTGCTTGATCGTACTGTAAATAGAGTGCTAACAACTTGGCATACAAATCGGCATGACCTAAACAGTCAGACACTGCGATATTGGCTTCTTTGACCCATGCACTCACCGCATAGCGCTGATCAATGCCACCCGCAGTCACTTGCGTATTCAATACAGGTAAACAGTTCTTTTGTTTAAGCTGCTGGAAAATCTCAATAATTTCAGGATTGGTGACCAGATTACCTGTACCAAAACCTTGTAAAACCAAGAAGTCAGGTGCATTTTCAAGGACATGAGCCAAGTTCTTTTCAAGCTGCTCTAGGGCAATCGGCTGCATCATCCAGTTTAAAATATTCAGGTTCTGGGCACGTTCAAGCATGGTTTCAGTCACGGTCATTGCTTGAGAATGTTGTGCAATGGCTTGTGTGGAGGCAACGCCTCTAAATGCATCTAATTCAGTTGTATGGGCTTTAAGTGCGGTACGACCATGAAATAACTGATGATGGAAGGCTAAATACACACCTGCATCTACCTTGAAAATATGCTCAAGAGCAAACCATAAATTATCTCGCGCATCAGTCTCTTCACGAATGGTTGTACCATCAACAGTGAGTAATGGGAACTGACTGCCTGTAATGATCAAGTGGCATGATGCTGCCAAAATTCGTGCAAGGACTGCACTGGCATAGCTCAGGGTATCTGTGCCATGAATCACCACAAAATGCTGAAAACTTTGGCTTTGTAATTGTTGAATAAATTGTGCCAGTTTGAGCCAGTCGACTGCGGTATAGGCACTACTGTCTTTAATCACAGGTGCAGCAAAACATTCGATGCTCAAGTGATCTGGCAAATAACGATGTAGACGAGGTAAAAACTCATGTTCTGGCATTGGACTGAGAGGTTCACCTACACAGCCAAATGTCCCACCCATATAAATTAAAGCAATTTTAGACATGATAAAAATAAAAAAGCAGCCGAATTCGACTGCTTATGGTAGAACGAACTGCTTTAAGATGCTATTTGATTTAATAAATATTTAGCACGATCTAATTCATCTGAATTATATTGGATCTGCGGATCTTCCAATAATGCACGTGCTGAGCTAAATGCACCTAAACGAATATATTGCTCTGCAAGCGATAAATTAAGTTCAGTATCATTAAGTTCTGCTAACTCTGGGAACTGTTGTACAACATAATCTACAGAAGATTTTGGTGCTTCAGCAATCGCTTCTTCAACAACAGGCTCAGGAACGATTTCAGTCTGAGTTTCTTCAATGAGATCAAAACTTACAACAGACAGTGAAACTGGCTCAACTTCTACAGGTTGAGTTACTGTTTCAGTTTTAGCCTGAGCTTCTTCTAATTTATCAAAAGTAAAGGAAACTTCAGGTTGAGCAGTAGGTGGGCTAACAGGTTCAGGCTGTTTCTCAGGGACTGCAGGTTCTGTAAAGTCAAACTTGAACTCAACTACAGGTGCTTCTTCCGGCTGAGCAGCAGCAGGCTCTACTTTCTTTTCTAGGCTTTCAAGATGAAGCTGCGCAGTGGCATCATGATGTTCAGTTTTTGCAACTTCAGGAATTTGATCAGTTTCTTGACCAAAATCAATTTTTGCAGTGAATGTTTCAGGACCTTTGGTTTCGGTCGTGTGTGGTTCAATATTTAAATGGATTGGCTCAGCAATAGGCGTTGGTTCAGATTTTACTTCTGGTTTGCTGAAGCCTTCTAAATTGAACTCAAGTGGTTTGTGTTCTTCTGTTTTTTCAACAGGCGCTGCTGTTGCTGTCTGTAGCTCTGCTTGAAGCTGATCGAAAGATAATGCACTTGGCTGCTCTTGAGCTTGAGGCTTCTCAAGATCTAATCCACTTTTAAGCTGATCAAAATCAACCGCTTTCGCTTGAGGGATAGGCTTTTCAGGCTCAACTGCTTTCGCGACTTCGGGAGTCTCTTCATCAGACAATTGAACAGGGGTAAACTGAATTGAATCAGGCTTAGCTTGTTCTTTACGTTCAGCCAGACGCTGTTCAGCTTCACGAACCACATCATACAGATTGAGTGAGCGTAAATGTGACAATAATTGGTTTGTCGAAAATTGATCATTTTGATCAATGTGAATCTGTAAGAGCAGGAGATATAAGTCATGCTGACTATTATCAGCATTGAGTGCCTGATTAATTAATGCTTCCGCTGTATTGAAATTTTTCTCTTGAATCAGGTTTTCAATTTGACGACGCAATGCAGGATCAAGCTCTTTTGGTTGACTTTCAACCGTAAGAACTTCTTGAGTTTCTGTTACATCGGTACTGGTCGTGCTTGGACGTTTCGTCGCTTTCTTTTTGGGCTCGACTTTTCTTTTTGATTCTTGTTGCCCCGCACTTCGTTTTTTAACCACAATGGCTATAACGAGTAATAGAACAAATGGAATGATGTATAGCAACATTTTTTTATCCTTGCATTAGCAGCAATGTATTCAGGCTAAAAACGATTTCTCAGTGATGACTTGGCTTTTTGGCTTTTTGTTGCTGTTGCAACTGCTGCTGTAATTGCGCAAGTCGTGCATTTAATAACTGAATTTGATGGTCTTTTTGTTGCAAAGCCAAATCCAATTGAGCTACATTTTTTTGTAATGTAACGGTTTTTTGTCGAATTGTCATAACTTTTAATGATAATTCAGACGAAGTTTTTTCAGCAGTTCGACTACTGCCCCCCATTTTAGCAGAAGCCGCATCTGTATTTTCAGCAACTAAAGTCATTTCAGCTTGATCTAAACGATATTTAGTTGAATATTTGTCTGAAGATGTATTGGTTGAACGCGCAGCAGGTTTCGCTGATGTTGAGTTTGCGTGGGGTGGTGTTGCACCTAAATTAAGATTTGTTCCTGTTCTTAAGCGGTTAACATTTCCCCCCACAAAAGCATGTTCATTGAGCGCTTTAATATGATTCATGACTTCCCCAATCGGTTGATGGGTCTGTCCTGAAATCCGTGCAGCAATACTCCATAAGGAATCTTGGCGCTGTACTACATAATTGCCGTTTTGCGTATTTTTAGCTGTCGTGACAGGCTTTGATTCGACTGCTTTCTTTGGCGCAGTCGCTGGCGTTTTGTTGGCACTTGTTGTTTGAGTGGGCTGTGGTGTCGTTGCTTGTGGCTGTGGCGTCACTTGAGCTGTTTGCCCTGTTGGTGTTGGAGGGATGCTCTTGACTACGGGTACAGGTGCAACACTGATGGCTAAGGCACTCGCTGGTGTCACAGCATTGATTGGTGCTGTTGAATTTTGAGTGTAAAGCGTACTCTCGGGTAAGTTGAGCGCAATATCTTTTTCACTGACTACTTGTTTGGGAATTAATACACGCTCTTGTGTCGAAGCATTCAGGTTAGCGATTGGCGTCGTTTTATTGAGTGTTGCCGTATTGCTTGGCGTACCGTCTAAATTACGTTGAATCTGCTGTAGATGTGCGCCATCAGCATCTTGAACTTTTAAAATCAAGTTAATATTTTTATTGCTAATAGGTTGTGATGAGGTGATCACAATGACACCGCTATTATTACCTGTGCGGCGAACAAAAAAGTTTAAGCCACTCAAGTCTTGTTGGCTTGCACCCATCCGCACTAGATCGTCTGGATTGGCAAGACTAGCTTGAATGCTCGAGTTATCACTGGCATTGGCGTAAGGAATTTCTACATATAACAATTGCCCTTGAGTTGATTCAACTTGGGCAGCGTTAAAAGTTAATGCATAGCCACTTTGTGCAGCAAAACATAAAATCAGTGCTGAAGCGAGTTTGTTGTATGCAGTCATTTTCATCCACAACATGGAATTGTTGATTGTTTTGCCTATAATGTAGCGGTATGTAAATAAATTGTAAATTTGTACAATGTTAAAAAGCCGATCTTTTCAGATCGGCTTTCCACTTTGACCTTAAAAATTACGAATTTTTGTAGTCAATCAGGATACGAAGCATACGACGTAAAGGCTCTGCTGCACCCCAAAGTAGTTGGTCACCGACAGTAAATGCACCAAGGTACTCTTTACCCATGTTCAGTTTACGTAAACGACCCACAGGAACAGTCAGTGTACCTGTTACTGCAACTGGAGTTAAGTCTGTCATAGACGCTTCACGCGTATTTGGAACAACTTTTGCCCACTGGTTTGACTGACGAATCATATCTTCGATTTCATCAAGTGGAACATCTTTTTTCAATTTCAATGTCAATGCTTGAGAATGGCAGCGCATAGCACCAATACGAACACAGTGACCATCAATTGGAACGATTTGTGAATTGCCCAAGATTTTGTTGGTTTCAGCTTGACCTTTCCACTCTTCTTTTGATTGACCATTTTCGAGTTGTTTATCGATATATGGAATCAGCGAGCCTGCTAATGGCACACCAAAGTTTGCAGAAGGAAAGCCTTCGCCACGTTGCAAGTCAGCAATTTTAGAATCAATGTCCAAAATGGCAGATTTAGGATCATCCAACAAATCTTTAGTATTGTTGTATAAATAACCCATACCTGTGATCAGTTCACGCATATTTTGCGCGCCTGCGCCTGATGCTGCTTGATAAGTCATTGCAGTCATCCATTCCACAAGATTTTTTTGGAATAGAGAACCTAAGCCCATCAGCATCAATGAAACGGTACAGTTACCACCAACGAAAGTTTTGGTGCCTTTCACTAAACCATCTTTAATGACATTGAGGTTGACTGGATCAAGGACAATGATCGCTTCATCGTCCATACGCAGAGTCGATGCCGCATCGATCCAGTAACCATTCCAACCTTCAGCTTTGAGTTTTGGAAATACTGCTGAAGTGTAGTCACCACCTTGGCAGGTAATAATGACATCCATTTGCTTCAGACTCTTAATGTCTGATGCATCCATAAGTGCTGGGGCAGTCTTACCACCAAAAGCAGGCGCTTCACCACCTGCATTACTGGTAGAAAAATAGAATGGCTCAAAGTGAGCAAAGTCATTCTCTTCAACCATACGTTGCATAAGGACAGAACCAACCATCCCACGCCAACCGACCAGACCTACTTTCATGTCATTGTGCCTCGGTAGTGTAATAAAAAAAATAAAAGGGTTTTGAGTGTACCAAAAGTGTCCTCAACTGCAAGACCTACATAAGTCAAACACTTAAATAATTGAGTGAAATATCTGCTTTGTGTTACATAAAAAATTGATAAAGATGAAAAAAATCTGAAGAAAAATCATCTTAAAAGAGTAACTTCAATGATTTATCTACAACTGCTCAGTATTTTAGTGATTTGGCTAAGTTTTTGGTCGCTGATCCCCCGAGATGAGTGGTGGTTTCGGGGCGCAGATTTTCCTCGTCTTCAGATCCTTGCTTTGGGGATAGTGAGCTGGCTGGGGATGCTGTTATGGACACAGGCTTGGACGGTCGTACAAGTGCTACTGTTTATGCTTTTGAGTGCTGCAATTGCCTATCAATTGAAAATGGTTTTACCGTATACCCCGCTTTGGAAGAAACAAGTACAACACGTTAAAGAGCATCAGCTTGATCCTCAAAAACAATTGTCCATTATTGTTTCAAATGTGCTTACGCCCAATCAAGATTACCATCTGCTCTTAGCGCATATTCACAAATTACAGCCCGATTTATTACTGACGCTTGAAACCGATCAACGTTGGCAGACTGCCTTAGCACCGCTCGAAACGGATTATCCTTATCGGGTGGCAATTCCTCTGGATAATTTGTATGGCATGCATCTTTATAGCCGTTTACCACTCAAGGACACTCAGGTTAAATTTATTTTAAGTGATGAAATTCCGTCTATTCACACCTGTGTTCAGTTGCGCGGTGGTCAAGATGTACAGTTGTATTGCTTACACCCTAAACCCCCAAGCCCAACAGAAGCCAAAGACTCGACATTGAGAGATGCTGAACTGTTGATTGTTGGAGATCAAATTAAAGATCTGAATCAAAGCTGTATTGTGATGGGGGATTTAAATGATGTGGCATGGTCACGAACTACACGTTTATTTCAGCGGATTAGTGGTTTGCTAGATCCGCGTGTGGGACGCAATTTTATCAACACTTTTCATGCAAATTATCCATTATTACGTTGGTCTCTGGATCATGTATTCCACAGCACCGATTTTGGTTTGGTACACATGCGGCGTTTATCACATATTGGTTCGGACCATTTTCCAATCTATGTGATTTTACAAACAGAGCAGATTTTTGAGCAAATCCATGAGGAGTTGCCAGAAACAGCAGATGATGCCAAGGAAGCTCAGCTCGCGATTCAAGAAGGTATTCATAAAGCTGAAAAAGAACGCTCAACATGATGGATATACTGCCAACTCGCTTGAAATAAACAGCGTTGAATCCATCAAAGCATAACAACTGCTAGCGCTGTGTAAGCTTATACGTACAGTACAGAAAGCCGATGACGGCTATACGCTTTTGAGAATTCCTTTTAATCTAAACCTATCGGCACAAGGAAGAATGGGAATGGAGCATCCCGTATGGAAGAGGTGCTGATTGGATAACATCAATGGCATGATGGCAACAAGGATAGGCAACAACTAAAACAATAACAATAAAATCTGGAAACACAACCTCAATTGACCCGAGTAAGGTAGGATGCCTGACTCGGGTTTTAATTTTGAATAGCTATTTCAAGATTTCGGCATAGAGTGCCAAAGTATTCTGACACATGTCATGCAAACTAAATTGAGTGACAGGTGCAACACTAACAGGTTGTTCAATATGTTGTTGTACACAATGCAGTAAGCTGGTGGTGTCATCCACTTCAATCAGACCTTGAGGGTAAACCTCAGACAAAATTTCAGCGACACCGCCACGTTTCCAGCCAATCACAGGTGTTCCGACAGATAATGCTTCTAATGCCGTACGCCCGAAAGTTTCTGCCTGATTGGAAAGAGACAGCACCACATCGCTTAAAGCGAGCCATTCACGAATATCTGAGCGATGACCAACGAATGTGATGTCCTCGGTTAATCCTTGCAGTTCTACGCTCTTTTGTAATTCATCCAGATAAGCCTGTTTCTTGGCATCCGCACCACCAACGACTAAAGCATGAACTTGTGGGTATTGCTGCTTGAGCTGAACCATCAATTGAATCAGGGTTTCATGTCCTTTCAGACGCGTAATTCGCCCAGGAAGACAAAGCAAAAACTTATTTTCAAGCTGTGGGTAATCCAAATAGACCTGATTGAGCCATTTCGCAGTGGGCTGATAGCCATGTGGAAACGCTTTGGGGTCAATACCACGGTAAATTCGTACAATATCTTGTGCTGGGCATTCTGGGTAATTTTGATGAATGTAATCCACGACGCTATCAGAGACTGCAATGACTTTTTCAGCATGGGTCATGATGGCGCTGTAGCGGTTCACCGAATAAAAACCATGTACCGTACTGATGAGATGAGGACGGCGTGCCGTGGGAATCCCCTTGAGTGCAAAATGTGTCAGCCAAGCAGGCACGCGTGAGCGGACATGTACAATATCGGGTTGATACTGTTCAATGACTTTTCGAAGTGGACGAATTTGCCACAGACTCGACAAGGCTTTTTTATGAATCGGCAGTTGAATATGCGCTGAACCTTCAGCTTCTAGTTCAGGTACCAAGCGCCCACCATTGGACACCACCAATGATTCATGACCTTGTTGCACCAAAGCACGTGCAATTTCAAGGGTTCCACGTTCCACACCGCCACTGTTCAGTTCTGGAAGAAGTTGCATCACTTTCATGCTGAATTCCTGATTTTAATAAATTTTGTCGTAGCCTTCAGGGCGGGTTTTAAAACGGCGGTGAAACCACATGTATTGCGTTGGTGCGATTCGTAGCTGATTTTCAATAATTTTATTCACACGAGTTGCATCATCAACTTCATCATCAGATGGCAGGTTTTCAACAGGCGGTTCAATCAAAATATGATAACGCGGATCGGCTTCATCTCCATAACGATAAAAATACAACGGAATTGCTGCTGCCTTGCTAATTTTGAGCAAACGACGATGCGCAGTCACAGTTGCCGCAGGTATCCCAAAAAATGGTGCCATCACGCCTTGTTTTAAACCAAAGTCCTGATCGGGGCTATACCAGATCGCACGACCATTTTTAAGATGACGAATCAGACCACGCATATCATCATGGTCAATTTGATTTTTATAAATCGTGGCACGGCAGCGATAAATCAGCATATCCAGTAAAGGATTATTTTGCGGGCGATACACCACATCAGGTTCAAAGTACTGTGCGCAGACATAGCCGCCTGCATCGAGCAAAGTGCTGTGCGTACCCAGTAACAGCACACCCTGACCTTTTTGCTGAGCATGGGTGATGTGTTCCAGACCTTCGATGGTTACACGATCTTTAAACCATTTGGGTTTATACCACGCATTCAGTGTTTCAAATGTACCGAGCATCATGTCGGCAAAGACTTGCTTGGCTTGTTGTTCCACTTTCGCCTGTGACCATTCGGGAAAACACACTTGCAGGTTGCGAATGGTGGTTTTACGACGAGACTTGAGATATTTCCATGCCAAGTTTGCTAAAAGGTGTGCTAGACGGCGTTGAATGCCCCACGGCAAGATGGCAAGCAGCATCAGAAACACAATCGCAAACCATACCCCCCAATATTTAGGCAGTAGAAAAGACCATTGAAATTGACCAGAAATATACGCTTGCTGTTTACTCATATGGCGATAAAAACTGAATAAAAAACTGCACGCAGTGTAGCATGAACTGATTTTTAAAATTCAAAGACTTCTGTGAATGGCGTGATCTTCTCATTTGGAAAGAAAAATAAAGTGAACGGATCAATATTTCAAATTGCGCTAAAGTCAGTCCTAGCACATACAAATTGAAAACAGGTAGAGAACAATGAAAACCATTCAAATCCTGCAAGGAGATATTACTGAACTGGCTGTGGATGCGATTGTCAATGCAGCCAACACCTCATTACTGGGCGGTGGTGGCGTTGATGGAGCAATTCATCGAAAAGGCGGCGCTGAAATTTTAAAAGAATGTCAGCAGATACGCGTACAACAAGGCGGCTGTGCGGTAGGCGAGGCTGTGATCACCCATGCGGGCTTATTGCCTGCAAAATACGTGATTCATACGGTTGGCCCGATCTGGCGAAATGGTATGTATGAAGAAGATCAGTTTTTGGCAAATGCCTACCTGAATAGTCTAAAGCTCGCAGAAGCCCACCAGTTGCACCGAATCGCATTTCCGAATATTTCAACAGGTGTGTATGGCTTTCCCAAAGTGCGTGCGGTCAATATTGCCTTAACCACCGTAATTGATTTTCTCAAAACCTCAACACAGGTTGAAGAAGTCATTTTTGTGTGCTTTGATCAGGAAAATTATCAGCTTTATCAGCAAGAAAGTTTAAGTCATGCCAAGCAGCAGAGCGATTTACGCTTACTTTAAATTTAAAGGAAAATACCATGCTGGAACTTCGCCCTAACTGTGAGTGTTGTAATACCGATTTAGCCGTAGATTCGCAAGATGTGTTGATCTGTTCGTTTGAATGCACCTTTTGCTTGGCATGTAGCGAGCAAATTTTAAATTTTATTTGCCCCAATTGTGGCGGTGAACTGGTGAAGCGACCGATTCGTCCAAGCAATAAACTTGAAAAATATCCTGCATCAACTCAACGGGTTTTTAATCCAAAGTTAAAGAATTAATAAGCTGACGTTGTCAAAATTTAAATCAGGAAAAGCGTATGAAAAAGATAGGGCGATTGATAGGTACTGTTGTTTTAGCCTGCATCATGCAATCGAGTTTTGCTGACGATCTTGGGCAAGATATGGAGATGATTGCAAAGAATTATGACATATTTCAGAACACACAAAGCCCATCACAGGCGGTAGATGCCCTGAGTGCGATGCAGCAGGCAGTTTTAGATGCCAAGAAATCCATTCCCATGACATTGATCGGTGAGCCTGATCATAGCCCTAAAGTACAACAATACCAAAAAGGATTGGATGATCTGAATGCTGAACTGACTCAAACGGTGGCTATGGTGAAAGCGGGACATTTGCAGCAGGCGCGTGAACAGGCAATTCCTGTGATTGATCAGATGAAAAAGACCAATCACCAGAAATTTCGCAACTAATCCACACTATAAAAATGAATGAACCCAAATGAAAAAACCACGCCTTAGCGTGGTTTTTTTAGATATAACAGAAGATTAATTGCCGTTGGACATATTCTCTAATTCATCCCAACGCTCTAATTTTTCAAGCAAAACTTCTTCAATTTCTGCTAAGCGTTGGCTGGCTTGAGTGGCTGCATCGGCATCTTTAACGAACCATGAACCATCTGCCAGTTTTTCCGACAGCTCGCTTTGCTCAGCTTCAAGATTCTCAATTTCAGCAGGCAGTTGTTCAAGCTCACGCTGATCTTTATAGCTGAGTTTCACTTTTTTGGTCGTTGCTGCTTGGGCAGCGAGTTTCTCAGCTTCTGCTTTCGCTTGGGCTTTTTTCACATCGGCTTTTTGATCAACGACTTTTTCATCAGGGCGTTGTAGCAAATAGTCCTGATAACCACCGATATATTCAGCAATACCGCCTTTACCATCAAACACCCAAGTTGAAGTGACCACGTTGTCCATAAAGGCACGGTCATGGCTGATCAACAGTAATGTGCCTTTGTATTCAGCCAGCATTTCTTCAAGCAGCTCGAGTGTCACCATATCCAAGTCGTTGGTCGGTTCGTCCATGACAATTAGGTTAGATGGCTTAAGTAAGAGTTTTGCCAGTAAGACGCGGTTACGTTCACCACCTGATAAGGCTTTCACAGGCGTGCGGGCACGTTCAGGCGAGAACAGGAAATCTTGTAAATAGCTGTAGATATGACGGCGTTGACCATTCACATCGACAAAGTCGGAACCTTCAGACACGTTGGCAGCCACAGACTTTTCAAGTTCAAGCTGATTACGCAACTGATCAAAGTAAGCCACTTCAAGCTGTGTACCTGTTTTCACTGTACCTGTGTGTTCGACATCGCCCAAAATGGCTTTAATCAGTGTGGTTTTACCAACACCGTTATCACCGACAAGGCCGATACGGTCACCACGCATCACCAGTGCAGAGAAGTCATGAATGAGCGGTTTGTCACCATACTGAACACTCAAATGCTCAATATCAAAGACCAGTTTGCCTGAGCGCTGTGCTTCCTGAACACCCATGTTGACTTTGCCTTGCTGGAAGCGACGGGCTTTAGATTCTTCACGTAAAGCTTTTAGTGCGCGTACACGACCTTCATTACGGGTACGACGTGCTTTAATGCCTTGGCGAATCCACGCTTCTTCTTCAGCCAGTTTTTTGTCAAACAAGGCATTTTGCTTTTCTTCAGCTTCAAGCTGTTGGGCTTTTAGTTCAAGATAGCGCGAATAGTTACCTTCAAAACTACGTAATGTGCCACGATCTAGCTCGACAATCCGTGTGGCTAAACTGTCGACAAATGCACGGTCATGCGAAATAAATAACAGGGTTAAATTATTTTGATCGAGTAAGAATTTTTCTAACCATTCGATACTTTCGACATCCAAATGGTTGGTTGGTTCGTCGAGTAAAAGTACATCAGGTTGAGTTAAAAGTGCGCGAGCCAATAGTACACGACGTTTACGACCACCCGATAAATCCGCCAAATCGGCATTTGGGTCTAAGCCCATTTTGCCCAAAATGGTGTTGACCTTATTTTCAAGTGACCAGCCATCAAGCTGATCGAGTTTGTGCTGTAAGTCGCCCATGCGTTCGCAGGCAGCCATATCACCAAGTACGCAAGCATCGCTGGCAGTATGATATTGTTTTAAAACTTCAGCCGCTTCACCTGCGCCATCGGCGACGATGTCAGCAACTTTACCCGAATCCATCGGTACATCTTGGGCAAGCATGGAAATGGTTAAGCCATTTTGCACTAAAACTTCACCATGATCGGGCAATAAGCTTCCCTCAATCAGTTTAAGTAAAGTAGACTTACCCTCGCCGTTGCGCCCAATCAAACACACTCGTTCGCCACGTTCCAAATTAAAGTTCGCGCCGTCGAGAAGGGCAGGTCCACCAAATGCAAGTTGGACATCCCTTAAAGTAATATAGGCCATAGAGTTTCCTAAAATCTCAAATTGAGGAGTGTTAAATGACTAAACCACCATACGATGATCAAGCGTCATTTTCCGCACCCATTGAAGATTTGCAAGTCCGAATTGCATTTTTAGATGATTTAGTTGAACAATTAAATGAGCAACTGGCTCGTCAAAGTCAGGAAATTGCGGATTTACAAAAACAAATGCAGTTATTGTATCAGCGCGTTGAAGCTGCCGATTTGTCAGAAGGTGTTGCACCGTTTGACCCAATGACCAATAAACCACCGCATTACTAAACATCTGTTTTCAGTGTTTTTGGACTGGGTTATAGTAGAATGAAAATCTCATATTTTATTCTTCAATGAAAAAAATATTATTATTGGACATCGAGAATTGTCCCCAGACATCACAAAATATCAAAAAGTTATTAATTCAATATGACTTGATTTTTGTTGTCTATTCAACCTCGAATGTCAATTTTTCATTGGATGCCATTTACTCCCTGATTCCTTATATCAAAGCGGATAAATTTAACCTGATTAAAATTCCGATTGCAGGACGCAGTTCTGCTGATTTTGGTTTGACGTATATTGCTGGGCAACTCAGCCAAAAATATCAGGCAGATGAATATACGTTTGATGTAATGTCCAATGATCACACCACCGAATATGTTGTAGAATTACTACGTTTAAATAGATTCAATAAAAATTAAGTTTAGAACAATCATGTCAGCCAAAAAAATTCTATTGCTCGATATCGAAAATATTCACCATAATGATCAACAAATTTTGACAACCTTGCAGCATTATCATCGGGTTTATTTGGTCTATGCCAAATCATCCTTAAAAATAGGGTTAGATCATTTACCTGAATTAGCCGCTTTAGTGAATCAAGATCGTTTACGTCTTTTAAAAATGCCACATGGCGGTGCAAATGCCTCTGACTTTGGCTTATCTTTTATTGCAGGTCAATTGGCTGCAACGGCTAAAAAGCGAACTGAGTTTTATATCTGTTCTCATGATCAGGCAATTGGGCACATTGTAGATTTGTTGAAAATGGCAGGTTTTTTTGCCAAACAAATTGGAGAAAGTTCTCCACCTCAGCCAGAAACCCAAATTCAGGTGATAGAGCAGCAATTGACAGTGATTGCGCCGCCAGAAGTTACGGCTATATCAACACAACACAAGGCGTTACTTCAATACTGTCGTATTGTCAGTAAAATGAAAAATCATCCTGTTCGTCTTGAGAGCTTAAAAAATAGCGTGAAATCTTATTTAAAACTGAATGATGAACCAACAGAACAGTTTATTTTACTTTTACAAAAAGAAAAAATCGTGCAAGTGAACCAAAATAAAGTCAGTTTTAATCAGTCAAAGATGAACATATGGCTGCAAACTCATACAAGCTGATCTGCACTTGATCAGTAAAACTTGCCTTTTCTATTCAGCTTATGTAACTCTAATATAAAGATGAATAGATGAAGAACGTCAGGTATGGGTCTTTGGATTACCATTATTATTGTGGTGTTTGTGCTTGGGTCAATTTTGGGATTGAGGGTCAATCCGCGTGAAAAAGCACTGGGAATCATGCGTGACAAAGCGCGCAAGATGGGATTGCATCCACGTTTGATTGTTGCACCAGAATGGACAAATATTCCCAAAGCGACCGAAAGTCGTGCCAGTATGGTGGCCTATTACAGTGTGCTATTACCCGATGCAAAACTACCTTTAATGCGTGCTCGAGTGAAAGATCAACAACTTGAGCTAGTGTATGGGGATGAGAAATTTAAAGATTATCCCATTGCATTAAAGGGGATTTATGCTATTGATATGCAGGCGAACTGTGTTGGTGCATATTGGGATGAACATGCAGACTTGCATGCGACCCAATTAGAAGCAATGAAAGCATACTTAACAGCTTTGGCTGAACGTTAAAATTTTAGAAATAGGAAACGAATACCATTATGGCGAATGCTCCTCGGTCTAGCGCTAAAACGACTACAGAACAATCCGCGAGTGCGACCAAAAAGCGTGCACTGGTGATTGTGGAGTCGCCAGCCAAAGCGAAAACCATTAACAAGTATTTGGGGAATGAATATATCGTCAAGTCTTCGGTGGGTCATGTTCGTGACTTGCCGACAGGCGGTTCAGCCAATAAAACGGGTGAGAAAAAACCAGCGACCCGTACCAAATTAACCGATGCCGAGAAACAGCAAAAATCACAGCTTGCGCTGATCAATCGTATGGGGGTCGACCCTGAACATGATTGGGCAGCACATTATGAAGTTTTGCCGGGCAAAGAACATGTGGTTGCTGAGTTAAAAAAACTGGCTTCACAAGTCGATGAAATCTATCTCGCAACGGATTTGGACCGTGAAGGGGAAGCGATTGCTTGGCATTTACGTGAAGTGATCGGTGGCGATGAATCGCGTTATCAGCGTGTGGTGTTTAACGAAATTACCAAAAATGCCATTCAGGAAGCGTTTAAGCATCCGACTCGTTTAGATATTCACCGTGTTAATGCACAACAAGCTCGTCGTTTCTTAGACCGAGTGGTTGGCTTTATGATTTCACCACTGTTGTGGGAGAAAATTGCGCGTGGTTTATCGGCAGGACGTGTTCAATCAGTTGCGGTTAAACTGGTGGTAGAGCGTGAGCGTGAAATTCGTGCTTTTATCCCAGAAGAATATTGGCAAGTCTTTGCTGATACTAAATCTTTGAACGATGACATTCGTCTAGAAGCAGTCAAGCAAGCAGGCAAAACCCTCAAATTACGCAATAAAGCGGAAACAGATGCTTTATTGAATATTTTAAAAGGTGCTGAATATAAAGTTGCCAACCGCGAGGATAAACCGACCAAGGTCAATCCAAGTGCGCCGTATATCACCTCGACGTTACAGCAAGCAGCCAGTACGCGTTTAGGTTTCTCGGTGAAGAAAACCATGATGTTGGCGCAGCGTTTGTACGAAGCAGGTTTTATTACCTACATGCGTACCGACTCAACGTTCTTGAGTGATGATGCGGTGAATATGGTGCGTCACCATATTGAAACGGAATTTGGTGCTAAATATCTGCCAGCAAAACCAAATCGTTATGGCAACAAAGCGGGTGCACAAGAAGCCCATGAAGCCATTCGTCCATCGAATGTAGCCCTTTCAGGTGATCAACTGGTGGGTGTAGAGCGTGATGCCCAGCGTTTGTATGATTTAATCTGGCGCCAATTTGTGGCATGTCAGATGACACCAGCAGAATATCTGTCGTCAACCATTTTGGTTGATGCCAATGGTGTTGAGTTGAAAGCCAAAGGTCGTACCTTGGTATTTGATGGCTTTACCAAAGTCCGTGGTCAAAACAAGTCTGATGATGATGTGTTGTTGCCTGCTGTGAAAGTTGGTGAAGTTCTTAATCTGGAAAAACTTGATCCATCACAACATTTTACCAAGCCACCAGCACGCTTTACAGAAGCGTCTTTGGTCAAAGAATTGGAAAAACGTGGGATTGGTCGACCATCGACCTATGCAGCGATTATTTCGACGATTCAAGAACGTGGTTACGTCAAACTGGAAAATCGTCGTCTCTTTGCGGAAAAAATGGGTGAGATTGTCACTGACCGCTTGGATGAAAGTTTTAACAACCTGATGAACTATGCGTTTACAGCGGATCTTGAAGGTCAGCTCGATAGAGTTGCAACAGGTGAGCGTAACTGGAAAGAGTTACTCGACACGTTCTATGGTGACTTTAAAAACCGTTTAACAGTCGCACAAGGCGATCATGGTATGCGCCGTAATCAGCCTGTAGAAGTGGCTGATGTTCACTGTCCAGAATGTAGCCGTCCGATGCAGGTTCGTACGGGAACAACAGGGGTGTTCCTTGGTTGTTCGGGCTATAACTTGCCACCGAAAGAACGTTGTAAAGGGACGCTCAACCTGACGCCAGTTGAGTCTTTGGCTGTGCTCTCTGATGATGATGGTGCTGAAACTGCTGATCTAATGTCTAAACGCCGTTGTCCAAAATGTGGTACGGCAATGGACAGCTATGTGATTGATGGTGGTCGTAAACTGCATATTTGCGGGAATAACCCAGACTGCGAAGGTTATGAACTCGAAGAAGGTGAGTTCAAAATCAAAGGTTACGATGGCCCGACCATTCCATGTGATAAATGTGATGGCGAAATGCAGTTGAAAACTGGACGTTTTGGCCCTTACTTTGCCTGCACCAGTTGTGACAATACCCGTAAAGTTCTGAAAAATGGTCAGCCTGCACCGCCACGTGTTGATCCAATTAAAATGGAACATCTCCGTTCAGCAAAACATGATGATTTCTTCGTGTTGCGAGATGGCGCAGCAGGTCTGTTTTTGGCAGCAAGTAAGTTTCCAAAAATTCGTGAAACGCGCGCACCCAAAGTAGCAGAGCTACGTACGGTGGCTGAACAGCTTGATCCAAAATATCAGTATTTGTTGCAAGCACCCGATGCTGACCCAGAAGGCAACGTGACGATTGTCAAATTCAGTCGTAAAAATCAGGCACAGTATATTGGTTCTGAAAATGCCGAAGGCAAGCCGACCAAATGGAGTCTTGTTTATCAGGACAGTAAGTGGGTTGAAGGTTAAGACCTTCGTTTGAAATTGATTTAAAAATGCTGGCAAATTTGCTGGCATTTTTTATAGAACAACAATAATGAGGTTGGGGATATGTGGAAAAAAATTCGAATATTAATTTTATTGTCAGTGTTGCTGGTGGTTGCGGTTAATGCATGGCGAGACCAAAACCAAAATTGGGATCGACCAGTTCTGGTGCTATTACATCCAGTCAATGCCGATGGGCAAACCACCACTGAGCAATATATTCGGCAGCTAAGTATAGAGAATTTTAAAGATTCACAGAATTTTTTAGCTGAGACCAGTGCGGCTTATCGTGGGAAAAAAGTTGATTTTATTTATCAGCTTGGGCGTGAGTTACCACAAATCCCTCCAAAAGTTCCAGAAAATGCCAGTGTACTGCAAGCGATTGTGTGGAGTTTGAAATTCCGTTATTACGCTTGGAAGCAGCACCAGTCCAGCGATGGTCGTCCTACGGTAACCTTGTATTTAAATTATTATGATCCTCAGCAAACCTCAGCGTTAAAACATTCCACAGCCTTAGAAAAAGGCAAAATTGGTTCAGTGAACCTATTTGCATCTACTGCACAGGCAGCGCAAAATGAAGTTGTGGTCACCCATGAGCTATTGCATACCTTTGGCGCAACAGATAAATATGATTTGGCTACAGGTCAGCCTATTTATCCACTGGGCTATACCCAACCAGAGCAACAACCACTTTATCCTCAAAGACAAGCCGAGATTATGGGTGGTTATATTGCACTTTCTGCAACGCAAAATAAAATGCCTGACAGTCTTGCACAGGTTGGATTAAATAAAGCTACAGCGATTGAAGTGGGCTGGTTAAAATAAGTCATTAGAGAAAATCTCATGCTAACCGTTGGAAATGATTTGGTGCGTCATCAATTACACCAGCAACGCAACAAGTATTTGATGATTGGTGGATTGCTTATCGCTTTTGCAATACTGCTTTTAGGAAGTCTGCCATTTGCCACTTTCAGTATGGTTGTGTTCTTTGGTTTGTTGCTAATGCTTGCCGCATTTTTACATATGATCGCCGCATTTTTATTTTTTGAAGGTGGAATACGCGTGCTATGGCTTATTTTTGCCATCGCTTATTTTGTCGCAGGGAGTATTGTCTTTCAACATCCGTGGAGTACAGCACAGTTCTTAACTCAATTATTGGGGGGAATTTTTGTGATTGCTGGCGGATTACGCATGATCAAAGCATGGCTCTTTCGAGTGTTTCAAGGATGGTGCTGGATTTTAATATCAGGATTCTTAACCACATTGACAGGTGTCCTGATTTTAGTCACACCACATGCGGCTGTATGGTTATTGGGGCTATGTTTTGCGATTGATCTGCTTGTTCAGGGATTAAATTATCTCAATTTAGCTGCGGTAATTCATCAGATTCCACCCAGCTCGGCTGATAGTTAAGCAAACAAGATGATCAACTTTTGCTACACTTGACACAAAGATAGATTGCACTGATGCAAAAAGGTTAAACATGAAAATTTTAGTTCGTAACTTAGAGCGCTCAATTACTGAAGCCGAATTATTGGAGTTGTTTCAGACGTATGGGCAAGTTGATTCATGTGTAGTTGTCCTTGATCAAACAACAGGTAAATCAAAAGGTTTTGGTTTTGTTGAAATGCCTCATGCTCGTGAAGCGATTAAAGCCATTAAAGGTTTAAATACACTGAAAATAAGAGGCTTTGGAATTCGCGTCAAAGCCGCCGATGCTTCCGAATAGCAGGGTAAAAGAGGAGTCATTTTGTACTCCTTTTTTTATATAAAAACATCAAAAAACTATATTCAAAGCAGAGCACTAGCGCTAATCTATGAACAGGTTATCTGAAATTATTTGAAAGGGAATCATTATGTCACGTGTTGCTCGCTATCATGCCGATCGTACTAATCAAAAATTATATTTTGCACGTTTAGCATGTTTGCAAGCAGAGCAGACCGATCATGTACAGCAAATTCAAGCGTATCGTGAAGCTGCTGTATTTCATTTGCATGGTGCGATTTTGGCATTTTTGCAAGAGTTGGTGCGTTATTATCGGTTGAATGATGCACAGCCAACATTGAAGTCGATTGAAGAACATATGGCAGAAAAAGGGCAGGTTTCACCTGAAGTGACTGTCATGCAACAACTTGCCCGAGATGGATTTATTGCTGAATTAAAACGTGCTTACCGTATGTGCCAATATTCACCTGAGCCAACAGCGCCAGCCCCAGAGCAAGAAACCTCATCGAATTTAATTATTAAGGTGACTCAGGGACCACAATCATGGTTGCCAGATATTGAGATTTTGCGTGAATGGCATCGTGAGTTAAGCCGCTTAATTGATGGCTTTCGTAATGAAATGGTCGAATTTTAACAACTTGAACTTTGCATTTCTGCACCCATATAAGTTAGTCTAAATGTTCCGCTCATGGTGCGTATGGAGGTCGTATGTCTATACAGCAATTAAAAGAGTTATTTGGTAATCAAGATGCCATTCTTGAGCTTGTGCAACTTGAAAATGGCGAGTTAGCACTTCGTAATGCGGGCTCTGAACAAGCACCTTTGGTCACAATCCAATTTAATGAAGAAGTTCGTGCATTGCTGGGTGAAAACACAGCCATCGTTGCACAGCACATGATTCAGGCCGCACTTTTGGGATTGCTTGAAAAGCAGGCCAATCAATGGCAGGCTGAAGTGGTTGATGAACCACCCACAGTCTTTAGTTAATTTGTAATAAAAAACGTACAGTTTCGGCTGTACGTTTTTTTATGATTAATGCTGATGTGCCAATTCGATCTGATGCAGAATATGTCTGCTCATATTAATCGCCATTTCTTCTTTGGCATAAAATACTTCACCAATCTGATCCGCACGAATCACTTCAGCTTGTTCTTTATTTTCAGCACAGACTAAAACCTGAATCTCAGGGTTGAGCTGCTTGGCAATATCAACAATCCGATGAATATCTAAAATATCCATAGGTGAGATAATCAACATTCGAGCATGCATAATATGCGCTTGAATCAGGACGCTAGGTTCGGTTGCAATACCACTGACCGCGGCAATCCCTTTTTCCCGAAGTTTTTCAACAATTTCACGGTTTTCTTCAGCAATCACCACTTTAATATTTTGTTCCATCAGTGTCTTGGTGATACGTCTGCCAACTTCACCATGTCCAACAATCACGACCTGATCGCGTAAATACGCCTGATCCATTTCATCGGGGAGCATTGCAAGTGGGTCACCACTACGTTCAAGTAAGCGAGCCAGATGTGAACGTTCACGAATCCAGCGTTGAGCAGGTTCAATGGCAGAAAAGACAAATGAATTGAGTGTAATAGAAAATAATGCCCCTGCCAGAATCAGATTTTGAGCCGTGGTGGTGAGTAAACCCAGTGAAATACCAAGTGTGGCAAGAATAAAAGAGAATTCTCCAATTTGTGCCAAGCTTGCTCCAACTGTCAGCGCTGTATTGATTGGATAGCGGAAAAATAGAACCAACCCCATCGCTGCTATGGTTTTACCCAACATAATAATTGCAACAACCGCAAGGATATGTAAGGGTTGTTCGACAATAATACGTGGGTCAAACAGCATTCCGACTGATACAAAGAATAAAATTGAAAAAATTTCACGTAGAGGTAAGGTTTCCTCTTCAGCACGGTGACTAAAATCAGATTCTTTTACCACCATCCCCGCGAAAAATGCGCCAAGTGCCATGGATACACCAAAAATGGCATATGAGCCATAGGCAATCGAAACAGCGCAGGCAACGACTGTTAAAGTAAATAATTCACGCGAACCTAAACGCGCGACAAACTGCATAATGAGAGGAACAAGGCGCTTGCCAATAACCAGCATAAATGCAATAAAGCCTGCCACTTTTAGTAAGGTCAGCCCAAGGGTGAGCCAGATACTGCTCGATGCGGCATGTCCATGATCTAAGGCTTTACCGCCAAGTAAGACAGCAGTTGCAGGTAAAATGACTAAGACCAGCACCATCACCAAGTCTTCAACCAAGAGCCAGCCGACCGCAATTTTGCCATTAACAGATTCGAGTAAACCACGATCTCCCAAAGCTTTCAGTAAAACCACTGTGCTTGCACAAGATAGGCTTAAACCAAAGACCAAGGCAGAACCGAACGACCAGCCCCAGAACATCGCAACGAGCCCACCCAAAACTGTTGCAACAGCAATTTGTAGGATTGCGCCTGGTAATGCAATTCGTCTAACTTGTAATAAATCATTGAGAGAAAAATGCATACCAACACCAAACATGAGAAACATAACACCAAGTTCGGCAAGTTGGTTGGCAAGCCCGATATCGGCTTCGATACCTGGTGTATTGGGACTAATTAAAATCCCTGCAATTAAGTAACCAATCAGTGGGGGGAGGCGTAGCCGTGCAGTAATATAGCCACACAATAATGCTAGACCAAAACCCACGGCGAGTAGAACAATCAGGTCAACATTATGTGGCACTACTGACTCCTCAAAACGTGAGAAAAAGCAAAGAAAAAATATAAAAATTGAAGATTTTATAGATAGTAGCAATAACCTTAAAAAAAAGGCAAAAAAAACGACCCCAAAAGGAGTCGTTTTTTTCGGAAACTAAAATTATTTGATTTTAGCTTCTTTGAAAATTACGTGTTGACGGATTTTTGGATCAAATTTTTTGATTTCCATTTTTTCCGGCATAGTACGTTTGTTCTTAGTAGTGGTATAGAAATAACCTGTACCCGCAGAAGAAACTAGGCGAATTTTATCACGCATTTCTATGACTCCTTAGATCTTTTGACCTTGAGCACGAAGATCAGCTACAACCTTTTCAATGCCCAATTTGTCGATGATACGCATACCTTTAGTAGATAAACGAATACGCACAAAACGTTTTTCGCTTTCTAACCAAAAACGGTGGTGGTGCAGGTTCGGCTCGAACCGGCGCTTGGTTTTGTTGTTTGCGTGTGAGACGTTGTTACCAACGACTGGACGCTTGCCGGTAACTTGGCAAACCTTAGACATGGTGGAACTCCATTGATGATTTAGCCAACAGCAATCCTGTGGCCAGTCATAAAACAAACAGATTGAATTGATTCAAGGGGCGTTTTATACCAAAAATGCGATTAAAAGACAAGCAATTTTACATAAAACGACTCTTGAATGTAATCAATAGCTCATGCCTTGATCATTTAGCGCAGGAGTGCTTTAGAAATCAATTTGTGAATTGGCTTATTAAACGGTGGTAGTACGAATTTTAAACTATACAGTTTAGGGTTCGACATCATCGAGCGTTCATGTGACAAATTGAAAAAGCCTTCTGGTCCATGGTATTTTCCCATACCTGATGCACCAACACCGCCAAAAGGCAAATCGTCTTGTGCAACATGGCTGAGAACCATATTTTGACCAAAATGTCCTGAGTGGGTTCGTTCAGCGACATAATCGGCACGAGCTTGATCAAAGTCGAAGTAGTATAACGCAAGTGGACGCGGTCTGCGATTAATAAACTCGATGACTTGTTCAATATTTTCATATTCCATGATTGGAAGAATCGGGCCAAAGATTTCATGTTGCATAAGTTGCATCTCTGTTGTGACGCCCGTCACCAGTGTCGGTGCAATTTTACGTTGTGTACTCAATAATTCATGCTTAGGATTAATTTCAATAATTTTAGCACCAGAGCGTTGTGCATCTTCTAAATAGCGGTGTAAACGCAAATACTGTTTATCATTAATAATTGCCGTATAGTCTTGGTTGTTTGCCAAGTGTGGGTACATTTGTTGTACCACAACTTTAAAGTGCTCAATAAATTCGGCGGTTTTGCCTTTTGGTAGAAAGATATAGTCAGGCGCAACACAGGTTTGACCTGCATTCCATAATTTTCCAACAGCCACGCGCAGCGCAACATCTTTCATTTGCATCGAAGAATGCACCAGTACAGGGGATTTTCCACCAAGTTCTAAAATCACGGGCACTAGATTTTGGGCAGCCGCTTGCATGACGGTTTTGCCAACATTGGTTGAGCCAGTAAAAATCATTTTGTCAAAAGCGAGGTGGCTAAAAGCATCGGAAATGACCCCGCCTCCGTTGACCACTGTGACCAATTCACATGGAAATGCTTCAGATAACGCAGTATCGAGAACTTTGCCAAAATAGGCCGAAGCACTCGAAATTTTGATCATGGCATGATTGCCTGCGGCAAGTGCGCAAATCAGCGGACCAATCGAGAGTAAAAGTGGATAATTCCATGGTGCAATGATGCCAATCACTCCTAGTGGCTGAAATTGTACCCAGCCTTTGGCAGGTTGGTGCAGCCAGCTAATGTGACGCTTTTCAGGCTTCATCCATGCGGTCAGGTTTTTGCGATAATAGCGAATTTGTTCAAGACAAGTCAGTATCTCACCAATTCGGGTTTCACCCAAAGCTCGATTGCCAAAATCTTGACTAATCGCTTCTGCAAATTGATCTTGGTATTTCACCAAAACTGCTTTTAGTCGATCCAAACGTTCGATACGATCTTTGGCTGATGGCATTGGGTAGCGCTGATAAGCTTGTTTTTGTTGTTTTAAAATATGCGTCAGTTGTTGCTCAATACGCTCAGGAGTTGTAGAAGTCATGGTTTGCATAATAGATGCCTCCTTGCATATTATCGGTATTGAACACTTTTAGAGTAAAAACTCTAAACAGTCAAGCATAGAATTGTGCTAGGCTGTTACAGTTTTTTGACCCCCCATTGGTTGTCGTACATGTCACAAACAAAAACAGTAAAGACCAAACAGCGCATTTTGAATCTGAGCCTGCAATTGTTTAATGAACGTGGTGAACGTGCAGTCACCACCAATCATATTGCAGCTGAGCTCGAAATGAGCCCTGGTAATTTGTATTATCATTTCCGAAATAAACAAGAAATTATTAAAGCGCTGACGGATCAGTATCAACGTGAAACGTTAGAGATGCTTGCTTTGCCAAAAACTCGATCTGTAAACGCTGATGATAAAATTCGCTATTTTCAGGTACTCAGTGAACAGCTCTGGCGTTATCGGTTTTTACACCGAGATGTTTATCATTTGGCTGAAAATGATCTGAATTTTAAACAGCAGTATGCACAATTTGCGCGTCAAGTCATGCAGCAAGGTCAATGTATTTATCAGGCATTTGTCGATGCAGGTCTCATGAAAATGACACCTGTAGAAATTGAAGCATTGATTGTGAATATCTGGATTGTGTTGACGAATTGGACAAATTTCCTGTTTATGACAGGGCATTTAGATGATCAAAATCAACTTGAAGATAAATGGGTTTGGCAAGCACTCCGCCAGATGTTGTTTTTGGAAGGACCGTATTTGCAGGGTGAAAGCCGAGCAACATATGAGGCGTTATTAAATAGCTTGGGTTCATCTGATTGGTTTAATGTTTTGGCTTTACAATCACAGACATAAAAATCAGTAGGTGATATTTTAAAAAAAGAGTAGAATACTCGGCTATCTTTTTTAAATGAATTATTGATATAGAGCAACATGAATATGACCACTGCCAATACCGCACGTTTGCTGATTACTTGTGAAGATAAGCCAGGCATCGTGCAAGCTGTATCGAGTTTTTTGTATCATCAAGGTGCGAACATTACTGCACTCGACCAGTATGCTACGGAAGCTCAGGGCGGGCGTTACTTCATGCGTGTTGAGTTTGAACTCGATCATTTACAAAGCCGAAAAGATACTTTATTGCAAACCTTTGACACCAATGTTGCAGAGCGTTATGAAATGCAATGGCGTTTAGCATTTGTTGGTGATGTGAAAAAAGTCGGTATTTTGGTGTCTAAAGTTGACCATGCGTTACTTGAGTTGTTATGGCGTCATTCACGTGGTTCTTTACCATGTGAAATCACTCAAGTCATTTCTAACCATGAAGATCTTCGTGAAGCGGTTGAGAATTTTGGTATTCCATTTACGGTTGTTAAAATCACCAAAGACAACAAAACCGAAGCTTATGCACAAATTGATGAATTGATGCAGGGCAATGATTTGTTGGTGCTTGCACGTTATATGCAAATCTTGAATGAAGATTTCGTGACCAAATGGCCAATGAAAATTATCAATATTCATCACTCATTCCTACCAGCCTTTGTCGGTGCAAATCCGTACAAACAAGCCTATGAAAAAGGGGTGAAATTGATTGGTGCTACAGCACACTATGTGACTGCGGAACTCGATCAAGGTCCAATTATCGAACAGGATGTTGAGCGTGTCAGCCACCAATATAGTGTTGAACAGTTGCGTGAACTCGGTGAAGATGTTGAACGTAATGTGCTTGCACGTGCGGTGAAATGGCATTTAGAAGACCGTGTGATTGTACATGGCAACAAAACGGTCGTGTTCCAGTAAGCACGATGGCAATAAAAAAGGCATGTTGAACATGCCTTTTTTATTTATGGGGTTTCAGTTTCGATTTCATCTTCACTGTCATCAAGATCATCTTCGGCATCGTCATCAGAAGCCTCAGGAATTATATTGATGTCGATGACTTGTTGATTATCATCGAGAATATAATGCAGACGACCTGCCATGACCGCAGCCAACTCTTCCAAACCTTGTTTATTGAGTGAAGAAAACAGTTGAATTGAAAACTGCATTTTCATTTTCTTCAAGGCTTGTTTCACTTCAAGCAAAGCTTTGTTGGCAGGGCCACGATTCAGTTTATCTGCTTTCGTCAGTAGAATGTGAACAAACAATTTACGTGAATGTGCCCATTCCAGCATCATCAAGTCAAAGTGTTGTAGTGGATGACGAATATCCATGAGAAGCACCAAGCCTTGCAGGCTTTCGCGGTGAATCAAATAATTTTCCAGTTCTTTTTGCCAAACGCGCTTCATTTCTTCAGGTACAGCAGCATAACCATAACCTGGTAAGTCAACCAAGCGCTGATTCGGATTGCCCAGACTAAAGAAGTTAATCATCTGGGTACGACCTGGTTTTTTCGAGGCGCGTGCCAATTGCTTTTGATTGGTGAGGGCGTTAATTGCACTGGATTTCCCAGCGTTAGACCGACCTGCAAATGCAATTTCATAACCTGTATCTTCTACACAAAGCGCAAGTTTAGGAGCGCTCATCAAGAATTCGGCTTGGCGTAACCAGTTCAGGGACTGCACCGCATAACCCGTAATGGCAGGGTCAGGCTGTTTTTCATAGCTAATCTTTTGCTTAGGTGCAAGTCTCGCCTTGGTGTCTTTAGATTTTGCATAACGATGCATAGATAGATTTCACGCGAGATAAACAATGTCTTCTATAGTATAAAGCAAGCGGCTCTATGGTGCGAATTTTCAATTTTTATAAATTTAATAAAGCTATTGGAGAATGCTCAGCAACAGCATTTGGAGTTGATGTATCGAGGACTTGACCAAGTGTGTAAGCATTTAAACTGGCATAGAATTGATCAACAGCATGATCGAGAATACCTTTTAGACCACATTGCGGACGCAATATACAAGGAGGATTATTGCATTCCACAATATTGACTTCGCCTTGGAGGATTTTGACTAAATCTCCGAGTCGAGCACTCAAAGCTTCAGGATTGAGACGAATACCGCCACCTTTACCACGAGTGGTAATAATCCACTGCTGTTTAGCCATGAAGTGAACAATTTTAACTAAATGATTGGCAGGCACTTGTAAGCACTCTGCAAGCTCAGCGATGGTATAGGGCGCTTGGCGAGTTTGGGCGACTGTAATTAAGATGCGTAATGCATAATCGGTAAACTTATTAAGCTGCATAAGTAAGACATAATCATATATATGTACAGATATTAATACTAAAGCCCGTAAAAATGAAACTTTTGTCAATATCTGTACATGATGAGGATTTGATTAGTCGGCAAGTGGTGCTGAAACTTGGACTTGATCGCCTACGTTATAGTTTGCAAGCAAGATGTTGGCAACATCATATTCACTATGATTTTCTTCTGGGCGAACTTCAATGTGATATTCAGTATTGTCTTGCTGTGCCGAGAATTTAAATTGCTGTGGCTGTTCAATTTCGTGATTTGGCACTTTGATTTTTACAGAAATATAAGCGCCGACTTGTCCTTCGCTAATTGCATGACCATCAGCAGGTTTAAGTGTAAAACGTTTACCCGACTCTAGTGCTTCAATCGCTGTAATTTTAAAACCACGCCAACCTGCCCAGCCGCCATTTTGAGCAGCAAGTTGTTCATATTTTTGTTTTTCAGCATTAATTAAGATATCTGCCAATTGTAGATAAGCCTGTTTCCATGCTTCGATCAATTCTGATTCAAAAGGTACATTCAGCACTTCACTAATTGAATGAAGTAAGTTTTCTCCAACAATCGAGTACTGATCTGCCTGAATGTCGAGACTGACATGTTTGTTGGCAATATGATCAACTGCTTTGGCTAAAACACTTGGGTTTTCAATATGTTCAGCATAAGCCAAAACCGCAGCAGCCAAAGCGCGTGGCTGGCGACCTGTACTTTGGTGGTCAAGGTTGAAAACATTTTTAAGTTCAGGGTGATTGTTGAGCATGCGCTTATAGAAATATGAAGTTAGTGCAACCCCATTTTCACGAAGGACAGGAACTGTAGATTTAACAAGAGCAATATGTTCTGGAGTCATGGCTGAACCTTTTTGTAATGGCTGTGACTATTTAAGATGTATTTAAAATACATTTTATAAAAAAGAAAAACAAGAGGGTTGATCTATAAAACACATATTTTTTTTTATGGAAATATTTTGTTCAGAATATTTTTAATAAAAAATAATGACAAGTGTATGAATGAATAAAAGTCTGCTTAGCAATATAGAAAAGCTAAGCAGAAATGACAGTGTTATAGAACTTGAAGAGCCTGTTTGATGTCAGTAATTAAATCTTCACTCGATTCTAGACCAATACAAAAGCGAACTAGGAAGCCATTTGCAAGATGCGGGTGTTCTAGATTGCGCATCTCTTTTAGATCGTAAAGCATAACAAGGCTCACAGGGCCACCCCAGCTAAAGCCGAGTTTGAAGAGTTGTAAGGCATCGCAAAAGCGACGGATATCTTCAAGCGTATATTGTTCTTGGAAAATGACACTGACCAAACCTGCACTTTGTTGGTCTTGGCAAACTTCAAGCCAGAATTCATGTCCAGCTGAAAGAGAATCACTTGGATGTAGAACTTGTTGAATTTTATTTTGTTGTTTGAGCCACTGCAAAATTGTTTGAGCAGTCATGGATTGTTGTTGATAGCGTAATTGCATATGTGCAAGGCTGCGCTGAATTTGGGCACAATCATCTCCTGAAACAGAAATGCCTTGAGTGGCATGAAGATGGAGTAGCTTTAAGTGGAGTGTATGATCTTGCGTCACGACACTGCCCATTAAAATGTCACCACCACCACTTGGGTATTTGGTGAGCGCATGCACGCTAATATCAACAGATAAATGCTCATCTGAAAAATCAAAAGCATTAAATGCTAAGCCTGCACCCCAAGTATTATCAAGAACAGTAGTAATCTGGTGCTGTTTGGCTTTTTTAACCAGATTGACTAGATCTGGAAATTCTAAAGTGACTGATCCTGCAGCCTCTAGCCAAAGCAGCTTGGTTTGTTTGGAGGGTTGAAAGCTATCACAGTCGAGAGGGTTGTATATCCGAACAATGACCCCAAAATTTTTCTCCAAATAGCGTGCATGTGCCATGCTTGGGCCGTAGATATTATCAGGAACCCAAACTTCATCTCCTGATTTGAGTAAGGCAGAATTGACTAAATTAACTGCGGATAAACCACTAGGTGCTAATAAACAGTATTGACCATGTTCAAGCTGTGCGATTTTATCGGCAAGCGTGTAGGTGGTTGGAGTGCCGTGTGTGCCATAACTATAGTCATAACGATCACTCCAATGCCGATCAAACAACTTCTGTGTGTTCTCAAAAATAATAGTTGATGCGCGATAAAGGGGAGGTTGAATGGTTTCAATATATTGTGGAGCTAATCTTGGTGCATGAATGAGTTGGGTTTGAGGTGATTTTTTCAAAGGATTGCTCTATGAATCAAAAGATTGATATTAATTTAAGTGATTTGGATCAAAAAATAATAGAAATAAAAAATCAAAAAAGGGACTCTTTTTTCTAAAAGTTGGCGCTATTTTTGCTAATTAAAGTTTAATCATCGCAATTATGGGACAATGATGCATGAAGACGCATTTAAAAGTTCATTATTTTCAACACATCGCAGGGGAAGGGTTTGGTAGCTGCTATGAATTTTTAAAAGCTCATCAAGCCAAAATTACTGCGACAGAATTTTTTGCCTTGCCGAGCGATACATGGTTAGAAATCGAAGCGTTACCTCAAATTGAGGATGTGGATCTCTTAATTATTATGGGAGGGCCAATGAGTGTGAATGATGAGGCGAATTATCCTTGGTTAAAAATAGAAAAGCGCTGGATTCGCCGTTACTTGGCAACGGGAAAACCTGCGATAGGCTTATGCTTGGGTGGTCAGCTGATTGCGAATGCTTTGGGTGCGGCAGTGAGTCGCAATACACAAAAAGAGTTGGGGTGGAGTACGGTCTACCGTATTGATAATGTTCCTCAACATTGTTTTGAACTTCCAAAAGAATTTAGTGTTTTGCAGTGGCACAATGAATCTTTTGATATTCCAAAAGGCGCAATCCATTTGGCTGAAAATCCAGTTTGCCGTAATCAAATGTATCAAATTGGCAATAATGTTTTGGGCTTTCAGTTTCATCCAGAAATGACCCCTGATGTATTGCAAAACTTCTTGGATGATGATGACAAAATCGCTGTTTTGGATGGAGAGCAGATTCGTAGTATTGATCACTTAAAAAAAACACCACTCCAATATTTTTTACAAGGCAATGACTTGTTGAATCGTGCGATTGAATTTGTTTTAAAAAGTGCCTAAACCCCATTTTTTGAAAAGTCAGTGTAAAAATAAAAAAAGTTGTGATTTAAATAAAAATGAATGGCGATCGCCTAATCAAAGCGGTTTGATTGAAGGCTTTAATTTTTAAAAGCTAATCTTTTCAAAATAGGAACAGACTTGATCATCGGTAAAAATATATGCAAAAGATATTTGCGTAATCATTGAACAATGGTTATAATGAGCGACCTCTCAAAGAGAGTATGGTTATTGAAAAATATAACCTAATCGTAACAGTCATGGCATCGATCATGACCTTAGTGATTTTCACTGCCCTTGACACTTACCAATAGGTGAGATGCGTCATGGGTGATTCTTTATATATTTTGGCTTGGAGTTAACTGGTATGTCTAACCAGAGAATTCGTATCCGTTTGAAGTCTTTTGATCACCGTTTAATTGATCAATCAGCTCAAGAAATCGTAGAAACTGCAAAACGTACTGGCGCACAAGTGTGTGGTCCAATCCCGATGCCAACTCGCATCGAACGTTTTAACGTTTTAACATCACCACACGTAAATAAAGATGCTCGTGACCAATACGAAATTCGTACTTACAAACGTTTGATCGATATCGTTCAACCTACAGACAAAACTGTTGATGCGTTGATGAAATTGGATCTTGCAGCTGGTGTTGATGTTCAGATCGCATTGGGTTAAGGCTTTCGGTTAATTAACACTCTTAAGTTAATTAGGCCGCTTTTTTAGAGGTTTATGCACATGGCTATTGGTTTAGTCGGTCGCAAGTGCGGTATGACCCGTATCTTTACAGATGCTGGTGTTTCTGTGCCTGTAACAGTGATTGAGGTTGATCCAAACCGCATCACTCAAATCAAAACGCTTGAAACTGATGGTTATCAAGCGATTCAAATCACTACTGGTGAACGTCGCGAATCTCGCGTAACTAACGCTCAGAAAGGTCACTTTGCGAAAGCGGGTGTTGCTGCTGGTCGTCTAGTTCAAGAATTCCGCGCTACAGAAGCTGATCTTGAAGGTCGTGAAGTTGGTGGTGTTCTAACTGTTGATATGTTCACAGTTGGTCAAATCGTTGACGTTACTGGTACATCTAAAGGTAAAGGTTTCCAAGGTGGTGTTAAACGTTGGAACTTCCGTACACAAGATGCTACACATGGTAACTCGGTTTCTCACCGTGTTTTAGGTTCTACTGGTCAAAACCAGACTCCTGGTCGCGTATTCAAAGGCAAAAAAATGGCTGGCCATTTAGGTGCTGAACGCGTAACTACTCAGGGTCTTGAGATTGTTGCTATTGATGCTGAACGTTCAGTTCTAGTTGTTAAAGGTGCAGTCCCTGGTGCTACTGGTGGTGACGTTACCGTTCGTCCTACGATCAAGGCCTGAGGGGAAATAACGTGAATTTACAAACTGTTTCCGGCTCTGCTGTTGAATTGTCTGAAGTTGCTTTCGGTCGTGACTTTAACGAAGCACTTGTACACCAAGTTGTTACAGCTTACTTAGCTGGCGGTCGTCAAGGTTCGAAAGCTCAGAAATCACGTGCTGACGTATCTGGTGGTGGTAAAAAACCATTCCGTCAAAAAGGTACTGGTCGCGCTCGTGCTGGTTCTATTCGTAGCCCAATCTGGGTTGGCGGTGGTAAAACATTTGCTGCTCGTCCACAAGACTGGTCTCAAAAAGTTAACCGTAAAATGTACCGCGGTGCAATGCAATGTATCTTAGCTGAACTTGTTCGCCAAGATCGTCTTGTATTGGTTGAAGAGATTGCTGTTGCAGCTCCGAAAACTAAAGAATTGCTTGCAAAACTTAACGACTTGAATGCTCCTCGTGCATTGATCGTTACAGAAGCTGTTGAAGAGAATTTATATCTTGCAGCACGTAACCTTCCACACGTTGATGTGGTTGATGCAACTGCAATCGATCCTGTTAGCTTGATTGCGTTCGATAAAGTTGTTATGTCTGTGGCTGCTGCTAAGAAAATTGAGGTAGAACTCGGATGAACAACGAACGTATCTATCAAGTCCTTCAAGGACCAGTATTCTCAGAAAAAGCTCAAGTTTTAGGTGAAACTGCTGGTGTTCAAGTATTTAAAGTTGCACTTGATGCAAACAAACTTGAAATCAAAAAAGCAGTTGAACAACTATTTGGTGTTGAAGTTGTGAAAGTAAACACAACAATCACTAAAGGTAAGACTAAGCGCTTTGGTAAAACATTAGGACGTCGTTCTGATGTTAAAAAAGCATACGTCACCCTGAAAGCTGGCCAAGATGTCGAAATGGCTGACTTGGGCGATACCGCTGAAAGCGCAGCGGAATAAGGACGAAAATTATGCCGATTCAAAAATGTAAGCCAACGTCTCCAGGACGTCGCTTTGTAGAGAAAGTGGTTCATAGCCATCTTCACAAAGGCGCGCCTCATGCTCCGTTGGTTGAAGCTAAAAAACGTACTGGTGGTCGTAATAACAACGGTCACATTACAACTCGTCACGTAGGTGGTGGTCATAAACAACACTACCGTCTTGTTGACTTTAAACGTAATAAAGATGGCATTCCTGCTACTGTAGAGCGTATTGAATACGATCCTAACCGTACTGCACACATTGCATTAGTTTTGTATGCTGACGGTGAACGTCGTTATATCATTGCGCCTAAAGGCTTACGTGCTGGTGATAAAGTACAATCTGGTAACGATGCTCCAATTCGTCCAGGTAACTGCTTGCCACTTCGTAACATGCCAATCGGTTCTACTCTACACAATGTTGAACTTAAAATCGGTAAAGGTGCTCAATTAGCACGTTCTGCTGGTACTTCTGTTCAGTTGTTAGGTCGTGATGGTTCTTACGCAATTGTTCGTCTACGTTCAGGCGAAATGCGTAAAATTCATGTTGAATGTCGCGCTGTAATTGGTGAAGTTTCTAACCAAGAAAACAACCTTCGCTCATTGGGTAAAGCTGGTGCTGCGCGCTGGCGTGGTGTTCGTCCTACCGTACGTGGTATGGCAATGAACCCAGTTGATCACCCACATGGTGGTGGTGAAGGGCGTAACAAAGGTATTCAACCTGTGAGCCCATGGGGTCAAAAAGCTAAAGGGTACAAGACACGTACCAACAAGCGTACGACTAAGATGATTATTCGCGATCGTCGCGTCAAGTAAAGGAATCTGATTAATGCCTCGTTCATTGAAAAAAGGTCCATTCGTCGATGCGCACTTGTTCGCTAAAGTTGAAGCTGCTATTGCTGCTAACAACCGTAAGCCGATCAAGACATGGTCACGTCGTTCGATGATCCTCCCGGATTTTGTTGGTCTAACAATCTCTGTACACAATGGCCGTAACCACGTTCCAGTAATCGTTACTGAACACATGGTTGGTCACAAACTCGGTGAATTCGCGCCAACTCGTACCTATCGTGGTCACGGTGTTGACAAGAAGTCTAAACGTTAATAGGTGCTATGATGGAAGTAACTGCTAAATTACGCGGTGCCGCTATCTCGGCACAGAAAGCTCGTTTGGTTGCAGATCTTATCCGTGGCAAGTCAGTTGCTCACGCGCTTAACATCTTAAACTTCAGCAATAAAAAAGCTGCAGTTTTAGTTAAAAAAGCATTGGAATCTGCAATTGCGAATGCTGAACACAATAACAGTTTAGATGTAGACGACCTTAAAGTTTCTACGATTTACGTTGATGAGGGCATCAGCCTTAAACGTATTATGCCACGTGCTAAAGGCCGTGCAGATCGTATTACTAAGCGTACTTGTCACATCACCGTTAAGGTAGGGGTTTGATATGGGTCAGAAGGTTCATCCAATCGGTATCCGCCTAGGTGTTGTGAAACGTCATAACGCTAACTGGTATGCGAATCCGAAACAATACGCTGAATACTTGCTTAAAGATTTACAAGTTCGTGAGTTTTTGACTAAAAAACTTAAGAATGCGATGGTCAGCAATATTCTTATCGAACGTCCAACAGGCGCTGCTAAAGTAACAATTAGCACTGCTCGTCCTGGTATCGTTATCGGTAAAAAAGGCGAAGACATTGAAAAATTACAGCGCGAACTTACCACTATTATGGGTGTTCCAGCGCAAGTAAGCATCAACGAAATTGATCGCCCTGACTTGGACGCTCGTCTAGTTGCTGAAGCTATCGCTTCTCAATTGGAAAAACGTGTCATGTTCCGTCGTGCTATGAAGCGTGCGGTACAAAACACAATGCGTGCTGGTGCTAAAGGTATCAAAGTTGAAGTTTCTGGTCGTTTAGGTGGTGCAGAGATTGCTCGTACAGAATGGTATCGTGAGGGTCGTGTACCTTTACATACACTTCGTGCTGACATCGACTACGCAACTATGCGTGCAGAAACAACTTACGGTACGATTGGTGTTAAAGTTTGGATTTTCCGTGGTGAAATCTTGGGTGGCATGAAACAAGTCATGAACCCAGCTCCAGCCGAAGAACGTCCAGCTAAACGCGGTCGTGGTCGTGGTGAAGGTCAAGAGCGTCGTGGTCGTCGTTCAGACCGTGCTGCAGACAAGGGAGAATAATCCATGTTGCAACCAAAACGTACCAAATTCCGTAAAGTGCAAAAAGGCCGTAACACTGGTCTTGCACATCGTGGTAGTACAGTATCATTTGGTTCGATCGCAATTAAAGCAACTGAACGTGGTCGTATGACTGCTCGTCAGATTGAAGCTGCGCGTCGTACCATTAGCCGTCGTATCAAACGTGGTGGTAAAATCTTCATCCGCGTATTCCCTGACAAACCAATTACCGAAAAACCATTAGAAGTACGTATGGGTAACGGTAAAGGTAACGTGGAATACTGGGTTTGCGAGATCAAACCAGGTAAGATCCTGTACGAAATTGAAGGTGTGAACGAAGAGTTAGCGCGTGAAGCATTCACTTTAGCTGCTGCTAAACTTCCGTTTAAAACCACTATCGTGACTCGGACGGTAATGTAATGAAAACTAAAGATCTACGTGAAAAATCGGTAGAAGAGTTGAAAGCTTTGCTTGATGAGCAACAGCTTAACCAATTCCGTCTTCGTATGGCAAAGGCAACTGGTCAATTGGGTAAATCTCATGAAGTACAAGTTGCGCGCAAAGCGATTGCTCGTATTAAGACACTCCTTACCGAAAAACAGGGGAACGGACAATGAGTGAAAAAACAGTCCGCACGTTAACCGGCAAAGTTGTAAGCGACAAAATGGACAAGTCTATTGTTGTTCTTATTGAACGCCGCGTTCAACACCCGTTGTATGGCAAATCAATCCGCCGTTCAACAAAATTACACGCTCATGATGAGAACAATACTGCTAAAACTGGCGATATCGTAACCATCAAAGAAAGCCGCCCAATTTCTAAAACTAAAGCTTGGACTTTAGTGGAAGTAGTTGAAGCAGCTGCTGAGTAATTAGACGTTCTTGTTGCATCATCGGTTAATTTCGAGTACGCTATGCGTCTTTCGAAATTGCGACCGGTGATGCTCGGTTTTGGAGTAGGGCAATGATTCAAACCGAAAGTATGCTCGACGTAGCAGACAACAGTGGTGCTCGCCGCGTACAATGTATTAAAGTACTTGGTGGTTCACATCGTCGTTATGCTTCTGTTGGCGACATTATTAAAGTTACTGTAAAAGAAGCAATTCCACGTGGCCGTGTTAAAAAAGGTGACGTGATGAATGCGGTAGTTGTACGTACAAAATTCGGCATCCGTCGTCCAGATGGTTCAGTTATTCGTTTCGACGATAACGCAGCTGTTATTTTGAACAACAACAAAGCTCCGATTGCAACTCGTATCTTCGGACCAGTGACTCGTGAACTTCGTACTGAACAGTTCATGAAAATCATTTCATTGGCTCCTGAAGTTCTATAAGAGGCGATCATGGCTAAGATTAAAAAAGGCGATCAAGTAATTGTGATCGCAGGTAAAGAAAAAGGCAAACAGGGTACTGTTCTGTCTATTTCTGAAGACCGTGTTAAGGTTGAAGGCCTTAACTTAGTGAAGAAGCACCAAAAGCCAAACCGTGTAACTGGCGCTGAAGGCGGCATTGTTACTCAGGAAGCTTCGCTTCATATCTCAAACGTGGCAATTTTAAATGCTACAACCCAAAAGGCTGACCGTGTTGGTTACCAAGTGATTGAAGGCGTGAAAACTCGCGTTTACAAATCAAACGGTGAACCAGTGGCGGTAGCGAAGTAATAGGTTGAAACGGCGATGGCCAGACTTAAAACACGTTACAACGAAGAACTTAAAGCTAAGTTACAAGAAGAACTTGGCATTAAGAATGTGATGGAAATTCCTCGCATCACAAAAATCACTCTGAACATGGGTGTAGGCGCAGCAGCAGCTGATAAAAAATTATTAGATGGCGCGCTTTCTGATATGCAAGCAATCGCTGGTCAAAAACCAGTGCTTACACTTGCACGTAAATCTATCGCAGGTTTCAAAATCCGTGATGGTTGGCCGATCGGTTGTAAAGTTACTTTACGCGGCGAACGCATGTACGAATTCTTGGATCGTTTGATCGCGATTGCAATCCCTCGTATCCGTGACTTTCGTGGTTTCTCAGCGAAATCTTTCGACGGTCGTGGTAACTACTCGATGGGCTTGAAAGAACAAATCGTTTTCCCTGAAATCGATTTCGACAAGATTGATCGTATTCGTGGTATGGATATTACTATCACTACTACTGCTCGCACCGATGACGAAGGCCGTGCGCTTATGCGTGCATTCGGCTTCCCGTTCAAATAAGAGGTCGATATGGCTAAGAAAGGTATGATTAATCGCGAATTAAAACGCGAAAAAACTGTTGCTAAATTTGCTGCAAAACGTGCTGAATTAAAAGCTACGATTGCAAATGTAAATGCAAGCGACGAAGAGCGTTTTGAAGCGATGTTAAAATTACAAGCATTGCCACGTAATGCATCTCCTGTACGTCTTCGTAACCGTTGTGGTTTAACTGGTCGTCCTCATGGTTATTTCCGTAAGTTCGGTCTAAGCCGTAACAAACTACGTGATACTGTGATGCAAGGTGATGTACCAGGCGTTGTGAAGGCAAGCTGGTAAGGAGCGACTAAATGAGTATGCAAGATACCGTTGCCGACATGTTAACACGTGTTCGTAACGCACAAATGGCTAAGAAATCAACTGTTTCTATGCCAAGCTCTAAATTGAAGGTTGCTATTGCAAACGTATTAGAGCAAGAAGGTTATATTTCAAATGTAGAAGTTGCTGACAATGAAGGCAAAGCTACTTTGACTATTACTTTAAAATATTTTGAAGGCAAGCCAGTTATTGAAACTGTGAAACGCGTAAGCCGTCCAGGTCTTCGCCAATATCGCGGTAAAGATAAACTTCCTAGCGTTAAGCAAGGTTTGGGTATTGCAATTGTTTCTACAAGCAAAGGCATCATGACTGATCGCGCTGCACGTGCTGCGGGCGTTGGTGGTGAAGTTATTGCTTTTGTTTCTTAATAGGTGATTCCTCATGTCTCGTGTGGCTAAAGCCCCAGTAACTGTACCTAACGGTGTAACAGTTACTCAGAACGGCCGGCAGGTCGAAGTGAAAGGCAGCAAAGGTACTTTGTCTTTCAACCTGCATGCGCTGGTCGAGCTAAAACAGGAAGAAGGTAAACTTCAAATTGCTCCAGTTAAAGAGTCGAAAGACGCTTGGATGCAAGCTGGTACTGCTCGCGCTGTATTGAACAACCTTGTTAAAGGTGTTAACGAAGGTTTTGAACGTAAGTTACAACTTATTGGTGTCGGTTATAAAGCTGCGATCAAAGGAAACGTGGTTAATTTAAACCTCGGTTTCTCGCATCCAATCGATTACACATTGCCTGAAGGTGTAACTGCAGAAACTCCAACAGCGACTGAAATCGTATTGAAATCAGCTAACAAGCAATTGTTGGGTCAAGTGGCTGCAAATATCCGTTCTTACCGTTCACCAGAGCCATATAAAGGTAAAGGTGTTCGTTACTCGGATGAAGTTGTTCTTCGTAAAGAAGCTAAGAAGAAATAAGGCGCGAGGTTCTTATGAACGAAAAGAAACAAACCCGTTTGCGTCGTGCGAAAAGCACACGCTTGCACATTCGTGCATTGGGTGCGACTCGTTTGTGTGTAAACCGCACTCCGCGTCACATCTATGCTCAAGTTATTTCAGCAGATGGTGGCAAAGTTTTAGCGCAAGCTTCAACTTTAGATGCTACTTTACGTGCTGGTGCAACTGGTAATATTGAAGCAGCGACTAAAGTAGGTGCTTTAATCGCAGAGCGTGCGAAAGCAGCTGGTGTTACCAAAGTTGCATTTGACCGTTCTGGTTTTAAATATCATGGTCGTATCAAAGCCTTGGCTGATGCTGCTCGTGAAAACGGCTTGGAGTTCTAATCATGGCTAAAGTTGAACAAAACGAAGGTCTTGTTGAAAAGCTGGTTGCCGTTGATCGTGTAGCCAAAGTTGTTAAGGGTGGTCGTATCTTCTCTTTCACAGCGTTAACTGTGGTTGGTGATGGTAATGGTCGCGTAGGTTTTGGTCGTGGTAAAGCACGTGAAGTTCCAGCTGCTATTTCTAAAGCGCTTGAAGCTGCTCGTCGTAACATGATCACTGTAGACCTTGCTGGTAATACTTTACAACATCCTGTGAATGCTCGTCATGGCGCAAGCCGTGTATACATGCAACCTGCTTCAGAAGGTACTGGCGTAATTGCTGGTGGTGCTATGCGTGCCGTTCTTGAAGCTGCAGGTGTACATAACGTACTTGCTAAATGTTATGGTTCTACAAATGCTGCTAACGTAGTAAACGCAACTTTCAAAGGTTTGCGTGATATGACTTCTCCTGAGAAAGTCGCTGCGAAACGTGGTAAATCAGTAGAAGAAATTCAAGGGTAATCGATCATGAAAACGATTAAAGTTACCCAGACTAAATCTGCTTCGCATCGCTTGAAAAATCACAAGCTTTGCCTTCAAGGTTTAGGTCTGCGTCGCATCGGTCATACTGTAGAAGTGCAAGACACTCCTTCTAACCGTGGTATGATCAATAAAGTCTACTATATGGTTAGTGTAGAGGAATAAGCCATGACTCTGCGTTTAAATGAGATTGCACCTGCAGAAGGTGCTAAACGCGAACACCGTCGTCTTGGCCGTGGTATCGGTTCAGGTGTTGGTAAGACTGGTGGTCGTGGTGTTAAAGGTCAAAAATCACGTAAAAGCGGTGGCGTACGTCCAGGCTTTGAAGGTGGTCAAACAGCGATTTACCGTCGTTTACCTAAATTTGGTTTCACTAGCCAAATCGCTTTAAAAACTGCTGAAGTACGTTTATCAGAACTTGCTAAAGTAGAAGGTGATATCGTTAGTCTTGAAACTTTAAAAGCTGCAAACGTAGTACGTCGCGATCAACTTCGTGCTCGTGTTGTACTTTCTGGTGAAGTAACTCGTGCGTTCACTGTTAAAGGTGTTGCATTGACTAAAGGCGCACAAGCTGCAATTGAAGCTGCTGGCGGTAAAGTCGAGGAGTAATCACTAGTGTCTATGTCTCCTAGTTCCTCAGGTCATGTCAACATGATGAAAGGCCAACCATTTCATGTGAAATACCGTGAAATTATTCGTCGGATGATTTTTCTCATCTGTGCATTGTTGGTCTTTCGACTAGGATCGCATATTCCGGTACCAGGCATTAATAATGCTGCACTTGAACGACTTTTTAATGCAAACCAAGGGACTATCCTTGGTTTGTTTAACATGTTTTCAGGTGGGGCATTGCAACGAATGTCTATTCTTGCCTTAGGGATCATGCCATACATTTCTGCATCTATTATTGTGCAGTTAATGTCAACAGTAATCCCTTCGCTCGAAGCTTTGAAAAAAGAAGGTGAGCAAGGTAAGCGCAAAATTAACCAGTATACGCGTCAAGGCACATTACTACTTGCTGTTGTTCAGGCAACGGGAATGTGTGCAGGCTTAATTAGTCAAGGAATCACTTTGACGAATGGCTTGGCATTTTATGTACCTGCTGTAACTTCTTTAGTTGCGGGTACGATGTTCTTGATGTGGCTTGGAGAGCAAATTACCGAACGTGGTATTGGTAATGGAATCTCAATGATTATTTTTGCAGGAATTGTTGCAAACCTTCCAAATATGGTTTTGCAGTTTTTCTCAGCAGATAGTCAAGTAAGTCTAATCGGTTTGGTTGTTTTTGCTTTGATTGCACTTGCTGTATTGGTGGCAATCGTATTTATTGAAAAAGCGCAACGTCGTATTTCAGTAAACTATGCGCAAAAGCAGCAAGGTCGTCGTATTTTTACGGCTCAGCAAACTCATTTGCCATTAAAAATTAATATGGCAGGGGTGATTCCTGCAATTTTTGCAAGCTCATTGTTGTTGTTCCCAGCAAGTTTGGGGCAATGGGTAGGAAGTGCTGATCCAAATGCTGGTGTAGTGAAGCGTACACTGCAAGATTTGGCACTTGTTTTGTCGCCTGGACATACTTTGTATTTGGTGCTCTTTGGTGCGTTAATTATCTTTTTCTGTTATTTTTATACGGCGCTTGTATTTAGTCCAAAAGAAGTAGCAGAGAACTTAAAACGCAGCGGAGCTTATGTGCCTGGTATTCGCCCAGGTGAGCAAACTGCTCGTTATTTAGATCATATTCTCAATCGTTTGACCTTTATTGGGGCAATATATATTACAGTAATTTGTTTAATGCCAATGATTTTGCAAAGTGCTTTTAGCATGTCAGTGAATATTGGTGGAACATCATTGCTGATTGTTGTTGTTGTTGTGATGGATTTTATGGCGCAGTTACAAGCCCATTTGACTTCACACCAATATGATAATCAAACGCTTATGAGAAAAACGACTGCTCATCCGAAGGGATAAGCGCACTTAGAGGTTTCATCATGAAAGTACAGGCTTCTGTAAAGAAAATTTGTGGTAGCTGTAAAGTTATCCGTCGTAATGGGGTAATCCGCGTGATTTGTAGCGCTGAACCTCGTCATAAGCAGCGTCAAGGTTAATTTTATAATCAAGACCTGTTGATTTCAGTAGGCGAATTGGGTTACTATCCGCCCCTCAAGAATTTGATGGGGCGGTTGATTATCTCGACCTGCCTTTTTGGAGAAAGTGAATGGCTCGTATTGCCGGTGTAAACATTCCGGATAACAAGCATGCTGTTATCTCCCTCACTTACATTTTTGGTGTTGGTCGCCACACTGCTAAGAATATCTTAGCTGCTGTTGGTATTGCTCCAACAACTAAAGTACGTGAATTGGATGATGCTCAGCTTGATGCGATTCGTGCAGAAGTTGCTAAGGTTCCTACCGAAGGTGACTTGCGCCGCGAAATTTCCATGAACATTAAACGTTTAATGGATTTAGGCTGCTACCGTGGTCTTCGTCATCGTCGTAGCTTGCCTGTCCGCGGTCAACGCACCAAAACTAACGCACGTACCCGTAAAGGTCCGCGCAAACCGATTAAAAAGTAAGATTTCTGGAAGCTAAAAGATGGCTAAAGATACTCGCACACGCAAGAAGGTCACTCGTACCGTCTCTGAAGGTGTTGCACACATTCACGCGTCTTTTAATAACACCATTGTAACGATTACCGATCGTCAAGGTAATGCATTGGCTTGGGCTACCTCAGGTGGACAAGGCTTCCGTGGTTCACGTAAATCAACTCCGTTTGCTGCTCAGGTAGCTGCTGAAGTTGCTGGTAAAGCAGCTTTGGATTACGGTTTGAAAAATCTGGACGTCCTTGTAAAAGGTCCTGGTCCTGGTCGTGAGTCTGCGGTTCGTGCATTAGGCGCAGTGGGTTATAAGATTAACAGCATTACCGATGTGACACCAATCCCTCACAACGGTTGCCGTCCACCTAAAAAACGTCGCGTGTAAGGAGAAACATTCATGGCTCGTTATATTGGTCCAAAATGCAAACTCTCTCGCCGCGAAGGGACAGACCTGCAACTTAAATCTGGCGTTAAACCGTTTGACGTCAAAACTAAAAAGCATGCAAAAGCGCCTGGTCAACATGGCCAAGCTCGCGGAAAGCAATCTGAGTACTCACTACAATTACGTGAAAAACAAAAAGTACGTCGTATGTACGGTGTGTTAGAGCGTCAATTTAGTAATTACTATAAAGAAGCAGCTCGTGTTAAAGGTGCAACAGGTGAGAACTTGTTGAAATTGCTTGAAAGCCGCCTTGATAACGTAGTTTATCGCATGGGTTTTGGTTCTACACGTGCAGAAGCTCGTCAGTTAGTATCTCACCGTTCTATCACTTTGAATGGCCGTCGTGTAAACATCGCGTCTATCCAAGTTAAAGCTGGTGATGTTATTGCTGTTCATGAAGGTGCTAAACAACAATTGCGTATCAAAAATGCAATTGAATTAGCGACTCAACGTGGCATTCCTTCTTGGATTGAGATTGATCATTCTAAGTTTGAAGGTACGTTCAAAGCTGCACCAGATCGTTCAGATCTACCTGCTGAAATCAACGAAAGCTTGATTGTAGAATTGTATTCTAAATAATCCTTGAGGTAGCAATAAATGACGCGTACTGCAAACGAGTTTCTAACTCCGCAAGCGATCAAGGTCGAAGCGGCAAGCGGGACCTCGGCAAAAGTGATTCTGGAACCTTTAGAGCGTGGCTTTGGTCACACTTTGGGTAATGCTTTACGTCGCATTCTATTGTCTTCTTTACCTGGCGCTGCTGTGGTTGAAGTAGAGATAGAAGGTGTCGAGCACGAGTACAGTACTTTAGAAGGCTTGCAGCAGGACATCGTCGAGCTCTTGCTGAACCTTAAAGGATTGTCTATTAAGCTGTTCGATCAAAACGAAGCTTACCTAACATTAGAAAAACAAGGTCCAGGAGACGTAACAGCTGCTGACCTTCGTTTACCTCATAATGTTGAATTGGTGAATCCTGAGCATTTGATCGGCACATTAAGTGCTACAGGCGCATTGAAAATGCGTTTGAAAGTGTCTCAAGGTCGTGGTTATGAAACATCTGACTCACGTTTCCCTGAAGGTGAAACACGTCCAGTAGGTCGTTTGCAGTTAGATGCTTCTTATAGCCCAATTAAGCGCGTGTCTTACACCGTAGAAAATGCGCGTGTAGAACAACGTACTGACCTTGATAAGCTGGTCATTGATCTTGAAACCAACGGTACAGTTGATCCTGAAGAAGCAATCCGCAAAGCGGCAACAATCTTGCAACAACAAATTGCAATTTTTGTTGATCTTCAGAAAGATCAAGCTCCTGTTGCTCAAGAACCTCGCGAAGAAGTTGATCCAATTTTGCTTCGTCCAGTAGATGATCTCGAGCTTACTGTTCGTTCTGCTAACTGTTTGAAGGCAGAAAATATTTACTACATTGGTGATCTTGTTCAACGTACTGAGGTTGAGTTATTAAAAACTCCTAACCTAGGTAAGAAATCGTTGACTGAGATTAAAGATGTTTTAGCTTCGAAAGGCTTGCAACTCGGCATGCGTTTAGAAAACTGGCCACCAGCTAGTTTACGCATGGACGATCGTTTCGCCTATCGTAGCCGTTAATTAAGTAGGACTATCACCATGCGTCATCGTAATAGTGGTGTGAAATTAGGCCGTACAAGCAGCCATCGTAAGGCGTTGTTCCAAAACTTAACAAATGCTTTAGTAGAGCATGAGTTAATTAAAACAACTTTGCCTAAAGCGAAAGAACTTCGCCGTGTTGCTGAGCCTTTAATCACTTTAGCTAAAAACGATACAGTAGCAAACCGCCGTTTAGCGTTTGCTCGTACTCGTAATGCAGCAACTGTTGGTAAATTATTTACCGTTCTTGGCCCTCGTTACAAAGAACGTAACGGCGGTTATCTACGTGTTCTTAAAGCGGGCTTCCGTGCAGGTGATGCTGCGCCGATGGCTTACGTTGAGCTAGTAGATCGCGAAGTTAAATAATTTCGCAAAAGAACTTAGTTGCTCGAAAAAGGTCGGTTTATACCGACCTTTTTTTATGGGGAAATCAGTTAGAATAATTCAAAACACAAGATGATATTGCCAATGGAACATCATGTCGATGTATTGATTATTGGAGCAGGAATTTCAGGAATTGGCGCAGCTGTACATTTGCAGCAGTCATGCCCTAAGCTCAGTTTTAAAATTTTAGAACGCCGCTCAAATATTGGGGGAACTTGGGACTTATTTCGCTACCCAGGAATCCGATCCGATTCAGATATGTCAACGTTGAGTTATCAATTTTATCCGTGGTTAAAAAGTCAGACTTTAGCAGATGGTCAATCTATTCAGGATTATTTAGAAGAAGTCGTAGATCACTATAATTTGTCTACTTTGATTGAATTTGAAAAACAGGTCAAAGCAGCTAATTACGATACTCAGAGCAAATATTGGCGATTGCATGTAGAAAATGACAAGCAGCAAGTTGAAACTTGGCAAGCACGTTTTATGATTAGCTGCACGGGTTATTATAATTATGATCAGGGCTATTTACCGAATTTTCCTCAGCAAGACAATTTTCAGGGTCAATTGATTCATCCTCAGCATTGGCCAGCTGACCTGAATTATGAAAATAAGAAAGTGGTCATCATCGGTAGTGGAGCAACGGCAGTCACGCTTGTCCCTGCGTTAGCCAAATCAGGTGCTCGACATGTCACCTTATTACAACGTTCTCCGAGTTATGTCGCTAAAGTATCAGCTCAAGATTCAACCTATCAATTGCTACATCGGCATCTTTCAGCAACATGGGCCTATCGTTTTGTTCGTGGTCGAAATATTTTGTTGCAGCGCATCATTTTTCAGATGGCTGAAAGCATGCCAAAGCTTACGAAACGTTTGCTACTTCAATCTGTTGAGCAGGAATTGCAAGGCAAAGTCGATATGCGACATTTCACTCCAAATTATTCCCCTTGGGATCAACGTTTATGTGCCGTCCCAGAAGGGGACTTATTCCAAGTATTACGTGAGGGTGAGGCAAGCATTGTCACTGATCATATTGATCATTTTACGCCATCAGGGATTCAGTTACGGTCAGGAGAGCATTTAGATGCTGATTTGATCATTTCTGCCACAGGTTTACAGATCCAGTTGTTGGGTGGTTTACAACTGACAATTGATCATCAACTTGTGAATTTGGGTGAAAAAATGCTGTATCAGGGAGTGTTGCTGAGTGATGTTCCTAATTTTGCTTTGATGATTGGTTATAGCAATGCATCGTGGACGTTAAAAGTGGATATCGCTGCGCAGTATGTATGCCGATTACTTAAATATATGCACAAACATCATCATAAAGAAGTGGTTGCACACACCGATGTTCAACAGCGTACTCAGCAAGGCATTATGGGTAAATTGTCTTCAGGTTATTTGCAACGTGCTACAGATATTATGCCGAAGCAAGGAAAACGTTTACCTTGGCGAATTTCCCATAACTATTTACTGGATAAATTTATCTTAAAGTACGCAAGTTTTCGCGATAAAAATTTAAGCTTTCGTGACTAAATAAAATCCTGAATTGAGCTATTTCGTTTTTTTAAATTCTTGTTACACTACTTGCCATAATAATGGGACTGGAAATCAATATGTCAGACGATATTAGTTTAGAAGAACGTAAAGTCATCTACCGTGCACGTCGTGGGTTAAAAGAAATTGATGTGTATTTTGATCCGTATGTTCGTCAATATTATTTGCAAGCAAGCCCCGAAGAAAAAGCTTTATTTGCTGAGTTAGTTGATCAGGAAGATCCTGATTTACTGGACTGGTTTATGGAAGTGGGTGAACCTCCACGCCCTGAAATTAAAAATTTGATTGTGAAACTGAAGCATTATGTCCATCAATAATCTGAGTTTTCAGTTAAAACCAAGCAAGATTGCTTGGTTTTTTCAATTTGTGTGCTATGTCGTGTTGCTTATACTGAGTTATTCTGCATTGCCATGGTATTTGGTTTTATTAATCATTCTGCTGGCGAGTTTGGCTTGGATTTGGTTTCGACTAAAACAACAGAATATTGCTGTGCTTGCACAACTTGAATCTGAGTTGTGGACTGTCGATCATCAACAATTACACTTAATTCGATTGGTTGATCATGGCATATATATTGTGCTGTTCTGGCAAGAAGAACAGCCGCCATGCGTCATTTGGTGTGATCAGCTTAGCTTGCAAAAATGGAAACAACTGAAAATTTTGGCCAAGCTATACCGCCCTCAATTGACCGAAATGACCAAATAAAAATAGATTTGGGCGAATGTTTAAACTGAAGTTCCGAACTATGCTGTACTCTACAAGTTTTACCTTTGACAAGCAGCATAATACAGAACCGTGATTATGCTGCTTTTTTTTATCATTACTGCGCTTTTTGTTGCTCAGCAAGTTGTTGTTCAAGAAGCTTAATTTGTTCTTGTTTGAGTCTGATTAATTTATCAGCATCGCTATGTTGGGCTTTTAGAGTCGCTTCTTGATGTTTCAATTGCTTTTGAATATCTTCAAGTTTGGATACTTCTTCTTTTGCTAAAGATGGATTTTCAGGTACGGGCTGTTTCAGTACGCTATCATCAACCAAATTTTTCGTTGGTTGAGTTGTTTTAGGTTCTGAAGCTGTTGTTATTGGTTCAGATACTGTAACACTAGGTTCGGATGATGCAACAGGTTGTGCCATAGGAGGAGCTTGTGTTTTATGTTGTGCAGTGGCAGGTATTTGGGTTGTAGGAGCAGTCACAAACCATGATTGCCAAACAAATACAGCTAAACAAATGGCAAAAAGAACGCCAACAATAATCCAAAGTAAGAAAGAATTTGATTTATTAGTTTTCATAATCGTGTCAATTAATGGTTTGACGGAGTGGCGTGACGTGGGCGAAATTGAATAACACCCACCTCATCTGCTACAGCTGGAGTTTCAGGTTCCTCGACATGTGTTGGTCGATTTTCACTGTAGCCACATTCAATACATTCAATCCATTCATGATCATTTTCAGTGAGCATCACCACACGATCTAACGCTTCACATTTTGGACATTTTGCACCTGCAATGAATCGTTTTTTCATAAGATGATACCTATACCATGAATCATGAATTTTAAGCGCATAGTTTAAGCGTTTTTAGGCGCTTTCGTCCAACCCTGATGACGTAATAACGCATCAATTTTAGGCTCACGACCACGAAAATGTACAAAAGCATCAAGTGCAGTGTCTTTACCGCCGACGGCTAAAATCGCTTTACGGAATTCGTGTCCAGTGTCTGTGTTGAAAATTCCTTCATGTTCAAAGCGATCAAAAGCATCACTGGCTAAAACCTCTGCCCATTTGTAAGAGTAATAACCTGCAGCATAACCCCCAGCGAAAATATGGCTAAAACTGTGCTGGAAGCGGTTATATGCTGTGGTTGGTAAAACAGAAATACGCTGACGAATCTGGTTCAAAGTGTCTTGGATTTGGGCTGTGTTAAGTGCAGGTATATGTTGATGAATTTCAAGGTCAAACAAGGCAAATTCAAGCTGACGTAAGGTTTGCATGCCAGATTGGAAGAAACGCGCATCGAGTAGGGCATTGAGTAAATCTTGCGGTAAGGTCTGCTTGGTTTCAATGTGTTCACTGATTAGGTCTAGACTAGCTTTGTCCCATGTCCAAAATTCCATAAATTGACTTGGAAGTTCTACGGCATCCCATGCGACACCATGTGTTCCTGCCACTGAAATATTGTCGACTTCGGTCAGGAGGTGATGTAAGCCATGTCCAAATTCATGGAATAAAGTCGTGACTTCATCATGTGTCAATAGAGCAGGTTGATCACCTACAGGTGGGGTAAAGTTACAGACCATATAGCAGATAGGTTTTTGTAGGGACAGTGCGGTTTGCATACGTGAACGGAAACCACTCATCCATGCACCACCACGTTTGCCATGACGTGCATATAAATCTAAATAGAAACCGCCCAGCACTTGTCCTTGATCTTCAATTTCAAAATAACGTACATCGGACTGCCATACAGGTGCAGCACGTTCCTGAATCTGAATGCCATATAAACGATGTACAATTTCAAATAAACCTTGCACGACTTTGGGTGCAGGGAAATACGGTTTTAAGGCTTCTTGTGACAGGTTAAATTGTTGCTGTTTAAGTTTTTCTGAATAGAAGCTACTGTCCCAAGGTTGTAATTCATCAATCCCATCTTGTGCGGCAATGGCTTTTAACTCGGCAATTTCTTGTAAGGCAGGCGTGCGAGCATGTTCAGCCAGTTCATTTAAAAATTCAAAAACAGTCGCGACATTCGGCGCCATTTTGCTGGCAAGAGAATATTCAGCGTAGTTCTCAAAACCGATCAGTTGCGCCATTTCCTGACGTAAACTCAAGATTTCCTGCATAACCTCGGAGTTATCAAATTCAGTATGCTGAGACTGCTCAGAAGCACGTGTGGTATAGGCTTTATACAGTTCTTCACGTAAAGCGCGGTCATGTGCATAGGTCATGATTGCCAAGTAAGATGGAAAATCCAGCGTGGCAACCGCTTGTTCTAATTCGCGTTGCTGACCATATTGTTTTAACAAGGCAACACTACTTTCGGGTAAACCTTGTAATTGAGCCTCTTCAAGGGGTTTAAAGTAGGCTTGTGTAGCATCTAAAACATGATTTGAAAAGTCTGAAGACAATTGAGACAAACGCGCAGAAATTTCTGCATAGCGCTGTCTGGCTGCACCTTCAAGTGCCACACCTGAAAGTTTAAAGTCACGTAATGCAAGACGAATCGCACTTTGCTGAGCAGGGGTTAACGTTGAAAATTCCGTACCATCATGAAGATGTTGATAAGTCTGATACAGCGCCGTATGTTGACCAAGTTGCGTATAGTATTCACTGAGGAGGGGGAGTAGTGACTGATAAACTTCACGCGTTACGGCATTGCTCATAACTGAATTTAAATGTGCCAACACACCCCAAGACTCGCTCATATTATTTTCAAGGGTGTCCATTTGCTCAAGCACTTGCGTTTGGGCAGAAAAATCACTTGGTGCTTGAGTCAGTTCACTGAGAAACTTTAATCCTGCTTGAATCTGTTGCTGAATTTGCTCTTTTAATTGATCGAGTTGAATCTGATCAAACTGAGGAGTAGGAAGTGTTGCTTGTTGTAATGTCATGCGTTGTGCCAAAAATATAAACGTTATTTCTAGATTTAAGGCTTAAAGTGACAGAAATCAAGGGTGATGGACGAGGTTCTTAAATGAAACGGTGGTTTTCTCATTGAATTGGAAGGGAAGAGATAGAAAAAGTAAAAGAGCCGAAGCTCTTTTACTTTTATGTTGAATCAATCCTGCCGAGTTTTGGCATTGGATTTTTTCTTTTTCACTTTGTCTTTTTTCTTGGCTTTGTCTTTACTTTTCGCTTCAGCTTTTACCGTGGATTTTTTCGCTGGTTTTTTGCCATAAGAACTCGGTTTATTTTTGTCCTTTTTCTTACGGACAGGTTTCTCACCCGCTTCTTGTGGCTCAGCAGAGGGTGCTACAACTTCTGGCTGATTGAAGACTTGCTCACGCAGTGTAGATTTGCTACTTGCACGTGGCGCACGACTGCGAATGGCTCGACCTGCATGACTAATCTGTTTCAGTAATTCAAAGTCAATTTTTCGTTCTTCAAGATTCACGCCAGCGACTTTAATATTCAACTCATCGCCTAAGCCAAAGATCTGACCACGGTTTTGCCCAATCAGTGTTTGACTGGCAGGGTCATAGACAAAGAAGTCATCACCAAGTTGGCTAATATGAATCATGCCATCGACATATAAGTCTTTAAGCGTGACAAATAAACCAAACTCAGCCACAGCACTGATGGTACCGACAAATTCATCACCCAAATGCTGTTGCATATAGTGGCATTTTAACCAAGTCGTAACGCTACGTGATGCTTCATCGGCACGACGTTCAGTTTGTGAGAAATGCTCACCCGCATCATCGAGTGCTGCACCTGAAAGCACAGGCTTTTTCTTGCCTAAATGCGCTTTGATGGCACGGTGCAAGAGCAAGTCTGGGTAACGACGAATCGGAGAGGTGAAGTGGGTATAGGCTTCATAAGCCAGACCGTAATGTCCTGCATTTTTTGCGCCGTAGAATGCTTGCATCATTGAGCGTAATAACACTGCATGAATACTGGCTGCATCAATACGGTCTTTGGTGGCTTCGATGACTTTTTGATAATCGGCTTGTGTTGGCTGCTCAGGGAATGGAATACCTAAATTCAACAACTTTACAAAGTCACGAACTTTTTGAATGCGTGAGAACTCAGGGGCTTCATGCACACGGTACAGCATTGGAATATCATGTTCTAAAGCGTATTCTGCGGCTGCAACGTTGGCGAGCAACATACATTCTTCAATCAGTTTGTGGGCATCGTTACGGGTGCGAGGCAAAATTTCTTTAATGCCGCCCAACTCATCAAAAGTCATATAAGTTTCAACCGTCTCAAACTCCATGGCATGACGTTCGGCACGCAAGCCTTTCAGGGTTTGATAGAGTTGGAACAAGATATTGATCGACTTACGAATTTCACGATCTTCAGGAATCGCCTGAGAGTCACCTTCCAAATATTTTCCGACTTGGTCATAAGTCAAACGGGCTTTGGAATGCATCACTGAAGGATAAAACTCAAAGCCAGTCACTCGGCCTGCACGCGATAATTTCAAATCGCAGACCATACATAAGCGGTCAACGTGAGGGTTTAACGAGCACAAACCATTGGAGAGTGCTTCAGGTAACATCGGCAAGACAAAGTGTGGAAAATACACCGAAGTCCCACGGTCTTGTGCTTCATTATCTAAAGGTTTTTCTAAACGCACATAATGGCTGACATCGGCAATCGCCACCACGACACGGTAGCCACCGCCCGAACGTTTTTCTGCATAGACGGCATCATCAAAGTCGCGAGCATCTTCACCATCAATGGTGACGAGCGCTAAATCACGTAAATCGACACGTCCTTGAATATCTTTTGCTGAGGGTTCCTTAAAGCTTTCGGCTTCTTTAACCACTTCTTCAGGAAATTCATACGGTAAACCAAACTCTAAAATAGTTTGAGGAATAATGATTTCCGTGTTGGCTTTGTCTGCCATCGACTGAACAATATGTCCTGTCGCCAGCTCTTCACGCGTCGGATAATCATCAATCGCAACACGTAAACTGTCACCAACTTTGGCCTGAGCATGTTCAATCAGTTGTTTTTCGAGCGTAATCGGCTGATGGCTGTTCGGCGTACTTGGCTGAATAAAGTATTCACCTTCATGTTCTGCCAATTTGCCAATCACTTGTTTGACGCGGTGTTGTACAACTGCAGCAATATGTCCCCAAGCTTTACCTTTGCGATCGACCGAAGTTTGACGGACTTTGACGCGGTCACCGTTAAAGACTAAACGCAATTCGCGCTCAGGCAGTAATAGATCATCTTGACCATCAATATGTGCTGAGCCGAGTCCTTTACTGTTGATATAAACCGTCGCGTCATGCGTTGGCTGGTCGGTCATGAGTTGAAACTTCAAGCCATCCTTGCCCAATTGACCATCTCGTACCATAGCACTCAGACGATGGCTCAGTGCTTCAATGCTTTTTTGATCTTGTAAGTTGAAATGATCAACCAGTTCAGCATGTGATTGAGGTGTTTCGAGTTGTTCGAGGCTGGTTAAAATGAGAGTACGGCTAGGAATTGGATTGTCATAACGCTCCGCTTCCGCTTTGGCTTCAGGATCGACCCAGTTTTTCATCATATTGTGTGGCTTCTTATCAGCAGATAGGTTTAGCATAAGTCATGCAGAAATAGACTGCACGTAATTCATTGCAATAATGTGTTGAAGTGTCAGTTTTTTATGCGTATAGGAGATGCATGTGATTATGGTAGCAATAAAATCGCCTAAAAAATCAGCTAAAATGCGGAAATTGTTTAAAAAATAGATGATTGAATCAAAAAACATGAAAAAAACAAAAACTTTACTTGATGAGCTGCATTTTAGTTTGTATTATTGCGTCCTGTTACGGTGAGATGGGTGAGTGGCTGAAACCACGTCCCTGCTAAGGACGCATACGGGCAACTGTATCGAGGGTTCGAATCCCTCTCTCACCGCCATTTACTTACGCGCTCATAGCTCAGCTGGATAGAGCACTTGGCTACGAACTAAGGGGTCGGGAGTTCGAATCTCTCTGAGCGCACCAAGTAAATTAAATAGGCAGACGTAACGCGCCGATATAGGCAAACAAGTATATGCGCTCATAGCTCAGCTGGATAGAGCACTTGGCTACGAACTAAGGGGTCGGGAGTTCGAATCTCTCTGAGCGCACCAACTTGATAAAATACCGCTTTTAAAGCGGTTTTTTTATGCCTGAAATTTATAAAAATAAATCGTAGATATAACAATATGAATCTCGCACTTTTTGATTTTGATCATACCATTACCCATACCGACAGTTTTGCTCAATTTTTAAAATATTCATTGTCTTATCGCAAACTGTTCTTCGGTGGTTTTCGGGCTGCGCCGTGGTTTATGGCATTTCGAGCGGGATATGTCAGCGATCAGCAAATTCGAATGAGATTATGTCGAGTTGCCTATAAAAATTACCCTGTTAACAAACTGGAACAGCAAGGTTTACAATTTTCAAAAACGATTTTGCCGAATTTGCTGCATGAGCATGCCAAACAGCGAATTGCTTGGCATCAACAGCAGGGCGATCAGGTCGTCGTGGTGTCGTCTTCTTTAGATGTGTATTTAAAAGACTGGTGTCAGCAGCAGGGCATTGACTTGATTTGTAATCAGCTTGAAGTTCGGGCGGGTCGTTATACTGGAGAGTTACAGCAAGGTGATTGTGGTTATGTCGAAAAAGCCAATCGCGTACAGCAGAAATATAAACTCAGCGACTTTGATGCAATTTATGCGTATGGCGACAGTCCAAATGATCATGCCATGTTGGCATTGGCGGATTATAAGTTTTATCAGTGGCAAGAAATCTAGATTTAAGGCGTATTTTTAAACAAGGAAGTCTGATTTCGCTTAATAACTATTCATTCGCTATTAATTTTTGAAAAAAGGCTAGGCATTTTTTTTAAAGTGCGTATAATGCCCATCCATCAAGACAATGCGCTCATAGCTCAGCTGGATAGAGCACTTGGCTACGAACTAAGGGGTCGGGAGTTCGAATCTCTCTGAGCGCACCAACTTGATCAAGATTGAAAAAACCGCAGATTAAATGCGGTTTTTTTGTGCCTGTATTTTATGGTTGCATTATGCAAAGGTTTTAAAGCGTGCTGCATCATCCATAAATGTTTTTTCGCCTGCTTCCGCTTCAATTGAGCCAAATGCCAATCGCATAAATAGAACGAATTTTCTCCATAATTTCCAAGAAAGAAACTGGTGCAGTTTCAATTCAAGATTCGACGGGTTGGTTTTTTAAACCAAACAATTTTTCAAAGAAAGACATAAAATTATTTCTAAAATATGCCGTACATAAAAGTTATTTTATAGTTTTAAATTGATGGTCTACTATTTTATTTATGCAACGATGTGGATACTGTTGCAAAATAGCACAGAGATTGATTTTAAAAGCCAAGGTGATTGTGGTCTAATAGCGATACTTTTTTGAGTATTTGCAGCATGTTATGACAGATCAAAAACCTGCCCTATCTTTGCGTTACGCCCTAAATTTAGAAGAATCACAGGACGGCTTTGGGCTTGCAACTTTTGGTAAAAAACAAATTACCCGTTTTCTTACACCACTGATTAGTCTAGGAATTATTGTCTATGGCTTTTATATCGGTTTTTCTGGTGTAGGTCGTTACTATGTGGGTTTAGGGGTATTCTTTTTAGTATTGCAAATTGCGATGCGTTATTGGTTATTGCCAATGCTTTTTAGACGTCAGTTCGTTAAATATCAGGCAGCGAAAAGCGAGCAGGGTATTGATCTTTATCAGCATTATTTTGAATTGTATTCGGGTGGGCGCAAGCAGCAGTATCCATACAGCGAAGTGCAGAATTTTGCCCAAGGCAAACTGACGTATATGTTGGAACTGAAAACACGTAGTGTTCTGATCGTACCAAAACGTGCCTTTGCGCAGCCTGATGAACAGCGTCTTTTTGAGCATAGTTTCAAAAAATAATCGAATCATCAAGAGAACAAAGGAAGTCGTATGAGTGTTCGTCCAAATAAGATCGTGTGTGTGGGTCGTAGCTATGCAGATCATGCCAAAGAACTTGGCAATGCCGTTCCAGATCGTCCAGTGCTATTTATTAAGCCTTCAAGCAGCTTAATTGGTTTGGATGATGGTATCTCATGGAATTCGGCACTCGGTAGCTGTCATCATGAATGCGAGCTAACTTTGCGTATCGACCAAACCTTGAAGGCTGAAACTGATCCTGCAAAAGCACTTGCAGCAATTGGTGCGGTGACATTGGGACTAGATTTAACGTTGCGTGATTTGCAAACTGAATTGAAAAATAAAGGTCAGCCTTGGGAACGTGCTAAATCTTTCGATGGCGCTTGTGTGCTTGCCGACTGGGTTGATGTCAGTGAAATTGAAGACTGGAAACATGTTCACTATACACTTGAAGTGAATGATGCGATTCGTCAGTCTGGTGATACGGCATTGTTACTGTTCCCAATTGCTGAAATGCTCTGTGACATGAGTCAGGCATTTACCATTGAAGCGGGTGATGTGGTGATGACGGGCACACCAGCAGGAGTGGCAGCATTAGCAGCAGGTGATCAACTTAAAATGACTTTAAAAGGTCAAAGCCAAGATTTTGTTTGGACAACTTTTGTAAAAGCCTAAGTTGTTCTGAGGTCAAAAAAACCGAGTGTGATCACTCGGTTTTTTGATATGGAATATTGCTCAATGCGGTTCGATGATCAAATAAATGGGCTAAAGGAATAGATAAATGACTTTTTAGATAATCATCGGCATCATTGAGTAAAGGCTCAAGTGCTTGCATCCATTGATCATCATCATGAATATTACAAACATCACGGCGCAGTGGTAAGGTAAACGGTAAGGTGTTATAGAAGCTCCAAAAATCAACTTGAGACAAGTTGCGAATCAGCGCATATTCATCCCCATCGGTGCGTTTAATCAAGTGTTGACGTTCAAGCAATTCAACATAAGCAGGCCAACGTCCCACTTCGCCACGACCTAAGATTTTGAGGGCTTCCTCATCGTTGACTGTTTCACCTAGTTTCTGTTTTTTATAAAATAAATCTAAAATATCAAGCAGCATAATCACAGGGTGACGTTTTTGGCGATTGCCTGTACTAAAAGAGGTGAGAGCGAAACTGACCTCGACGCCTAATAAGACGATATTCCATGATAAATAAATCCATAATAGAAAAATAGGAACCGCGGCAAATGCACCATAGACCAGTTCATAGCTAGTAAAATTTGCCATCATGAAACCAAAAAAGCTTTTGAGTAACTGAAAAATTGAACCACTCAAAATGCCTGCAATTGCAGCGGCTTTAATCGGTACAGATCGGTTTGGGATTGTCCAATAAATAATAAAAAAACCAAGAATAATCAGAATATAAGAAATAAATCCTAGAAATACCGTACCATCGATTTGATAACCAACAAAATTATTGCTCAAGATATTTAGGGAAGCGACAGTTGATGAAATCACAAATGCACTACCTAACAGAATTGGACCTAAAGAAATAATGGTCCAATAGCGCATAAAACCAATAATTCCACCACGCTGTTGCTTGACTCGCCAAATACGGTTAAAAGCTTCCTCAACACTAGTGAGCATCATTAGTGAAGTGAGGAATAAAAATAAAATCCCGATCACGGTCAGGTTGCTGGACTTGTCCGTAAACGAGTTAAAGGCCTGATCAAAAGCGATGCTGCTTTTAGGTAATAGATTGGTATAGATGAGGTGCTGTACTTGCTGACGTGCAGGTTCTAGCGCTTTAATCGAAGAAATAATGACTAAAAACACTGTTAGCATAGGTACGACAGCAAATAACGTGGTGTAAGTCAGTGAAGCGGCTTTGTCACGACAACGATCATTCTCAAACCGATTGATTGTAAATAAAAGAAACTGAAACCATTTTTTTTCATAAAATGGCAGGCGCATCAGAAGTTTTTGCATAACCTAGCCCTAATTTTTTTGATGAGAATTTATGTAATATTTCTCTAAGGCTACCCAAAAAAACTACAAAATACCGTATAGTTTTCTTTTTTATTGTATTTCAAGAGCAATGCAAACCTATATTCTCGTACTGTATTACAGCAAATATGGCTCAACCAAAGAAATGGCACACTTGATTGCCGATGGTATTGAAGCAGCAGGGATGTCCGTCAAAATTCGTACCGTTCCACAATTGACCACGGCGGTAGAAGTCGCTGCGCCAAGTATTCCTGAAGAAGGCGATATTTACTGTAGTTTAGAGGATTTGGCAGGCTGTGCAGGTTTGGCACTAGGTTCGCCAACGCGCTTTGGTAACATGGCGAGCGAGATGAAATACTTTTGGGATCAGACCACGACCTTATGGCTGAGTGGAGCTTTACATAACAAACCTGCTTGTGTCTTTACATCATCGGGTTCGATGCATGGTGGACAGGAAAGTACCTTGCTCAGTATGTTGCCGCCGTTATTTCACCATGGCATGATGATTTTAGGTTTAACCAATGCACATCCCGCATTGTCCAATACTAAATCAGGCGGAACGCCGTATGGGGCAAGTCATGTCAGTGGTTCACGTCATGATCAAGGTTTAAGTGCGGAAGAAAAAGCGTTGTGTATTGAACAGGGTAAGCGTTTGGGTGAAGTCGCATTGAAATTGCAATAACAAGATTGATTTTTAGGTCGATGACTGGGCAAGCATTCCAATTCATCGACCAAATGGTCCAAAAAAAAGAGCGAATCAATCGCTCTTTTTTATTTAATCTCGAACAAAAGTGACTTGACCGTCAGCTAAGGACTCAACGCGTGCGAGAGACTCGATGCGATAGCCTTTTTCAAGCAAGAGTTGACGACCTGTTTGGAATGATTTTTCAATCACAATACCCAAACCAACCACTTCAGCTTGAGCTTGATGGACTAAATCAATTAAACCTAACGCCGCTTGACCATTTGCCAAGAAATCATCAATCACAAGGACTTTATCAGTCGCATGTAAGTACTTGTTTGAAATCGTAATGGTGCTGGTGGTTTGCTTGGTAAATGAATAGACTTTTGATTCGTACAAATCATTTTTTAGGGTTAAAGACTGATGTTTACGCGCAAAAATGACGGGAACACCAAGTTCTAAACCTGCCATTACCGCAGGTGCAATACCTGAAGCTTCAATGGTGATGATTTTGGTAATACCTTGATCTTTAAAGCGTACAGCAAATTCATGTCCAATTTGCTGCATCAAGACAGGATCGATTTGGTGATTTAAGAAAGCATCTACTTTCAGAACTTGATCAGATAGAACGATACCTTCACTTAAGATTTTCTGTTCTAGTGCTTGCACAGGGAGGAACCTCTAAGGAACGGATGCTTTTTTAAGCAAAGGCGTATTTTAAAAAGCATCCGAAAAATTGCAAGTCAAAATTGCAAAAATGCGTTTATTTGGTTGGTCCTTGATAGCCTGTGAGCAAAATACCATAAGAACTGCTACCATCATTATGGGCAACTTTGACAGGTAAGTAGTCAAGTTTAGGCGCTAACCAGAAAATGGTATTACGTTCGGCTTTGCCGTGTTCTAGTTTGACCTTGATGGTACTGAGTGTGCCATAAGGAGTAACGAGGTTTTCATTACCCAGTTTAATAAAACGGCGAGCATCTACCCCTTTGGCATCAGTCAGCGGATAACTGTTTTTAAGCCCTGATTTTTGTAAATCTTCACGGATTTGGATTTCAGCATTGAGTTCATCCAAAGCGCCTGTTTTCCATGCAAACGAACGTGCTTTGCCTTTGCGGTTGGTGGCAATGGTTTTGGCGGCAGGATTAAAGTTGATTTTAAGCGTATCAGACAAGCCAATATAACTGGCATTACGGCTAAAACTATTGGAAACCACATTATTGCCGATGAGGGAAAAGTTACTGGTTTCGGTGGCAGAAGCTAAAATACCTGCCTTTGCTGCAAAGACATAAGTCCAGTTATTGCCATTTTGTTTTAAACTACGGGTTGCTGAACCCATATTTTTACCGTTATAGGAAAACTGGTAAGTTGCCTGAAATGGGCTGAGTGCCATAGCTTCTGAAGAAATTGCGACAGCACCAAGCAAAAGAACAGCAACACCCAAAGAGCGTGCAGGGATTCGTTGTTTAAGCATAATCATTCCTACAATATTTATATTTTATCGTGACATAGATTAATCGATGAAATGTGGATGCATACATACATTTTGTATGAGATCCATCATATTATGTGCTTTTTTCAGCGTCTTTTGTTGTATCAATAGGATCAGTTAATGTTGACTCCTCTGAAGTTTTCTTAAAGAGCGCTTCTAAATTGACATTGCCCAAAACCACCAGTTCAGCTTCACGTAATACCGCATGATTGACGTGAACTTTGGCTAAAGTTTCAATGATCGATGGATTTTTGCCCAGCCAGCGATTCAGATCGAGATATAACAGATCATCTTTGACATCAAGTACATTAAAACGCTGTAAAATTGTACCGAGTGGATCTTTGTCTAAAACTTTTTGATAAAAGAATAGAGCGAATTTAACGGCTATTTTTTGGAAAAAATTTTTATATTTAGCTTCAATGACTTGAGTTTGGCTAATTTGTTCAAAGACCAAGAGCTGGGTATCTTTGTTGAGTTCCATTTGTAATAATTTTAGGTCAACAGATAAAGTGGTATACAAGCCTTGAACGTCAAGTGTGGCATATAAACGTAGCCAGTCATCATGTACATCGGCATGTAAGTCCTGCAAAATTTTCACGTTATCGGTCACAAAACGTTTGAAAGTTGCGTTTAGAAATACTTGTGATAATGCAAATTCACGCTCTTCCTCAATAAATCCTCCAGCCTTGCGGTATACCTCGCGGATACGTTTAGAAATGTTGGAAATGAGCGTTTGCATAAATGGCTTCCAAAAAATAGTTTTTTATACGGGTTGCAATCTTATTGAATAAGATGAAAAATTCACATCTATTTTTTATACTCGCTGTTGCAAAGTCGATCAGCTATATTCGGCTGCAAAAAATAGTATAAAACAGCATTTTTCTCTAAAAAAATCGCATATTTGTATGTTACGTGTATTTTTGACAAGTTTGGTCGTTTTAATGTTATGACAAAGCAATACTTGATTCAGCAAAAAATCACACTGTCTTGGTGGAAAGACTCGGTGTTTATGGTGGCAGTGATTTCGGCATTGCTACTGCATCTTATTTTGTTGTGCATACGCTTTGCGATGCCGCATGCCGATCAGTCTATGCATCAAGAAATTGCTGTGACGATTCGACCAAGCAAAGATGCAGTGGAAAATGCAGACTTTATTGCGCAGGCAGATCAACAAGGTTCAGGGATTTTTAGACAAAAACACCGTATGTCAACCAATCTTGCCCCAGCAGATGAGTCTCAGTCCGCAGGTGATCAACAACTGCAACAACTTGAAATGGTTAAACAGCAGCGCGAGCTTAAATTTGAAGAAAAAGTGCTGATGACTGTTTTGAGCTGGCAAAAACAAAGTGAAGATCAACGTCGTAAAAAAGCCATGGATGAATTGCAAAGTCAATATCAGGCGAAAGCGGCGATGGTGGCAAGTCTTGAAGCTCAGTATTTACAGCGCCAACAAGATTTTAGTCGCCAGCAAAAAATTAAAACCGTAGATGGTATTCAGGCTAAACGGGATGCATCGGCGGCTTATTTGAATAAGTTCCGTGAAAAAGTGGAGTTATACGGCAACCGCTATTATCCAGAACAAGCCAAGCAACAACGCTGGTCTGGCGAAGTTCGTTTAATGGTGGTCTTAAATAGTGAGGGTGGGGTACGTGCATTGCATTTATTGCAGAGTTCTGGACATGCTATTTTGGATGAAGCTGCCAAGGATTCAGTCCGCCGTGGTGCGCCGTTTGGGCGTTTCGATGCCAGTATGAAAGATATTTCTGAATTACGTATTGTACGGACATGGCGTTTTGATCCAGCTGAAGCTGAATTTGAAGTGAAATAAAAAAATCGGGAATTTATCCCGATTTTTTTATGTGATTTGATTGATTTGATACTGTCGCTGCAATTCACAAATTTCAACGCTATAGTTTTTGTACCAGCGTTCTCGTCCGATCTGTTGAGCGATTTGATGTTCAGGATCTTGTTGCCAACGTTGAATACTGGCGAGGTCTGTCCAATATGACAGTGCAATTTCTTGCTCATTTTCAGTATAGGACTCGAACTTCAAGCAACCATAGTCAGCAAAGGCCTTTTGACGTAATTGCTGTGCAGTTTGACTATATTCTGAATCGAGCTGTGCAATCTCTGCTTTGAAAATCACCACAAACATCAATTGCACTCCTTTCTATTTTTACTGATCCTGATACGGATTGGCTAAACCGAGTTTGGCTAAAATTTCAATTTCCAAAGCTTCCATTTCCTCAGCATCTTCATCACTAGTTTCATGGTCATAGCCAAGCAAATGCAGTGTGCCATGCACTAACATATGGGTGAAATGATCGAGCGGTTTTTTATGCTGTTGATCGGCTTCCTGCAAAACGACAGGAATGCAGATCACCAAGTCACCCAGTGGAAAAGCATCCAGCATGGGGAGGACTTCTTCGGGAATGTCACTTGGAAAAGACAGAACATTGGTCGGTTTGTCTTTTTGGCGGTATTGTAAATTCAGTTCATGACTTTCAGCATTATCCACACAAGCAACCCCGATTTCACAATCTTGCTGCATGTCGACATGGCGTAAAGTGGTTTCAATGACTTTTTTAAGATAACCACGTTTTAGCACCAGTTCAGGTGCTAAAACGTCTTGTTGTAATGAAAGATTAAGTTTCAAAATGAGTCCTTAAGCGTCCTGATGTTGGGCATCTGCCGCGACATCATTTTCTTGAATGAGTGCTTCATGGCGCGCTTTGCGTGCAGCACGTTCTTCAGCACCAATTCGGTGTTGCTCACTGTCCCAGCCTTCGTAGGCTTCGACAATTTTTTGTACGAGTTGATGGCGAACCACATCACGAGAGTGGAAACGCGTAATATGAATTTCAGTTACATGCTCTAAAACACGCAAAGCATGAGCTAAGCCTGATTGCTGACCACGTGGTAAATCGACTTGGGTAATATCCCCTGTAATCACGGCGCGAGAACCAAAACCTAAACGAGTGAGAAACATCTTCATTTGTTCAGGTGTGGTGTTTTGTGCTTCATCCAAAATCACAAACGAGTGATTTAAGGTACGTCCACGCATATAAGCGAGCGGTGCAACTTCAATCACTTGGCGTTCGATCAACTTCGCCACTTTTTCAAAGCCAAGCATTTCATACAAGGCATCGTAAAGTGGACGTAGATAGGGATCAATTTTTTGGCTTAAGTCACCAGGGAGGAAACCCAGTTTTTCACCTGCTTCAACCGCAGGACGAACCAAGAGAATTCGCTGGATTTCGTTACGTTCGAGCATATCGACTGCTGCAGCAACGGCTAAATAGGTTTTACCCGTTCCCGCAGGTCCAATACCAAAAGAAATATCACTTTGCAAAATACGCTGTACATAGCGTTTCTGGTTTGCACCACGCGGGTTAATACGCCCTTTGCGTGTTTGTAACCAGACGCTGTCTAGCCCAGTATGCTCCTGACCCTCATCATCCATCAGATCACGCTCGGTCTGACTGCCTTGAATCATCATGTGTAATTGGTCTGCACTAATCGGAGAGGACAGTTCAGCTTCTTCATGCAGTCGCTGTAACAGGGTTTCTGCTCTCTCCACCGCCTCAATGTCACCATCGATATAAAAAACATCGCCTCGATGGGTAATTTGGACGTCTAAACGTTGTTCAATTTGTTTCAAGTGACCGTTGTAAGCACCGAGCATGCTTTTTAAACGGTCCATTGAAATACCTGGAAAAGATACTGTACGTCGGATCGCTGCAGTCAAGACAATTCCTTTTAAGTGTTGTTTAGTCTATAGCCCTACATTACGCCACGTCAGGCTCAAGATTCAAGAGCTCACCATAGACTAAATTCAAAGTTTTAATCTCGGTAATCTCAATTTCTGCAAAACGACCAACCCAAGTCGTATCGCCAATAAACGTTACTAAACGGGTGTTGTCTGCTGTGCCGACCAAAAGATTTGGGTCTTTATTAGAAACATTTTCAATCAAGACACGTTGCACTGTACCTAGCATGGCATCAGTTTTGTCGATACTAGACTGTTTAATGACTTTTTGAACTTGTGCAAGACGGTCTTTTTTCACATCTTCAGGCGTTGTATCTTCAAGTTCTGAGGCAGGTGTGCCAGGGCGTTTCGAGTAGATAAAGCTATAAGAATGATCGAAGTCTAAATCTTTGATAAATTGTAAGGTTTCAGAGAAGTTCTCATCAGTTTCACCTGGGAAACCAATAATAAAATCACTCGACAAATGCATGTCTGGACGGATTTTACGTAACTTAGCAATCTTGTTGATATAGACATCAATGGTGTGGTTGCGCTTCATGGCTTGTAACACAGCATTTGAACCACTTTGTACAGGCAAGTGCAAATGTGACACCATTTGTGGAAGATCACGGTAGCACTGAATTAGGTCTTCAGAAAATTCAAGTGGATGCGATGTGGTATAACGTAGACGACCAATCCCTGGAATTTCTGAAACTAAACGTAACAAATCAGCGAAGGTACAGATTTTGCCATCAAAGGTTTCACCACGATAACCATTGACGTTTTGACCTAAAAGGTTGATTTCACGAACGCCTTTTTCAGCAAGACCTGCAATTTCCGCCAAGACATCATCAAGTGGACGAGAAACTTCTTCACCACGTGTGTAAGGCACAACACAGAATGAACAATATTTTGAACAACCTTCCATAATCGAAACAAAGGCTTTGTAACCTTCAACACGTGGTTCAGGCAAGAAGTCGAATTTTTCAATATCAGGGAATGAGATATCGACCAGTTTAATTTTGTCTTGCTTTGGCTTTTCAACTTGATCGTTGTGTTGATCGAGCATTTGCGGTAAGCGATGCAAAGTTTGTGGGCCAAAAACCATGTCGACATACGGTGCACGTTTTTGAATGTTGTCACCTTCTTGTGAAGCGACACAACCACCGACACCAATCACAAGATCAGGATTTTTTTCTTTCAGTTTGCGCCAACGACCAAGCTCACTAAAGACTTTTTCTTGAGCTTTTTCACGAATTGAACAGGTGTTCATCAAAAGAATGTCAGCATCTTTTGGATCGTTGGTGAGTACATAGCCGTGTGAGTCGCCGAGGAGGTCGGCCATACGGTGACTGTCATATTCATTCATTTGACACCCTTGAGTTTCAATGTACAGTTTTTTCACTGCGTTTGAAACGTCAGAGGTGTGCAAAGGCTGGGAGACAGTGTTTTCTGAGGCAGCTTCGGCACGTGCTGGAATGAAGGTCTGAACCGTCATGTAGGCTCCTGAAAAATAAGGCTAAGTGTTCAGGTCTACAGTGGTATGAACCTGTAACACTTTGGCAAGGAAGAAAAGGAGCGGTATTTTAGCATTTTTTGTTTTGAAGCTATAGCTCTTTTGGTTTTTACGGATCGGTACAAAATTGCCGATTCTTTGCCCAAAATGATTACATAACATAACAACAACAGTGCATCTATTAACATTAAACTGAGGGCAAAAATTGCAGGGCAAGTAAGGGTATATTCGGCTATATGAAAAAATTGCGGGTTTTATGTGCAACAACATATCAATTTTATGGTCGTCTATTTGCCTTAGGGTGTGTTTTTGGAGCCAATGGAGCAGCGTTTGCTGCCGAAGAACAATTTAATGATGCATTACGTGCTGCAAATTCAGGAAATACAGCATTATTGGATCAGTATACGGCAAGCATGCAACAAGATGCTTTGGGGTATTACCCTGAATACTGGAAACTCAATATCAATTTAGGTTATCAACCGTCTGGTCAAATTGTTGATTTTGCAAGACGCTATCCACAATCTGCGATGGCAGAAAAATTAGCTGCTGATTATGTCGAAGAAAAAGTCAAGCAAGCTGATTATAACAATGCCCAACCTGTTGTTCCTTATGTCACCAATCCTGATCAAGCAGAGAGTTGTGCGGTTGCACAGGTACGCGCCAAATCTGGTGATCCTTTGGTTTTTGCTGAATTTAAAGATTTATGGCTCAGTACCGAAAGCTTGCCTGATGCCTGTCAAAGTCTGGGACGAATGATGCTCAGTAGTCCACTCATGAGTACGCAAGATAAACAGCAACGCTTATGGGGGCAATTGCGAGCAGGGCAGTTAGGAGCAGCATTGGCAACAGCTCAAGCCATGGGATTAAATCTATCTTTGGCTCAACTCAATCAAATTCAGAACAGTCCATTGAACTATCTTTGGTCAGCACCTAAAAATAATGCTACAGACTATGCTTATTTAATCTTTGCTTTATCACGTTTGACTCAAACTGATCTGGATTCGGGTTTAAGTGCTGCAAATCGTGCAGCAGAGAATGTTCCTGAACCTGTACAGAAATATTTATATCGCAGTGTGGCATATATTGGCGGTACGAGCGTTCTCAAAAATAATTTTAATCGCATTGTGCTCAACTATTTTGATGCCAGTTATGGTGACTTAGCTTTTAGTCCAGAAGAGGCTGAAATTTATGCCCGTCAGGCGGTACGTTTTGGTGCATGGGATAGTGTCATGCGTGCGATTGGTAGTATGAGTGTAACCCAACAGCAAGAAGACCGTTGGCAATACTGGTTAGCTCGTGCTTATGAGCAACGTGGCGATGCAAACTCGAAACGAATTGCAATGGGAATCTATCAGCGTTTGGCAAAAAGTGGTGATGATTATCATAACTTATTGGCTCAACAGCGATTAGGTGAAGCATATAGCAAACGGATTCAATATCAGCCTACAGCCAGCGATTTTCGGCGCTTAGATCAAGATATTCATTTTCGTCGTGCATTTGCATTAAAACGTATTAATGCCTCAGATATTTATACAAATCGCGAATGGAACTGGGCAGTGCGACAGGCGTATTTACGTGAAGATGATGGTTTGTTGTTGGCAGCTGCACAGCGTGCAGCCGATATGGGCTGGTATGATCGTGCGATTTATGCAGCGAATCGTACAATCAATAAACACAATGATCGTTTGAGTTATTTAACGCCTCATCAAAATACGGTGGTCAGTTATAGTCAAAATGTGGGCTTAGATCCTGCATGGGCGTATGGATTAATGCGTCAGGAAAGTCGTTTTGTGACACATGCCCGTTCTAGTGTTGGAGCGGGAGGTTTAATGCAAATCATGCCAGAAACTGCGAAACAAGTCGCAAAAAAAATGGGAGAAACGTATAATCCCGCCGTATTAACCGATATGAATACAAATGTACGTTATGGTACGTATTATTTGTCCATGATTCAGGGGCAACTCAGTGACAATGCTGTGTTAGCCACAGCAGGTTATAATGCAGGACCAAACCGCGCGCGCCGTTGGCAAGCCAGTACGGGAACCATTGCGGCAGACCAATATGTTGAAAGTATTCCATTATCTGAAACGCGTGATTACGTTAAAAATGTCATGACCAATGCAACTCACTATGGTTCAGTGCTTGGACAGGGAATACAAAATATTGGTAAATGGATGCGTGCAATCCCCGCACGTCTAGAACAGTAAATGCGAGAGATCTGACTTTTGGTTTCCTACATCATTAGACAAGAATGCTTAGCTTATTCAGCTTCTTTTGTTATCGGCGGCTTACTGATGTTTGGGCTGATGGTTATGTATTCTCCAGCACATGCTGAATCGAACTCTAGCCGTGGCGGAGATATTCTACATGTTCAGATGACCCCTGCAATTTGTGCATTAGACCCCAATCGTAAAAAACAGCGAAAATGCCTTGAAGGTTATGCGCTAACAGTCGCAGGTCTTGTTCCTGAAACCATGCGTGCAGGTTGTGAAACCAACAGCTCAGCGATATTGCCCCCTTTACAAGCCAAAGTTGTTGCACGCATTATTCCTGATGAAGCATCACGCATTCAGCTTTGGCGAAGTGTTGGTGGGTGTATGTCAATGTCCGCCGTACAATATTTTAGAACCATTATTAATTATGCACAGAGGCTCAAAATTCCTGCAGTATTAACAGATGCTTCTTCACATACTATTCAACGACCGACATTGCTCGCCCAATTTTTAAAACTCAACTCGGGTTTACCTGCAGATGGTATTGAGTTTCATTGTCAGAGCAATCATGGCACAACTGTATTGACGCATGTCAGCATTTGTTACAACAGCAACGGCACATATAAAGCTTGTGCAAATCATGAAATTTCAAATTGTCCAAAAAGTTTTACCATACAGGGAACTTATTAATCTGCTTTGCATGCATTCATCAGGTGATTTGTCACGTAGTGAAGCAACGGAAGATCAGTAAATTTAGCTATTAACACACTTCATTTTGTTTAAATTTTCTATCAGACTTTTGTTGCAAATCATTCTATTTTTCATGCATGACCCGCAAGATTGGAGTACAATAATTGCCGTTTATGATTAAGGATTAAATGGAACCACTGTTTAATCATATCAACGATCCTCAATTGGAGATAATCACATGAAGCAACCCGTTCGTGTTGCCGTTACAGGCGCTGCAGGTCAAATCGGTTATAGCTTATTATTCCGTATTGCAAGCGGTGAAATGTTAGGGAAAGACCAACCAGTTATTTTACAATTGCTTGAAATTCCAGTTGAAAAAGCTCAACAAGCGCTTAAAGGCGTAATGATGGAACTTGATGACTGTGCGTTCCCATTGTTGGCTGGCATGATCGGTACTGATGATCCTAAAGTTGCATTCAAAGATGCTGACTATGCATTGTTAGTGGGTTCACGTCCACGTGGTCCAGGTATGGAACGTGCTGACTTACTTAAAGTAAACGGTGAAATCTTCATTGGTCAAGGTAAAGCACTGAACGAAGTTGCTAGCCGTGACGTTAAAGTGCTTGTTGTCGGTAACCCTGCAAACACTAACGCTTACATCGCAATGAAATCTGCTCCAGATCTTCCAGCGAAAAACTTTACTGCAATGTTGCGTCTTGACCACAACCGTGCATTGACTCAACTTGCTCAAAAAGCGGGTGTTGCAGTTTCTGACATCGAAAACATGACTGTTTGGGGTAACCACTCTCCAACAATGTATGCTGACTACCGTTTTGCAAACGTAAACGGCGAAAGCTTGAAAGACAAAATCAACGATGCTGACTGGAACGCTAACGTATTCCTTCCAACTGTTGGTAAACGTGGTGCTGCGATCATCGAAGCGCGTGGTCTTTCTTCTGCTGCTTCTGCTGCAAATGCTGCAATCGACCATATGCGTGATTGGGCACTTGGCACTAACGGCAAATGGGTAACTATGGGTATTCCTTCTGACGGTTCTTATGGTATTCCTGAAGGCGTAATGTTCGGTTTCCCTGTAACAACTGAAAACGGTGAATACAAAATCGTTCAAGGTTTAGAAATCGACGAATTCAGCCGTGAGCGTATCAACTTCACTCTAAATGAGCTAGAAGAAGAACGTGCAGCAGTTGCTGACATGGTGAACTAATTTAATCTTTGCAGATTAAGTTAAAAAAGCACTCCATTTCGGGGTAATGCCAGTCAGTTAAGCAAAAAAAGATAAATTGCTGTAAAAATGAGTGTATGCAAATA